>CAYHST010000088.1:0-1543 GCA_964359415.1 uncultured Candidatus Saccharibacteria bacterium | reverse complement strand
CGCAATAGGCGTTATTCCCGACGTCACAAAGGCGATGACGGTTGATTTTAAACAAGCAGGGGATTCTATTTATCTAGTGGGAGAGACGAACGACGAACTCGGCGCCTCGGAATATTTCGCGATGTTGGGAGACAAAATAGGGAATACCGTGCCGGAAGTTAATGCAAAGAAAAATGCCAGAATATACGACGCACTTTCCCGCGCAATCAGCGGAAAAGGACATTCTCACATTCCGTCTACAGGTGCCGACACCAATCTTGTCGGCCAAAAGAATGTTGGAATGTCCGGATGCGTGGCATCGGCAATCGGGGTGGGGCGCGGAGGACTTGGGATTGCGATCGCGAAGTGTGTGGTTGCGGGACAGCTTGGTGCAAAAATAGACTTGACGAATTTGCCGGGGAACGCGAAATTGGGCGACGCAATTTTATTTTCCGAAAGCCAAGGCAGGGTTTTGGTTTCCGTACGCAATGGGAAAGAAAAAGAGTTTGAGAAAATAGTGCGCAGGCTTCCGTGCGCAAAAATAGGGACAACGACAGCTGACCCAAATCTCTCGCTTAAAACCGGTGGGCAATGTACCGATGTATCGCTATATTCGCTTACTGAAAGCTACCGCTCGTTTTTCAAGAATTGGTAATTATATGAAAACTAAAACCTATAACCTAAAACCTAAAACCTTGAGAAAATTAAAACCTGCGGTTTTAATTTTCTCTGGCTACGGTCTCAATACGGAGGACGAGACGAAATACGCTTTTGAGTTGGCTGGTGCTGCTGCCGACATTGTGCACATCAACGATATTATCGCGCGGCCGGCGATTCTTGATAAGGCGCAAATTGTCGTTTTTCCCGGCGGGTTCTCTTATGGAGATGATACCGGTTCGGGCAAGGCATACGGCAATCACTTAAAACATAACCTCGGCAAAGAACTTGAGGAATTTCTTTCACGCGACACACTCATGCTCGGTGTTTGCAACGGGTTCCAAATAATCACGAGCGCGGGCATTTTGCCCGGCGCATTAATTGCGAACGATCCGCCAGCTGGCGGACGCAGTCGATACATTTGCCGTTGGGTGGATTTAGAAGTTACCGGCAACAGCCCATGGCTCACCGGAATCAAAACGCTATCAATTCCGATAGCGCACGGAGAAGGGAAATACTACGCGCCAAAAGAAACTCTCGAAAAGCTAAAAAGTGAGGGAGCGATAGCACTTCGCTATTTTGGGGGTGAAACCGCCAAGTACATGAATCTTCCGGCGAACCCCAACGGCTCACTTCTAAACATCGCGGGCATTACCGGCTACAACGGCCGCGTGTTGGGCCTCATGCCGCACCCCGAGCGCGCAGTGCGATTTACGCAACTACCGCATTGGACGAATCTCCGTGAATCATACATACGCCAAGGGGCGCCCTTGCCACAGGAGGGGCCGGGCCTGCAAATCTTTAGAAATGCGGTCAATTATTTCTCATGATCAAGCTAGTTGCATTTGATTGGAATGGAGTGTTGATTGCGGATGCAAGTGCCTGCAAAGATGCGGAGAATTTCATA
>CAYHST010000087.1:0-1612 GCA_964359415.1 uncultured Candidatus Saccharibacteria bacterium | reverse complement strand
TCTTCTCGATTATATCGAGTAACTCAGATACTATCCTGTATTTCCCCTCTTCTGGCCATATGGCGAAACTGCAAAAGGATACAGGGAAGAGGGTTACTATCCTGAAGCATTTGTAAATATGATTGCTCTGCTGGGCTGGAATCCTGGTACTGAACAGGAGATGTTCTCAATGGATCAGCTCATTGAAGCATTTACGATCGAAAGAGTGGGAAAGTCAGGTTCAAGATTCGATCCCGAAAAAGCAAAATGGTTCAATCACAAATATTTACAGGCAAAGACGAACGACCAGGTAGCCATTGAATTCAGGGAATTTCTACGGGCTAAAGGATATCATTTTGATATTGTGAGATTGGAAACTCTAATAGCTTTGGTCAAGGAGAGGGTGAGTTTCGTTAAGGATATCTGGGATCAGGCTGACTTCTTTTTCAAGGCTCCTGAATCATATGATCAGGAGGTAATTAAGAAAATGTGGAAAGAAGATACTCCATCGCGGCTAATGGAGCTGAGGTCAGTACTTGAAGCATGCGAAGATTTTTCTGCTGCCGGAACTGAAACTTCAGTCAGGTCGTGGATAGAAAAGCAAGGATACAACACAGGCGCCATAATGAATGCTTTCAGGCTGGTTATTGTGGGAGCATCCCGTGGTCCTCATATATTCGATATAATAAGCTGGATTGGCAGGGAAGAGACTATCAGGCGGATTGATAATGGAATTTCGGTTATAGGAAAAAAATAGGTATGCACTATCCTCAACCGGGGGACTATATTGATATTCATAACCATGATTCATTGCCTGTAAAGGGCGTTATTATTAAATTTCACAGTTCATGCAGTCAAATTCTTTCCCATTCGCTTTTTCAAAAGCTTCCCTTCCTTCCGAAACTGAAAAATAGATTAAGCCCGCTGCACCTATTACATCAGCATAAGCAAAACCGGTAAGTTCATAGATCAAGCTGGAGAAAAGCAGAACAACAGACATGTAAACACACACTTTTGTACAGTTGGCATCAGCAATAATCGGATCAGAAGCGAGGCTTCTTCCGGTTTTCTTCTTTGCCTGCATCAGCAACATCATAACCATTATGGATAATATCGAAATAATAACTCCCCAAATTGTGGTTTCCGGTTTGTGCTGTCTGATGATATTTAATATGACACCCGCCAGCAATCCTGCTGAAAGAAGGTAAAATGATGCTCCGGTTATCCTTAAGGCAGAAATTTCTGATTTGCTTTTTTGACTTAACGGTTTCTGTCTTATTCTTAAAATCATAATTGTAATTCCAACTCCCGACAGAACTTCAATAAAACTATCCGCGCCAAAACCAAACAGGGCAAGAGACTCATCCTTGTATCCAAGCAGCATTGAAACAATACCTTCAATAATATTGTAAAATATTGTAAACAGGCTTAATAGAAAAGCTTTTTTATAAAGTAATTGTTCTTTCAGCGTTGGAGTCATCACCTGAATTATTATCATAATATTGAGTATGGTTGTATCCCGTATTTCTCTATAATATTATCAGCATGCCATTTCACCGGCGTTTTTCTTTGCTGAAAGAAGGTTATATGCTCCTTTTATGACAACCTTTGCCGAGTTGATGTCAAATCCTTC
>CAYHST010000086.1:0-1673 GCA_964359415.1 uncultured Candidatus Saccharibacteria bacterium | reverse complement strand
CAATGATGTCAAATTGTCCGAAGACCGCGTGCGCGGGTACAAGCATTTTGCGAATAAGATATGGAATATTTCTCGCTTCGTTCTGGAGAATAGCGATACCCAAGGTCCGACCTCAAGGGAGCCCGAGGTCGGACCTTTGAATGCCGCAGATGAAAAACTTCTTGAAGAGACGCGCGGAGTGGCTAAAGCTGTTTCCGAACATATAGACAACTTCCGCTTGGACCTCGCCGCGGATGCTATCTATCATTTCGTCTGGCACCGCTTCGCGGATGAAATTATCGAGGAGAGCAAGCCGATACTTAAACTTGGAGGTGAAACCTCCAAGTCGCGCCGCCATACCCTATACTCCATACTCCATACGTCCTTGCGCCTTCTCCACCCCTTCATGCCGTTCGTCACGGAAGCGATTTGGCAAGAATTGCCGAATAAAGAAAGTGATATGCTTATGGTAGCCAGATGGCCCTTGATATGAGCCTGAGCCTTGCAACCGGAGAAAAGGAACCTCTGAGATGGGAACAAGGTACCGATAATGCACTAGATTATAAAGACATACTTGAGAACGATTATTCAGATCGTCTGTATCTGGGAAGTTTATTCATCCCGAAAGATAGAGCGTATGAGCGGCTAATATTGCGACGAGGAAAAAAAGCCGTGGGATTTCTAATCTGTAGTGTGAGTGAAAGTTTCAAAGAGATAAAGCCTTGGTTACGTGTAGATTTGGTTTATATAAAGCCCGGTAATCGAAGTTCGGCAATTTTCAAAAATATTGTGAAAACAATACATGACATTGCAAAAAGGAGAACATTAAAACGGATTGAGTGGAGATCGACAACAACCAATTCGATAAAGATGACTGATAAGATGAGTGAGCGATATATAGTTGCTGGTGACCCTGACATCTCTCATATAATTCCAACGGAACAATTTAGTATTGAGACTTTTCTAAATATGCAAAAAGAATGGAAAGAAGAGAAAAGAAAAAAAGAATCAGACGTGACTTTGCCACAACATGACTGAACTCACACCTGTCGCGGCGGCGCTTGCAGGCGGAATCTTCCCCGCTCTCGCTTGGCTGTGGTTCTGGCTTCGCGAAGATTCCGCGCATCCGGAACCGCGCCGTCTTATCGCTCTGGCATTTCTCGCGGGAATGACGGCTGTCGCGGTCGTTATTCCGCTTGAAAAATACGCCGCAACATTTCTCTTGAGTTCTGTAGCAACATTCACGGCGTGGCCTGCGATAGAAGAAATCGTAAAATATCTTGCGGCGCGTTTCACTGTTCTCAAGCGCCGGGAAGACGATGAGCCGATTGACCCGGTGATATACATGGTCGCTGTCGCGCTGGGATTTGCCGCCGCGGAGAATGCTCTTTTTCTTTTGAGCCCGCTCTCGGGAGATACTCTCGTACAGACCGTTCTTACCGGAAACCTGCGTTTTGTCGGAGCCACGCTTCTGCACGTGCTTTCTTCCGCCGTCATAGGCGTGGCGCTTGGACTTTCGTTCTACAAACCAAAAGCGTCAAAATTACTCTATGCAACCCTCGGAGTTATCCTGGCAATTGTTTTGCATGGCTTGTTTAATTACCTCATACTTAATACGTCGGAGGAGAATCTTATGCGCACCTTCGGATATGTGTGGATTGCGCTTATTGCGCTTCTGGCCGTGTTAGAATATG
>CAYHST010000085.1:0-1792 GCA_964359415.1 uncultured Candidatus Saccharibacteria bacterium | reverse complement strand
CAGCTCGTACACAAATACCGAATCACTCCGCCGCGCGAACCTTTTCTAATGACCTCCCGAAGACCGCAAAACCCACACTTTTTTTCTCATATTTTACAGATGTTATTAAAATATCACTGAAGTATGCCTCAACCGAGCGCTTAGAGCGCGATTTCAAGCACCATTAATTTCCTTTAACTGGAAATAATCAAATATATCCATGCGCACGATTGACTTATAGAACCCGGTCGGATATTATAAGTCAATAGGTACATTAGAAAAATATAAATAATAAAAATAGTAAAATATGGGAAAATTAGAAAATGAAAGCAGAAAAAGGACGAAAAAGAATCAGTTGCGCAAAATAGTGCTTGAAACGGTCAAGGCCGCGGGGTTGCTTAGCGCGGCGCTTGTCGCTCCGAACGTGATAGGGGCGATGCAAAAGACGGGACTGATGCCATCTTCTTTCCAGAAATACGTTGTGGGAAATACTACCAAGCGCTTGGTGAACTCTGGATTACTGGAATGGAAAGACTCAAAATTACGGCTTACTCAGAAAGGCGAGAAAACATTGCGAGCCCTAACGCTCTTGGAATGCGCGCAAAAAGCGCCGCGCAAATGGGACAATAAGTGGCGCGTGCTGATTTTTGACATACCGGAGCGCCGAAAAGGATTACGCCAAAAAATACGGATTACGTTACAAGCAATCGGATTTGTGCGTCTGCAGGATAGCGTTTGGGCGTATCCATACGACTGCGAAGATTTAATCACTTTGCTGAAGGCAGATTTTCATATCGGGGACGACATGCTGTATATGATAGTTGACGTGATTGAACGCGACGCAAGTTTGCGCAGCCATTTCGGAATTTAGGAGAGATAGTCGATTGGAAACAATCAGTAAAGTTAGGTCGCAGTGAAGTCGCTACATGCAACCAGCTTTGACTTATAATAGCCGGTCGGATACTTTAAGTCAGTAATGCCAGAATATAAGTACGCGGAATATACGCGGGGAAAAATCTCGCCAGTATTTTCGTTTGTGTTAATATAACTCACAATGACAGAGGGAATAAAAGTCGCGCTTGCTCCGGAACAGCTAGGCAATCTGTGGGGGCTGCCAATCACAAACACCTTGCTCATGAGCTGGGCGGTGATAATCATTCTTGGAGTTCTTGCCTACATAATCGGCAGAAACGTAAAACTGGTCCCCGGCCGTTTTCAGACGCTTCTCGAGGAGCTTTTCAGCTTCGTTTACGATTACATTTCCGAAACGCTTGAGAGCAGGGAAATGGCGCGGAAATTCTTCCCTTTGCTCCTAACCATTTTTCTTTTCATATTCACGGCGAACATGCTGGAGTTCACGCCCGGCATCGGGAGCGTCGGGCTGTACCATGAGGGGGAATTTGCGCCGCTATTCAGAAGCGCGAACACCGACCTCAACGTCACTCTCGCTCTGGCGATAATCTCGTTTTTCGTGATAGAGGTTACGGGCATTCTCGCGATAGGCGCGGCTAAGTACGCGGGCATATTTGTCACTTTCCGCTCGGTGATGGGTTTTGCGGTCGGAATAATAGAATTATTTTCCGAACTTGCCCGGCTCGTATCGTTCTCTTTCCGTCTTTTTGGCAACATTTTCGCGGGGGAAGTGCTAATTCTCGTCGTGGCTTATTTCGTGCCGTATTTCCTGCCCGTACCCCTCATGATTTTTGAAGTCTTTGTCGGGTTTATTCAGGCGGCAATTTTCGCGTTGCTGACGCTATTCTTCATCAAAATAGCAATCGCGGAACCGCACTAAAGCCGGTATTCTGTATTCAGT
>CAYHST010000084.1:0-1856 GCA_964359415.1 uncultured Candidatus Saccharibacteria bacterium | reverse complement strand
CAAAAGCGGCGATTGCCGAGGGCATTGTTCCCGGAGGCGGCTCCGCGCTTGCGAAGGTAGGGGAGAAGCTTTCCAAGAAAATCGACGCGAAAGCGCACGACGAATACACCATTGGATATCGCATTTTGCTCTCCGCTCTTTCAGCGCCTCTACTTCAAATTGCCAAGAACTCTGGACGGGAAGACGGAGCGGTAATTTTGCAGGCAGTGATAAAGAAAGGCGGTTCATTCGGGTACAACGCCAACACTGACGCGGAATCCGAAGAGGGGAGTATTGTCGACATGTATGAAGCGGGAATTATTGACCCGCTGAAGGTTACCCGCAGCTGTGTCGAAAATGCGGCATCTGCCGCCTCGGTTCTGCTTACAACCGAAACCGCGGTCGCGGATGCGCCGGAAGAAAAGAATCAGCCGGCTGGCGGACGCGGGGGCGGGATGCCGGGCGGGATGGGCGGAGAAGACTACTAGTTGGCTTAGGTTACGCCACCCAGCGAGGCGTCGCCTCGCTGGGTGGCGTATTGCGCTCTGCCTTAGAATGCTATAATTCCTTGCATGACCGACAATGATTCAGGCAAAAATAAGCTCGCCACAAAAAACGATTTGCAGGAGTTGCGCAAGGAACTGCAAGTTGAATCGGAAAGATTAAAAGCGCTCGAAGTTCGAGTCGGAGCCATTGAGCAAAATTTATTGGGTAATTAGTTAATAATATGAATATCGGATACATCATTTTAGGAATTGTCGTAGTAGTAGGGCTGTGGGTCATTTTCGCCTACAACCGCTTTGTTACGCTGGTTAATCGCGTCAAAGAGGCGTGGGCGGACATTGCTGTTCAATTAAAGCGCCGGTATGACCTCATTCCGAATTTGGTTGAATCGGTCAAAGGATATGTTCAGCACGAACGCGGGACTTTGGAAAAAGTAACGGAAGCGCGCGTAAAAGCGATGGGTGCAACGACTGTCGCGGAGCATGCGGCGGCCGAAAACATGCTGACAGGGGCGTTGAAATCTCTTTTTGCCGTGTCCGAATCCTACCCGGACTTGAAGGCGAACACGAATTTCATTGAGCTTCAGAGAGAGCTTTCCGATACCGAAAATAAAATTCAAGCGGCGCGCCGTTTCTACAACGGCGTAGTGCAGGAATTGAGCGTCGCGCTTGAATCATTCCCATCAAATATCATTGGAAAAGCATTCGGCTTCACGGCGCGCGATTACTTTGAGCTTGGCGCCAATGAACAAGCGGCAAAGAATCCGGTGAAGGTCGCGTTCTAAGCGTTCAACGTTCTAGACGTTATAATCGTAAGATGTCAGGACAATTTATAAAGTATCGATTTGAGGAACTTGAAGTTTGGAGCATAGGAATGCAAATAGTCCGCGAAATATATCGGCTTACACGGACGTTTCCCAAGACTGAGACGTACGCGCTTGCTGACCAACTGCGTCGCGCCGCCACATCAATCGTGCTGAACATAGCCGAGGGTTCCGGGCAGCCGACGAAAAAAGGATTTGCACTCTATATCCAGCGTTCGAAGTCATCGGCTTTGGAGTGTGTCGCGTGTATAAAAATCGCAGTACAGGAGGGATTCCTTAAAGAAGGAGATGTTATAGAATTAGAGAAACTCCTCAAAGAAGAATACTTTAAGCTTATTGCTCTTGCAAAATCCATGTCCTCATAATCGCGCAATTTCACATTAGAACATTTAGAACACTTACAACATTTATAACATTTATGTCTTCCCTTTACACGGAACAAAGCCGCAACGTATTCCGAACATGGTTGCTGATGAGCGCATTTTTCGTGCTGGTCATGCTCGTGGGTTGGGCTATCTCGTGGTACATGCAGACCCCTGGGATACTTTGG
>CAYHST010000083.1:0-1927 GCA_964359415.1 uncultured Candidatus Saccharibacteria bacterium | reverse complement strand
AAAAGTCTTCCGTTCACGAACTGGAAGTGCCGCCCGAAGACCGCGCGCACTACTCAAAACGCACCATTGATTTTGAGTTTGATTTTCCGTTCGGCCGCAAAGAATTATTCGGTCTCGCGTATAGGACGGACTTCGACTTGTCGAGGCACGAAGCTTCGAGCGGAGTTGAGCTAAAGTATTTGGAAGAAGGCGGAAATAAGTTTGTCCCTCATGTCATTGAGCCGTCGTTCGGAGTTGAGCGCATTATTCTGGCAGTTCTGCAAACCGCGTACACGGAAGACACTTTAGGAAACGAGCCAAGAGCATATCTGAAACTCAATCCAGCCGTAGCTCCGGTGAAAGCGGCGGTATTTCCGCTTCTGAAAAACAAACTCGAACTCGTTGCAAAAGCGCGCGGGATTTACGAGAATCTGAAAAAGCAAGTCCCGCAGATAGTTTGGGACGACAACGGCAACATCGGCAAGCGCTATCGCCGGCAGGATGAAATCGGCACGCCCGCGTGCATTACGATTGATTTTCAAACGCTTGAGGACAACACCGTGACAATGCGCGACCGCGACACGGGCAAGCAGGAACGCCTCGCTATTTCTTTGCTTGCCTCTCGCATTTAGCCCCGTGGCCAACTGTGCTAGAATTGAACCGTGGAAAATCGCCCATTAAACATCGCAATAACGACCGGAACGGTCACAAAGACCGTCTTTCTGCTCGTTGGCGCGTGGCTTTTGTTTTACTTGCGCGACCTTGTGCTCGTTGTTGTAACGGCAATTGTGTTTGCGTCCGCGATGGAACCGGGCATTGCCGGACTGGTAAAACGAAAAGTGCCTCGGCTTCTTTCCGTAATAATCCTCTACATCTTGCTGTTCTGCGTATTTTTCGGAGTATTTTACTTTTTCTTGCCTTCGGTCTTGGAAGATTTGGCGATGTTCGTGTCCTCGCTCCCTAATTATTTGGACGCGTTCAGTCGTGTTGGCGCGTTTGACGAGTACGCGCGCATCTTGGGAATCGCCACGCCGAGCTCTTTATCCTCGAGCGAGGTCATTGATACGGTGCGCGGCGCTCTGAATTTGGGCGGGACATTCAACAACGCATTCAGCGCCGTAAGCAATGTGTTCGGAGGAGTTCTTTCCTTCATTCTCATAATTGTGCTTTCTTTTTATTTTGCCGTCATAGATACGGGGGTAAAAGATTTCCTGCGCATCGTCTCACCGAGGAAGTACGAAACGTACGTCCTAGATTTGTGGAAACGCTCCCAGCACAAAATCGGGCTTTGGATGCAGGGACAGCTTCTGCTCGCCGTCATCATGGGAGTTCTCATTTATCTCGGCCTTACGATATTGGGAGTGAAGCACAGTCTCTTTCTCGCGGTCGTTGCCGCGATGTTTGAAATTATTCCGGTGTTCGGCCCAACTCTCGCGGCGGTTCCCGCAGTCATCATCGCGTTTGTAGACGGGGGCGCGACACTGGGGCTTCTTACGGTCGCGCTGTATATTATTGCCCAGCAATTTGAGAATCATCTCATTTATCCGCTAGTGGTAACGCGCGTGGTCGGCGTGCCTCCGCTTCTCGTGATTCTCGCCCTCATAGTGGGGGCGAAACTTGCCGGATTTTTAGGTGTGCTTCTTTCCGTCCCTGCCGCTGGCGCGCTTCAAGAATTTATCAAAGATGTTGAAAACAGGCGCGCGTTTGAGAGCCCGGGAGAGGAATAATGCCCATGTCCGGTAGGACAATGTGGCATTGTCTCGGTTGTGGCTTTTCCTCAATGGCGTAAATATAATTATCTGTCGAATGAATAGTGTCATAGATTGGTTGAACTGCGACAGAAACCATGCCACATTGTACTGACCGGGTATGCATAAGAATGCTTTCTATTTAACGACCACGCTTCCGTATGTAAACGCGGAGCCGCACATCGGCTTCGCGCTTGAAA
>CAYHST010000082.1:0-2015 GCA_964359415.1 uncultured Candidatus Saccharibacteria bacterium | reverse complement strand
TAAACATTGAAATCACTTTCATATTATTTACCTTTATTAATTACTAACTTGATAACAAAAAAACACTAATAAATAATGTTCACTAACTTTTTTTAACATTTCGGCCAACACCTGCCGCTAGGCGGTGGTGTTGGCACATATTGTATACCTAATTTCCCCGAGCAGCCTGTTTTTTCGGGGGGGTGTGCATAACTTTTCTTTCGAATCTTTTTAATTCCGCTAGCAGCTCCTTCATTGGCAATCCGGCAACGTTATCGTAGTCTCCCTTGATGCCTTTTATTAATTTTGAACCGCCGTCTTGGATTGCGTAACCGCCAGCCGCGCGGAGCGGCTCGCCGGTTTTCACGTACTCGTCTATCTGGCGCGAAGAAAGCTTCTTAAATGTGACTTCGGTAGACACTGATTTGCTCACATGTTCCCTGGTTCTGGAATCTGCAATAGCAAAACCTGTAATTATTGTGTGTGTTGCGCCGCTCAACGATTCAAGCATTGCTTTTGCGAGTAGTCGCGTCTTCGGCTTACCAAGTATTTTCTTTTTGTGCACTATTAATGTATCCGCGCCTATTACAATCGCATCAGAATGCTTCCGCGCTACCGCCAGAGCCTTGCCAAGCGCGAGTTTCTTTGCAAGTTCATGGGGAGGGAGTTTGAGACTCATGTTCTCTTTGTATCCGCTTTCCTCGACTGTAAAAGAAACTCCGGCGTCGGTTAGAATTTTACGCCTCCATGGCGATGCCGAAGCCAATATCAATTTTCTTGTTACCATTACCATAGTATTGCAATAATTCTGTCACGTTGCTATGATGCCTGCACATACCCAATATTCGTATCAAGAGCGTGGTGAAAGAACTGGCTTAATGACCCACCAGCAACCCTCCTGCGGGAGAAGGTGCTCCATCCAGCCCCATTAGGGAAGATGCTTTGTCGAAAGAATCTCCCTGTCGGGAGATTAATTGTTTAAAGAGTTCGCATTTACTACTAACTACGAACTGTCCCTATGTTCCATCTATTAGAGAGATACACGGTAGAAAGCGTTACTTGTGGGCATCCCGACAAAGTGTGCGACCAGATGTCCGACGCTATTTTAGACGCAATGCTTGAGCAGGACCCATTCAGCCGGGCCGGCGTGGAAGTTTTCGGGAGCCACGGCACTTTAATGATAGGGGGCGAAGTAAAGACGAAAGCAAAAATTGATTTTGAGAAAATCGCGCGGCAAGTTTACAGAGAAATCGGATATACCGACAAGCTTGAGGTTTTGGTGCGAGTCGCCCAGCAATCACCCGACATAGCGCTCGGTGTCGACACAGGCGGAGCGGGAGACCAGGGAATTATGTATGGCTACGCGACGAACGAAACGAAAGAGATGCTTCCTCTTGGCGTGGTGCTGGAGCGTAAGCTCGCGCGCCGGCTTGAGAAATTGCGCCGCGACAAAACTCTCACTTGGCTTAGACCAGATGGTAAAACGCAAGTAACAATATCAAAAGGGAAAGTAATTACCGCGCTCTGCTCCACACAGCACGATAAGAAAGTCTCGCAGGAAGAAATTAGAAAAGAGCTTATCAAGCATTTGTTTGCTCCTATCTTGGGTTCGGTAAAGAATATTGAGATACTCGTCAATCCAACGGGACGATTCGTCCAGGGCGGATTTGAGGCGGACGCAGGACTTACTGGCCGAAAGATTCAGGTAGACACCTACGGAGGTCTAGTACCGCACGGCGGCGGAGCTTTCTCCGGCAAAGAGCCGATGAAAGTTGACCGCTCGGCGGCATACATGTGCCGTTTCGTTGCAAAGAATCTGGTCGCCAACGGCTACGCAAAAAAGGCGCTTGTATCTGTCGCCTACGCGATAGGGCGCGCGGAGCCGGTGATGGTGGAAGCGTATAACGAGAAAGGAAACAATCTGACGAAAATCGTCACGAAGAATTTTGACTTCCGCCCGCAGGCAATTATTGAACGTTTAGACTTGAGACGCCCAATTTTCCGCGAGACGGCAACCTATGGCCACTTCGGCGTCG
>CAYHST010000081.1:0-2139 GCA_964359415.1 uncultured Candidatus Saccharibacteria bacterium | reverse complement strand
AAGCAGTAGAGGATCAGGTTAAAGCCTCTCTCAAAAACTTTCCATAGGACGCGGTAATGCCGTGGGCTGTGGAATTTTTTTGTAGAGAAACCTCTACAATAACGTCAACCCCGAGCCGCGTCACATCGGCTCTTTGCGTTATTAATAAGGTGTTAATTAATATAATCGATTATGAAGAAAATTATAACAGTTCTCGTAACTGTTTTTGCGGTTGGTGCGCTTGCATATTTTGGTTTTCAGAAAACAAACCAAGCTCCCACAAGTGGAGAGCCGATTAAAATCGGTGTAGTCGTGTATCCGAGCGGCGGGATATTCTATGTCGCTCAAGAAAAAGGACTTTTCGCTGAGTATGGCGTGAACGCGCAGCCAGTCGAAGTTTTGCCGGATGCCGCGATACAACTTCTCGCGAGCAATCAGATACAAATGCTGTTTTTGACTTCCGACTTCATGCCGATAGTTGCCGACGCAGGAGTAGAGGCCAAACAGATATTCTCTCCGAGCATATCGTATGGGGCGGACGGCATGGTCGTAACAAAGAATATTCAGGGCATTTCCGATTTGAAGGGTAAGAAAGTTTATCTCGGCCTTGGTTTCCCAAGCGACTTTTTGTTTCACTATATCGCCGAGAAAAACGGACTTGCATCTTCCGACTTTCAGATCACCAATCTTAATCCGGAGGACGTTGGCGCTTCCTTCGTCGCAGGGAAGATTGACGCAGGCATGACATGGGAGCCGTGGCTCTCAAAAGCGGCGGAGAGAAAAGACGGGAAGGTTCTGTTCACGAGCAGGGATTATCCGGGGGTTATTACCGATATTGTCATGGCTCGAACGGACTTGATACAAAGCCGCCGCGCCGATGTTGAAAATGTCATGCGCGCGTTTTTCGAGGCGTCTGACTGGTGGACGAGAAACACTACTGCTGGAAATGCGATTGCTGCAAAAGCGTTCAGTCTGACACCGGGAGACTTTGCATCAATGCGCGACACCGTCAAATTCAACGACTTACAGGCCAATCTTGATAAGTTCGACAAATCAAAACCACTCAACGTATATGACATCGTTGAACAGGCATCCGCAGTTTATCTGCAAGATGGAGTAATTAAGGCGAAAATAAGCGGGGATTCCATGACAGATTCCTCCCTGCTTAATGATATCCGCTGATGAAAAAAGGATTCTACCTTAAACTGGATACGCCAAAAGGCCGATCTGCCGCACTGACATTTTTTGGTGTTGCGTCTTTTCTCGCACTCTGGTCGCTGGCAACATATTCCGGCTTCGTTGAACCACTTTTCTTGCCAAGCCCGACCGCTGTTTTGCGAGCGATTGGGAATCTTTTCCGCGACTTTAATTTATTGCAAGATATCTGGGCGAGTGTCTTTCGCATTCTGATTGGCTTCGGGCTATCGGTCGTTATTGCTATACCGCTCGGGATTTATTTGGGAATGAGCAAAGCAGCTGAGGCATTTCTTGAACCGATAATCAGTTTCATTCGGTATACGCCTATTTCCGCCCTTGTCCCGTTGTTCATGTTATGGCTTGGAATCGGAGAGACGGAAAAGATTTTTTTGATTTTTGCGGGAGTTCTACCGAACTTGGTAATGATGATATTCGATGTGGTTGCCAATGCTCGCAGAGAATATACCGAGGTGGCATATTCTCTTGGTGTGGGAAATCGGAACATACTTTTCAGTGTTATTTTGCCGCAATCGTTGCCGGGTATTTGGGACGCAATGAGGGTAAATATCGGACTGGCGTGGACGCTCATAATTTTAGCTGAAATCATCGCTGCCACTTCTGGGCTTGGTCATGTCATCATTACTTCGCAAAGATTTTTACAGACTGCAAACGTCATGGGGGCAATGTTTATAATCGGTACTTTAGGTTTATTTACCGACCTGCTCTTCAAGGTCAGCTATAAATTCCTGTTCCCATGGATGACAAAATCTCATGCTTGAGCTCAAGAACATCTCAAAAACATATATGCTGGGGGCTCGGCATATCGAAGCCGTCAAGGGTCTCAACCTTTCGATACGAGAAGGAGAGCTTGTGGCGATTGTCGGACCTAGCGGCTGTGGCAAGACGACAATGCTAAAGATGATCGCGGGCCTTCTTGCGCCGACTGACGGACAGGTACTTTTG
>CAYHST010000080.1:0-2155 GCA_964359415.1 uncultured Candidatus Saccharibacteria bacterium | reverse complement strand
TGGTTTGTTTACAGCTCCCAAATTACCGCGTCGCGCCCTTTCAAACTCGGGCTTGACCTCTCCGGCGGCACACAGCTCATATATCGCGCAAAACTGGATGCGATACAAGGGAACACAGTTGCGGATTCAATGGCGTCACTGCGCGATACCATCGAGCGCAGGGTGAATCTTTTCGGCGTGTCCGAGCCGATTGTTCAGACGGAACACGGCGGAACGCTTGCGGGGTTGTCGGAGGAGCGACTTATCGTCGAGCTTCCCGGTGTTACCGATACGCAAAAGGCGATTGAACTTATTGGGCAGACGCCCGTTCTCGAATTTCGCATGCTGAAGGAAGGAGCGACTCCTCCGGCAACTGGAATCACACTCGACAACGCGAACGAATTTTTTGAACCTTCCGCGATAACCGGGAGGCACTTAACGAGCGCGCAAATCCAGTTTAACCAGAGCCCGGGCGGGATTCCGAACGAGCCGGTGGTCGCTCTCAACTTTAATTCTGAAGGAGGGAAAATCTTTGGAGACCTGACGAAGGCGAATGTCGGGCGCTACTTCGGAATATTTTTGGACGGAGTTCCGATTTCAATACCGGTCATTCGTGAAGCGATTCCCGACGGCACGGCGATAATTTCCGGCAACTTCACCGCCGTTGGAGCGAAAGAGCTTGCGAGGAACTTGAGCTACGGCGCGCTTCCAGTTCCGATTGAACTCATCGGGGCCGAAACTGTTTCGGGAACACTGGGAGGCGAAGCAGTTGAACGAGGCATCTCGGCGGGTCTATGGGGTATCGGATTGGTAGGCCTATTCATGATTATTTGGTATCGGCTTCCGGGAGTTGTTTCTGTCGTTGCCCTCGCCCTTTACGTTGTCGCGGTCCTTGCTTTGTTTAAGCTTATTCCGGTAACGCTCACTGCGGCCGGCATCGCGGCCTTCATTCTTTCCATTGGTATGGCGGTGGACGCCAACATTCTGATTTTTGAACGCACCAGAGAGGAAATGAGCAACGGGAAAAATGCGGCGGAAGCGATTCACGATGGATTTGCCAGGGCGTGGCCTTCAATCCGCGACTCCAATATTTCCAGTATGATTACCGCTGTCATTCTTTTCTGGTTCGGAACATCGCTCATCAAAGGATTCGCGCTCGTATTCGGCCTCGGCGTTCTGGTTTCAATGCTGACGGCAATTTCAGTTTCGAGAACATTCCTAATGGCTCTCGGAATCGACGCGAAGGGCGGATTTTCAAGATTCTTATTCAGCAGTGGCGTAAGCAAATAATTTTGTATAACTACTAACTACGTACTACTGACTACCAACTATCCCTTATGCCAATCGTCACTCACAGAAAAGCTTTCTTCGCGCTCACGGGCGTATTGATTGCCCTCTCGCTCGGAGCGCTAATTGTTTTCGGATTGAAATTGGGGACTGACTTCACCGGCGGGACACTCGCGCAGATTAAATACGAAAATGGGCGGCCCGACGCGAAAGCGCTTTCTCTCGCCTTGGACGAAGCGGGATTTCAAGGTTATTCGCTCCGAGGAGCCGGAACAAATGATTACATCCTTCGTGCCGGCGCCTTAACGGACGAAATGCGCGGCAATCTCGCCACCACAGCATCTATCAATGGCGCGTTTCCGGCAACGATTGCGGAATTGACGGAAGTGGGACCGACGATAGGACTCGAATTGCGAAACAAGGCCATTATCGCCATCGGTCTCGTTATGCTATTCATTTTGCTTTTCATCGCGTTTGCTTTTCGCAAGGTTTCCAAACCAATTTCTTCTTGGCTCTACGGTCTGATTGCTCTTGTTACTCTCATTCACGACGTCATCGTGCCGGTTGGTTTTTACGCGGTAATCGGGCATTACTTGGGCGCGCAGGTAGACACCTTATTCGTGACTGCCATCCTTACCGTTCTCGGTTTTTCCATACACGACACGATTGTTGTCTTTGACCGTGTGAGAGAAAATCTTCGCATAAATCAGGAACGAGGACGCAGGGAAGATTTCGCAGAAACTGCCGGTCGAAGCTTGGGGCAGACATTCGTGCGCTCCATCAACACATCGCTCACGGTGCTAATCACGCTCATGGCACTCTTCTTCCTCGGCCCCGATTCCACGAAAGATTTCGCCCTGACGCTTCTCGTCGGCATCATCGCAGGTAC
>CAYHST010000079.1:0-2310 GCA_964359415.1 uncultured Candidatus Saccharibacteria bacterium | reverse complement strand
GTAAGAACGCCGGTTGATGAGAAACTAGATGTCGCGCTTCCTCCGAAGTAGGCGGGGCCGTACGAGGAGAAGAGGGTTGTGGAGGCGTTGGCGAATGATTGGAGAGCTGTCCATGTGTTTGCAGTTGTTGTGCCGAATGCGGTCGAGAGCGCATTCCCGGAGAATGAAAGGCCATTTCCGACTGTGAGCGCGCTGACAGCTCCTGAACTGTTCGTTGAAAGAATCGAGGATGCCGTACCGGAGACCGTGAGGTTCGTGGTACTCGCGGCGCCAAAGTAGGCAGTATCGCTGACGCTCAGCGCCGTTGAGGAGGCGTATGCCGCCGTGAGCTTGGTGCCGTTGAAGTTGAGTGACGAGTTCGACTCCGTGAGCCGCGTGCCATTAAAGTACGGAATGGAGTTGGTCTGCCATGTCGAGGTCCCCGTGCCGCCGCTTCCCGCGGCGAGCGTGCCCGTGATTGTCCCGAGCGAGAGACAGCTCCCCGCGATAGAGAAACATCCTGCGGAAACATTGATGCCGTTCGCAAAAGTTGAAGATGCGCTTGCGGAGGTGATGTTGAGCGCTGTTGTTTGAAGGCCGGCGGAGAAAGTGGAGGTGGCGTTCTCATTGAGAAAAATTGAACTTGTGCCTATTTTGAGCTGTCCTTGCACATTGGCATTGCCGGTGACTGCGAGAGTCGTCGTGGTGGCGTTGCCGAGCGAAGTATCGCCGCCTGCGGAAAGTGATGTGGCGGAAACGGAGCCTGTAAAAGCAGACCCTGTTATTGAGGCGTTTGAAATTGCGACGCCTGCGAGTTGATTAATCCTGTTGGTTTGAGCTATCACCTGATATGTCTGCACCGATTGAGTACTGTTCGCGGCGGAAACAGAAAATATCTGCGACGTGAGCTTGTTGTCTAACTGCTGGAGTCTTTGATTTAGAATATCCTCTGAAATACCTCCAACGGATAGAATGCCTGCCTGCGTTGCGGACGCGACAGGCAGGCGCTCTATTACATTTGGCGTTATCGGTCCGGATATCGCGAGAGGTTTCTGCATGGACTCGTCGATATCTTTTTCTAATTGGGAAACATCCTTGTCAGGAGAGGAATTCTTTTTAGGCGAAGTTGGCGGAACAATGGACGAGTCATTTGCGGCGCTGGCATTCTCTGTCTCCGGCGCCGGAGGATTAGACGATGTGTGCGCGGATGTATCCGAAGAATTGGCGCGGAAGCTATTGACAATGTCTCGGATTCTTTCAGATATCGAGACGGATAATGTATTGGCGAACGAAGAAACAGCCGCGAGAGAGGCCGCTACAAGAGATTCTTTTTTCGGCAAAACGAGTTCGTCCGCATCTGCCTGTGCGCTTCGCTCGGACAGGTCAGATTTGGCCGCGGCAAGCAAGAACTGTTCATTCAAGATTTTTTGTTTAATTGGCGGAATTGGCGAGGAAGCGTCTCTATATGAAAAAGAATTATGAACGGCATTGCGGGGAACGCGCAGGTCTTCAACTATGTTACTCGCAAAAGAAGCGAAGATGGAAGCAAAACTTTTCTGCGGCACGGTGATTCGCTGGCTAAGGTGTTTCGGCCCGTCAGTGGCGGCATACACGGGATTCGCAAATAAAAAAAGTAATATTGCGGAGAGAAGGAGTGCCGCAAAAACCGCGGATACAGTTTCGCTATATTTTTTCAAAATAATTCCCATAAAAGATATTTCTTATGAAATGCCAGATGTATTTTTTAGAAAACTTGAGGCATAAAAATAATGTCTAAAGGACATGGCGTTGTCCTTTAGCTTGTCCTTTATAGGATACCATTAAATCCGTTTGTCCATCACAGGGGTGTGGATAACTCTGCCTCTGGTCCTCTGCCATTCCTAAAGGACAAAGCTAATCTACCAATCTAACGAGGTCTCACCTTGATGTATATTACGTTGAGAAGTTGTGATGGGAGTTACGTGTGAGACAGCTAGGAAAGTTTTGATGATAATGAGTTTCGTTCTTTTTGTCGGGCTGCTGGGAATCGAACCCAGTCTACCTGCTCCCAAAGCAGGCGTACTACCGGTATACGACAGCCCGTTACTGTTTCTAACGGGGCAAGAAGCAAGTGTACTACCGGCTGCGCCCCGCTGACTGGCACATCTTAACACAGATTTTATCGGACATCCTCCCACTTGCGATAGGTAAATCACAAAGGTCAAGTTCGTCCGTTATAGATTATCCTCAAGCGCCTGCTCAATCAGCCGGCAGCGTGCTTTTTTCGCGACCTTGTTCATAATGACTCCGACGACATCAATCTGGTACTCCCTCTTATCTCTTTTATTTTCC
>CAYHST010000078.1:0-2372 GCA_964359415.1 uncultured Candidatus Saccharibacteria bacterium | reverse complement strand
CATGCTCGTGGGTTGGGCTATCTCGTGGTACATGCAGACCCCTGGGATACTTTGGGTTGCAGTCGCGTTCGCGCTCGCGATGAACATAAGCGCCTATTGGTTTTCCGACAAAATCGCACTGTCTTCGACTGGAGCAAAAGAAGCCGACCCCGTGAAGTTTCTGGAACTGCATCGCATACTTGAAAACCTCGCGATAACGGCCGGACTGCCGAAACCGCGTCTGTACATAATAGAAGATTCAGCGCCCAATGCGTTTGCGGCAGGACGCGACCCGAAGCACGCGGTCGTCGCGGTTACGACAGGGTTACTTCAACAGCTTGACCGTTCCGAACTTGAAGGCGTACTCGCGCATGAGCTGTCGCATGTGGGGAATCGCGACATTCTTGTGATGACCGTGGCTGTCGTACTGGCCGGGCTGATTACCATTGTTGTGGATATGTTTCTTCGCGTAAGTATCTTTGGCGGAAGAGGCAATCGCGACCGCGGTGGTAATGCCGTGCTGGCTATAGCGGCTATTGCCGCCGTCATCCTCGCGCCGATTGCCGCCCAGTTAATACAGATGGCGATATCGCGCAAGCGTGAATTTCTCGCCGATGCTTCCGGCGCGCTTCTTACGCGTTATCCCGACGGCCTTGCCTCCGCTCTACAAAAGATTTCTTCCTATGAAGCGCCAATGCGAAAAGCGAGCCACGCGACCGCGCATCTTTTCATCTCCAATCCATTCGGAGCGCATGAAGCGGGGAAGTTCATCGCAAAAATGTTCTCGACCCACCCTCCGGTTCAAGAACGCATCACGGCTCTTAATGGTATGAACATTTAGAGATATATGCGTCTAACGCGCGACGGGCGGTTTGAACGCAGTGATATTTGGCGGGAAGGGAAATGGGTTGACCTATGGAGCGTGGTACATCTTCTCTCCGGCATCTCGGTCGGATTTTCGCTTGTTGTACTCGGTTTAGGCACAGAGGCCTCGGTCATAATCGCATTTCTTATTTTCGTACTTTACGAAACATGGGAAGCGATGGTAAAGATTGTTGAAACACCGCAAAACAGATTTACGGATGTTGTGGTCGGCATGGCAAGCTTTGTGCCAACGTTTTTCTTTTCACAGGGATTGCCGACGACTGCCTTTATTCTTGCGTTCGGATTTATATTGACGGCGAACATTGTCATGGCCGTGCTCGGCTGGCTTGAATCGCGCAAGGCCGAGGCATTTGAACAGCGGATGCGCCTCCGTCTTGCCAAGCGGCGCCAACGTATTTTGGAGCGCAAGAATCGGCTCGGCGCCGCGCCGCCCTTGGGAAAGATGCGTGGTTGATTGGGCTAGAGTGTGGACATCGGATATACTGTGAATCGTTCGGCTAAAACAATCTCTGATTGTTCGCCCGAATATTTTGCTTAGCAAAATGCTGTAGGGAGGCGTCGGATAGTGGTTTATTCCACCGCCTTGGAAAGGCGGCATGTCGCAAGGCATCGAGAGTTCGAATCTCTCCGCCTCCGCAATTTAACGAAGCGAAGCGCAGTATAATTTGCGAGAGGCGAGCGAAGCGCCTGCGCGCTTCGCGTGAGAGATTCGAACAGCGGAGCGTTGGCGAGCAAGCTTGCGAGTCAGCGAGCTGGTGCCTAGCCCGAGCCAAGTGACGACGAGGCGAGAGGCGAAGGAGAAATGCGTATTCGCGGTCTCTCCGCCTCCGCATTTTACGGAAGAAAGTATGTCGCAACCATAACCGAGAGTTTGAATTCCTGCTTATCTGTCGAGGATAGCGAGTGAAGTGAAAGAGTACTCTCTTTCACTTCCCTGCGACGCAGACAGCAAAGGTGAAAACCCCGCGGCTTGCCGCGGAAAGATTTCGTCGAGACATGTCAGGGCGGAATCGAGTCCAGGGCTTGCCCTGGGGTTTGAAACCTTTCATCGACAGGCCTCAATCTCCGCAGTTACCTTGAAAGCGAGCCGAGTATAAATTCGAGTGTTAGCGAAAGTATGAATAGCCCTAAGCCCAGCAGGAATTGATAAAGGTCGGCTTTCAGAATCCCTGCTCCTATGGAATAGATAAAATAAATAGAAGTGAATATCCACATCACTCCGTTAATTGCCAAGAGGGTATTCCACATGCATTTAGATATAACACGGAAGCAGGGCCTTGTGGAGTATTTTTTGTGGAAATAGGGTATTATGCTTTTGCGCCGGAGTAAGTTCCCTCCTTCGCTCATGCATCGCATGAGCTTCGGGAGGGCAGGCAGTGGCATTTTCTGCCATAGCTTGTACTTCGGGGTCAAGATTGTTTTAGAGCATAACAACGCCGGAGTAGTTCAACGGCTAGAACGAGGGACTCATAAACCCTAAACGGTGGTTCGACTCCACCCTTCGGCAC
>CAYHST010000077.1:0-2430 GCA_964359415.1 uncultured Candidatus Saccharibacteria bacterium | reverse complement strand
GAGGACGGCGGCACTCACATTGACTTTCACTTTGGAGCTCGCACCTGTCCTCCGCGTTGGGTCTAACAAAATCATCGGCGGTGCGAGATCTAAAGTGCGAGGGAGCCGGGAGATTAATTTTCAATCTTGCAGTTTCCAATTTTCATCAAATTTCGAAATTCCAATTTCCAAATCGTATTTCGGAATGCCCGCCGCCTTTTTTGAGTCATTGGTAATTAATTGCAAATTAAGAATTGGAAATTGAAAATTAAAAAGAAGTTCACGAAGAACTTCTTTTGAGTTATCCACTTCTATGCGCGGGAAATGCCTTTTTGCGATATATTGATGCAATAATGAGATAGAAAACGCATCTTCGCGTCTTCCGCCTTCTGGCGGACGCAGTGCGGGTCGAGTTTAGCACTCACGGTTATCAATAAATGATATGGCAAAGAAAAAGAAGAAGGCGAAGAAGAAGCACCGCTAGTGTTTCCCCAGGCTAAGCGCGAAAAGCGTTTACCCAAACAATCTCTCCCCTTTGGAGAGATTGTTTGTTTCGCGCTTTGCTTTTTTTGACAAAATCATGGAAGCAATGGCTATCGAGTGATAGTATGACCGGATGTCGTTTTGGAAAGGACTCTTAGGGGACGAAAACGTTGCCGCGCTCAAACGCGCACGGCCTATTGTCGCGCGAGTGAACGTCCTAGAAGCAGAAATGCGCGCGCTATCTGTGTCGGAATTGCGGGACAAAACAAAGACACTTCGCCTGGAACTTGGCTCCGGGAAAACTCTTGATGACATTGCTCCGCAGGCGTTCGCGCTCGTGCGGGAGGCGTCCAGACGGACGCTTGGGGAGCGCCACTTTGATGTTCAGCTTATGGGCGGCATGATTCTTCACAATGGCGATATCGCGGAAATGAGAACCGGCGAAGGAAAAACGCTTGTCGCGACTTTGCCGGCATACCTTAACGCGCTTGAGGGCTCCGGAGTGCATATAGTCACGGTAAATGATTACTTGTCGCGCCGCGATGCCGTGTGGATGGGACAAATCTATTTCGCGCTGGGTTTATCGGTCGGAGTTATTAACAATGATGCCTCGTACCTGTACGACCCCTCGCACGCGACCGATGACAAAGAGCGCGATTTGCTCGGTGCGTTTAAAGTGATGCATGATTTTCTGCGGCCTTGCACCAGAAGAGAAGCATATGCGGCCGATATTACATACGGGACGAATAATGAGTTTGGTTTTGACTATTTGCGCGACAACATCGAATACAATCCGGGTACGCTCCGCCAGCGAGGGTATCACTACGCGATAGTCGATGAAATAGACTCTATATTGATAGACGAAGCCCGCACTCCGCTTATCATTTCCGCGCCCGTCGCGGATGCGGAGCGCTTGTATGACCGCTTTGCGGGCATAGCCAACAAGCTTATTCCGAAAGAGGATTATACGGTTGACGAGAAACACAAGCAGATAGAGCTTTCCGACTCCGGCATAGAAAAAGCGCAGCGCGAACTTGGAATTGGAAACATATACACCGAAAAGGGGATAAAATACGTACACCACCTGGAAACGGCGGTGCGCGCAAAAGCTCTTTTTCATAAAGACAGGGAATACGTGGTGCGCAACAATGAAGTTGTTATAGTCGATGAGTTTACCGGAAGATTACAGCCGGGGCGGCGCTGGTCTGAAGGACTGCATCAGGCGATTGAAGCAAAAGAAGGGGTCAGCGTACAGCAGGAGTCGCGCACATTCGCGTCAATCACATTCCAGAATTATTTCCGCCTTTACAAAAAGCTCTCCGGAATGACAGGCACGGCCATGACCTCCTCCGAGGAGTTTTACAAGGTGTACGGCCTGAATACGGTTGCGGTTCCCACCAACAAGCCGTCGGCAAGGATTGACCATGAAGACCTCATTTTTCAGACTGAACAAGGAAAATACAAAGCTGTCGCGCGCAAAGTAAAAGAACTCCACCAAAAGGGACAGCCGGTTCTTGTCGGCACCGCGTCGGTGGAGAAGAACGAATTGCTTAGCGCGCATTTCAAGCAAGAGGGCATTCCACACGAAATGTTGAACGCGAAGAACCACGAGAGGGAGGGGGAAATAATTGCGCAGGCGGGGCGATACGGAGCGGTTACCATTGCGACCAACATGGCTGGTCGCGGAGTGGATATAAAACTCGGGGGAAATCCGTCGAGTGCCGAGGAATATGAGAAAGTGAAATCACTTGGCGGTTTGTATGTCCTTGCGACAGAGCGGCACGAGGCGCGCCGCATAGACAACCAATTGAGAGGCCGCTCGGCGAGGCAGGGGGACCCGGGAGAGACAGAATTCTTCGTCTCTCTGGAAGATTCGCTGATGCGGATTTTCGCATCCGACATAATCAAGAAAGTAATGGGAACATTCAAAATACCGGAAGACGAACCCATTTATAATTCCATGATAAC
>CAYHST010000076.1:0-2650 GCA_964359415.1 uncultured Candidatus Saccharibacteria bacterium | reverse complement strand
GTCGTGCTTGTGCGCGGCGGGCGCGTGAAAGACATCGGTTTGCGCTACACGATTGTGCGCGGAAAGCTGGACGCAACGGGCGTTGATGCGCGCCGCCGAGGCCGTTCCAGATACGGAGCTAAACTGCCGAAGGCAAAAAAGTAGGCAATAGGCACTAGATAAATACAAAATACAAAAATACCATGAGAAGGCCGACAAAAAGAAAGAATATTGTTCCGCCCGATGCCATCTATGGCTCGTTTAAGGTTGCGAAGCTGATTAACTGCGTGATGGAACGCGGCAAGAAGGACATCGCGCGGAAAATCGTTTACAAAGTCATGGACGAATTGAAGAAAGACGGCGACCCGGTCGTCATTCTTGAGGAAGCGCTTGAAAAAGCCAGCCCGTCCGTTGAAGTGCGTTCCCGCCGCGTTGGAGGGGCCAACTATCAGGTCCCGCGCGAAGTGAGACCGGAACGCCGGCTATCTCTCGGCATGCGTTGGATAGTTGCGGCCGCAGAAGGAACGAAAGGAAAGCCGATGCACGAAAGTCTGCTCAATGAAATTCGCTCCGCGCGCAAAGGGGAAGGGGCGGCAGTCACAAAAAAGGAAACGACTCACAGAATGGCTGAAGCCAACAAAGCCTTCGCCCATTTTGCCTGGTAATTTTCTTATATGGCACGCGATTACCCTTTGGAGAAGGTGAGAAATTTTGGGATTATAGCCCATATAGATGCGGGGAAGACGACCACGTCCGAGCGCATTCTTTTTTATACCGGCATGTCGCACAAAATCGGCGAGGTGCACGAGGGCAACACGGTGACCGACTGGATGGAGCAGGAGCGCGAACGCGGCATCACCATCACCGCCGCCGCCATCACCTGCTTCTGGGTCCCAACCTATCGGGGCGCAGATATTTCCGCGAAAGTGCGGTTTAACATTATTGACACCCCCGGCCACATCGACTTCACGTCCGAAGTGAAGCGCTCAATGCGCGTCTTGGACGGCGCGGTCGTCGTTTTTGACGGCGTCGCGGGAGTCGAGCCGCAATCGGAGACCAACTGGCGCTACGCCGAAGAGGCGAACGTCCCGCGCCTTTGCTACATCAACAAGCTCGACCGCACCGGCGCGTCGTTCGAGAAATCGTATGCGAGCATTTTGGAGCGGCTTTCAACAAAAGCGGTGCGCATGCAACTGCCTATAGGGCTTGAAGATAAATTTGAGGGTGTTGCGGATTTGCTCACGATGAAGGCCTATCATTTTGAAGGTGAGATGGGAGCGAATGTTGTTGCAGGCGAAATTCCAACCGACTTAAAAACAGAGGCCGAAGTTCTTCGCCACGAATTAGTGGAGCGAATCGTTGAAAATGATGACGCGGTGATGCATGAATACTTGGAAGGCAAAGAAATTTCCTTGGATGTCTTGAAGAAAACTCTTCGCAAAGCCGTCGTGGAGAACAAGATTTTTCCCGTGTACACCGGCTCATCGCTCAAGAACAAGGGAGTTCAGCTCGTTTTGGACGGCGTCGTGGATTATCTTCCGAGCCCGCTTGATTTGCCTCCGGCGAAAGGAAACAATCCGGATACCGGCGAGGCGGAAACCAGAGTTTCCGATGACGCTGCGCCTTTCGCCGCGCTCGTTTTCAAATTGCAGGTGGACCCGTTTGTCGGTGCGCTCTCTTTCTTCCGCGTCTATTCAGGCACCGTTAAAGCGGGTGATTTTATATATAACGCGACGACCCGGAAGAAAGAGCGCTTGGGGCGCATCGTGCGTTTGCAGGCGGATAAGCGCGAAGATTTGAAAGACGTATACGCGGGCGAAATCGCGGCCGCGGTCGGCCTTAAAGAAATAAAAATCGGCCAGACGCTTTGCGACGAAGACCACCCCATAGCGCTTGAGGCGATAGTGTTTCCGGAGCCGGTCGTTTCGATGCGCATCGAGCCGAAAACAAAAGTTGACCAGGAAAAAATGGGGATGGCGCTCTCGCGTCTCTCGGATGAAGACCCGACATTTCGCGTTGAATCGGACCCTGAAACACTGGAGACGATTGTTTCCGGTATGGGCGAGCTTCACCTTGAAATAATTGTTGACCGCATGAAGCGGGAATTCGGAGTCGAGGCTTCAACCGGCAAGCCGCAAGTCGCGTATCGCGAGACGGTGCAGGGCACCGCCGACGTGGAATACAAGCACATCAAACAGACGGGAGGCCGCGGCCAGTACGGACACGTGAAAATTCGCGTGAAGCCGATGGAACCGCTCGTTGAAGGAAAGAAAACAAAAAATAATGTTGAGAGAGACGACCACTTTGAATTCATCAACAGCATCAAAGGCGGCGTCATTCCGCAAGAGTTTATCCAGCCGGTTAAGAAGGGAATAATAGAGGCGATGGGTCGCGGCATCCAGGCGGGATTTCCCGTAGTGGATGTTTCCGTGGAATTATACGATGGTTCGTATCACGATGTGGACTCGTCAGAAATTGCTTTCAAGCTCGCGGCTATCAACGCAATGCAGGAAGCGTTGCGGCAAGCAAAGCCGGTACTCCTCGAGCCGATTATGAAATTGGAAGTCGTAACGCCGGAGAAATTCATGGGCGATGTAACGGGGAGCATCAACTCCAAGCGCGGACAGATAGAAGCGCTTGGCGAGCGCGGACAAGTGAAAGTCATCACCGC
>CAYHST010000075.1:0-2654 GCA_964359415.1 uncultured Candidatus Saccharibacteria bacterium | reverse complement strand
GCGCTACTCGCAAAAAGTGATATTATTGCGACATGCCACAAGGAGTTCCTCTTCGCTGGAGCGCGTACGAACACGAACATATCGAGCGCGGAAGCGACTGGTTTTGGGCGCTCGGAATCGTGGCGGTCAGCACCGCTCTCACGAGCATACTTTTCAGCAACGTGCTGTTCGCGCTCGTGCTTGTCGTCGCCGCGTTTACCATCGGGCTTCTGGCGCGCACTCCTCCGCGGCTTATAGAATTCGAGCTTTCAGACCGCGGCATACGCGTTGGCGGCCAATTGCACCGATGGGACCACATAATCGCGTTTTGGGTTGAAGATGAACATGAGCACATTCCGCCGCTTCTTTTGGTTGATACGACTAAATTCATGTCGCCGAATCTCATAATTCCGCTCGAAGATATCGACCCTAGGGAGGTGCGCGAGTTTCTCTCGCAGAGAGTCGAGGAAAGACCGATGAAAGAACCCGTCTCGCACAAAATCCTGGAATTTTTCGGAATCTAGGCTTTGGAGCTTGGGTTATCCACAGGAATCGAACATAGATTAGTATATGCAGGACAACATCCCTGTACAATTATTAGGTGGCACGGGTAACATACGACACAAAAATTAGAGCGCGAGCGGAAACGCTTCGTAAGGCCGGGAAGACATACGCAGAGATACGCAAGGAACTCCCGGTGTCTAAAAGTACATTGTCATTATGGCTGGGCGAAAAATTTAAGGGCGTGTTTGATAGAAAGGCTCAGCTAACACATCTGCAAAAGATACGAAAGCTTGCAGCCGCAATTCTGCATAGTCGGAAAACTGAGCGAATCGCGCTCGCAACCGAAGATGGCAGACGCGATGCTCGAGCAGTACCATTAAAAAACATTGCGGTACTAAAGGCACTGATATCAATGCTCTACTGGGCAGAAGGAACTAAGTGCGAGCGCGGATCTGCAGTCACTTTTACCAACACCGACCCGGAGTTGGCTGTCTTGTTTATTACACTTTTACGAAAGTGCTTTGAAATCACCGAGGCCAAGATACGAGTACGGTTACACCTTCATCATTATCACAATAGAAGAAAGTCAATCGAATTTTGGTCGCGATTGCTGGGCGTTCCTCGCGAAAGATTCGGCAAGATATACATAAAAAAGCGCAGTGTCAGAAAGAAATTCAGACGGAATTTTATGGGTATTTGTTTTATTATTTACCATGACGCTCGTGTTAGGCGGGAAATACTGGCCACCGCACACGAAATCGGCAAAATAATTACCTTGGTCCCCTCGGCAGGAATCGAACCTGCATTTTTTCCTCCGCAAGGAAATGTCCTATCCATTGAACGACGAAGGGTTAGGACAGAGTAGTTGAAATTGCGTAAATAGTAAATAGATAGCTTTATAACTCAGCGCTCAAGGGATTCCTGGCGGGAGGACAAGATGCAGTTAGCAAAACGAACAAGCGACAGTTTGTCTTTTTGTGCTATCCTTTAATCAGGCCCAATCCTGGGCGAAACTTCAGGAAGGAGTTCGTATGGACTCAAAAAAATTCCTGCACATGCTCATTGGCCCGTGGGCATCACAGGAGGAAGCCCTACGGCGGAAAAAACAGCAGTGGGAGGAAAGGAAACTGCTGTTGCGGAGTAAGTTCGGACGCGGGCCGCTCACTCGGCCATCGACAGAGTGGCGGCCGAATTTTGGACAAAAAAAGAAAAAATGACCCCGACTCTTGGCCAGAGGACGGGGTTTTCACTTTGTGTACAAATTAAATCCACGCGCGATTGAAAATCCCGATGTACCAAACCTGTGCGGTCGCATAGGTTTGGTACACGTGTAAAAAACGTTATTCAATATTCATTATTCTTTCTTCCTTTCTCGGATTCTCCGGAGGTTTAACCTCCGGAGGTTATTCGTATTTCCTATCTCCTTCTTCACTACTATCTACCAACTATTTACTACTAACTACCCATGGGTGGACAACCGACTTGCGAAATTCCCCCCCCTGTTAGGTTTGAGGTCGCGGGCTCTTTCACAAGCTGTTTATTTGTATTGTGCGAGGGTGACCGCGATTTCACTAACTGATATGGAGAAAACCATGAAACACGGAACTTGCACTACCACTACGCTGGTCCAGGCCGTTTGGGAACTAACCGGCACTCCCTCGGTCGTGCGGAGCAAAGACCAAAGCCGCGGCATCGACGGGCAGGGTTCGGCACGGCAATTCGACAAGTAACCAGCGCTGGGTAACACCCTGAAGAAAGGCAGGGCAAGGGGGTTGGCAGATTTTGCCGCCCCCTTTTTCATTTCGTAATACCCCCTAACAATTCTTTTCCAAAATCCATCCCCGAGGAGACACCTTGCAAATGCCAAGGAGTCACCTCGGGAGGGAGAAACTTTCGGGGTCAAGGACTTACCTCGGGGATAATGCGCTAATCCGTTTCGTAATGCGCGACTTTGTGCGCGATGCGGTATTTTGCTTCAGTACTCCCCTTTTTGCGGCTTTATCAATCGCCTTGTATACGCGCGAGAGCATGGCCTCCGCCTCTTTTTTACTTCCAGCCTCAATAAGCTTGCTAATATCTTTGAGAGAATCCTTCAATTCCTTTTTTCGGCGCGCGTTGAAAACTCCGCGGCGTTTTGCGACCCCGATTGCTTTCTTTGCCGAACTTGTTAT
>CAYHST010000074.1:0-2762 GCA_964359415.1 uncultured Candidatus Saccharibacteria bacterium | reverse complement strand
GCAAGCCCGACATTCACCGGCACGGCAAATTTCGCCAACCTCGCGCTGACAGGAAATGCTTCCTCAACTTTGTTCTCCAACACGGGAACCGCGTATTTCGGAGGTAGCGCCACCTCTAGCTTCTCTTCAACCGGCATTCTCACGCTCGGCACATCTCTTGCCGTCGGCTCCGGAGGCACCGGCCAGACATCTTTCGGCCAAGGATGGCTCTCTTCCAATGGAATAACACTCTCCGCTTCTACATCGCCGACAATAAATTATCTGGTAGCCACATCAACCACGGCATCAAACACCTTCGCCTCAACCACGACCGCGCCGTACTTCGGACTCTCGGGGCTTGGAGCCGCCGGGTCTCCCGCTCTCACATTTACCGGCGATAACGATACGGGAATATGGTCATCGGCTGCCGACACGCTCAATCTCTCGACGGGCGGTTCGGAGAGAGTCCGCATTAATTCCTCCGGCAGTGTCGGCATCGGGACGACGACGCCGTGGCTCGCGTTATCGGTAAAGAGTACGAATGCGAGCGGACAGTTTGTCGCTTCTTATGACGATAGCACTTACACGACGTTTGCCGTTGACGCCACGGGCGACCTAAAGATTACGACGAAAGGCGCTGATATTCGGGCATTGAGCGAGAACCTCTGGATTTGCGATAACGCAGGCTGTCCGACCCTTACAGCCACCAGCACCGCCGGCAACGTGTTTGTAGAAAATGCGATTACCTTCGGTAACGGCTTTTCTCTCGCGTCGACCACTGCCGCCACGACCGAGCTGGGCCTGTATAACGCCAGCGGCCAATTGATGCTTATCTTTGACAATGAGACATAAGAAATTTCCTGTACCTCTGATAATATAACTCAAAGAAGTCACTTGGCGGTTTCACCCCCAAGTAGGATACTTAAGCCGAGGAAGTTTGGCTTCTTCAGATATAGGAATAAAAAGAAAAAATCCGTATGAAAAATCGTCCCATACTCCTCCGAGAATTGGGCGCGCTGCGCTCGATATTCGTCCGCTTTGCGGCGGCGTTGTTTACAATAGTGCTGCTCATGCTTGCGGTCGGAACGCCGTCTCTCGCCACACGGCTTTTTACCGTAATGAAAACCTCTCTTGTTCCGCAAGGAGTTTCAATAGTCGTCCTCGGACCGCTCTCGCCATTCATTGCTCCCATCAGCGTCGCCTTCATGGCGGCGTTCATCCTCTCGTTTCCTTACCTGCTCTTCTCGCTCACGCGCTATGTTCTCCCCGCGCTCCATCCATCGGAACGACGCTCTCTCTCTTCGCTTTTCTTTTTTTCCCTCGTTCTCTTTTTCTCCGGGTGCGCGTTCGGCTATGCCATCCTTATTCCTAACACATTCGCCATTCTTTATTCCTTCGCGGGACCGCTCGGCGTTACGCCGTTCTTCTCGCTTGACGCTTTCATTGGGGCTGTTTTCGGCCTGACGGTTTCCACCGGCATCGCCTTTCTTGTCCCGGTAGTTATGAAGACGCTTTCTTCCATCGGCCTTGTTCCGGCGGCAGTCTGGCGCACCCATTGGCGCGCGTCAATATTAGTTATTCTCTTATTCTCCGCCATCATTACGCCGGACGGAAGCGGCGTAACGATGGTTATTCTCTCCGTCCCGCTCCTACTCCTCTACGGCGCGGGCGTCCTCATCAGCTCCAGGAAAGTATAATGGGAAAAGTATAAAGTATAATGGTGGAGAAGAACAAAGTATGAAAATCATAGTCTTGGAATCAGTTAAGGAGTTTGTCGATGCTCTTGAATTTCCTGTACAAACGGGTGTCAAACGGCTCATTCTGCTTCTCGAACAATACGGACACACACTCCCCATGCCATACGCAAAACCTATCGGAAACGGACTATGGGAATTGCGGCGAACCGGTCGTCCGCAGATTCGAATTTTGTACGGGTTTTTTGACGGCAACGCAATACTGCTTCTCGCCTTTAAAAAGCAACGAGCTGCCTTACAACAGCAGGAAATAGAATTAGCATTAAAGCGCTTTAATTTCTATTGCAAGTAAGATAGCATATATGCTATAATTGCCCTCATATGAAATACAAGATAAAAAATGGCCAGAAATATGTTCTCTTTCGAGATTGGCTGCACAAGTCTCTTCGCGACCCTGAGTTCAAAAAATCGTACGACGCGCTGGCGCCCAAATATGCACTCATAGGTGCCATGCTGGATGCGCGGAACAAGAAAGGCATGACCCAAGCGGAAATCGCGCGGCGCGCCGGTACGACGCAGTCGGCGATAGCCCGCTTTGAAGCCGGTCGTACGAATCCGACCCTTGAATTTGCGTCTCGGCTGTCCCGCGCACTCGGCGCGAAGCTTGAAATAAGGCTTGCAACAAATGGTCATGTGGATAAGTAACCATAGCCGTATTCTCTGATATAATGGACGATACCATTACCAGCAATCAATAAATAACACGCCTATGTTTGGACTAGGATTGCCTGAAATAGTGCTCATAGCCCTCGTGCTCGGAATATTATTCTTTGGCAGTAAGAAGATTGTCGATTTCGCCCGTTCCATCGGGCGCGCGTCTGGGGAGTTCAAGAAGGGAAAAAAGGAGATTGAGGAAGAATTGAAGCGCGGCGAAGCGGAAGCCGATGCGGGGAATGACGCAAAAAGCGGAACAGGCACTAATCCTAATTCGTAATTCCCGGTTCTTAATTCCTCCTCATTATCATATGACAGAACAAGCGGACACCAACCTATACCGCAGAAACCTTCTCAAGCTCCTCGTTGTGGGCG
>CAYHST010000073.1:0-2858 GCA_964359415.1 uncultured Candidatus Saccharibacteria bacterium | reverse complement strand
ATACCTTGCCGGGAACGCTTTATCATCACTTGTGGAAGGCGAGCGGAGTGGAAATAGGCGACCTTATCAAAGAATTGATTAAAACAGCAGAAGAAAGGCATAAAAAGAAAGAGCGGCTTATCCATTCTTTCGAATCCGACCTTTTGAAGTTTGCCGGTTCAATTAAGTTGAGTATGAAGAATGACAAGGAGAAAATCACTTGATAACACAGCGGTATAATTTCTCAAACCTGTGCTACTACGCGTAGTAGCAGAGGTTTACTTAGTTTTCTCATACAAAAATGCCGGAACCTTGTCCGGCATTTTAATCTTATTCTGTCATTCCGAGCGTTAGCGAGGAATCTCTTAAATCCTTTGCGGAGTTTATCTTGAGCAAGCAGAAAGAGATTCTTCGCTTTGCTCGCAATGACGAAAAGATATTATTCTATTTCGTACTGCATCGTTACTGATACATTTACGTCTTGCGATCCTGGCCGAATAGTCGGCGCTACGGCTGTCGGCGCAGACATTGTTTCGACTCCGCCGCCTTTGCCGTAGCCGTAATCATAGGCGCGATAACCGGAATCCCCTTGAATTCCGAGAAGGCGTCCTACTTTAAACCCTCCCGCTTTAGCCACTTCCCCCGCTTGTATTTTCGCTTTCGTTATTGCATCGGCTCGCGCTTCGGCCTGAACCTTGGCCGGGTCGTCTATGGTGAAGGAAAGCGCGCCAACTTGATTCGCTCCACTTGATACGACGCCACTCATAATATCGCCAATCTTTTCGAAAGCGCGGATTTTAACATTAACGGATTGGGTTATTGTGTATCCGACTATAGAAGCAGGCGGGCATGGCTGAACGTTCCCTGACTGCAATATAAGCGGGTTACAATTGTAGGTCTGATAGCGCGGGTTGATATTGTAGTATTCGGTCTTGATGTCTTTATCGTCAACTCCTTTGGATTTTATAAACGCAATCGCTTTGTTCACCGAGTTTGTGTTTTGCGCCTGGAGAGAAGAAACATCTTTCCCGCCTTCTGTGACTACCTGAAAGCTGAATTCCGCGATATCGGGTATACCGACCGCCTTGCCGTTTCCCGTCACCGAAAAGCTCCGGAACGACGACGGCTGTATTGATTTATCGTATGAGTTTACATAACTTACCGAGGCGTATCCGAACGCCAAAACAACTACCGCGATAACACCGCCTAAAATGTTTTTTATTGTTTGATTCATATTTTCGTTCATACGTGTTTCGCTCTAATGTTTATCGAATTGTTTCGAATGTAACTTCGCCCTAATAATTATCGAATATAATCGAATTGTTGTCGAATATTCGATTTTTCATTCGCTTTCATTCGGTATATTATTCGCGCGAGGAACGTTTTGTTCGACCTTTTAAATCATTATACAACATCTATTATAAAAACCATAGTAACGATACAAATTAAGCGATACAAATTAAGCTTTACATTGTTATTTATTAGTGATAGAATGTTGGCAACATGCAAGAAAACTCCAGCTTTTATGGTCTCGGCATCGCGCCGAATATTCTTACCGTCCTTGGCAAATTGAATTTTACAGTCCCAACGCCTATTCAGGGAAAATCGATTCCTCCGGCGCTGGAAGGCAAAGATTTAGTAGGACTCGCTCAAACGGGAACGGGAAAGACGCTTGCGTTCGGAGTCCCGATGATTCAGGGGGCGTTGAACGGAAAGCAAGGTCTTATTGTGCTACCTACGCGCGAATTGGCGCTTCAGGTAAAAGAAACGCTCCAAAAAATCGGCACGTCCCTTGGCGTGCGAACGGTGTTGCTTATCGGCGGAGAGCCGATGTACCGCCAGCTCGCCGCGCTCCGCGGCAGTCCGATGATTGTCATCGGAACTCCGGGAAGAATCATCGACCACCTTGAACACAAAACATTATCGCTAAAAAAAGTAAATATCCTTGTGCTTGACGAGGCCGACCGTATGCTTGATATGGGATTCGCTCCGCAACTTAAGCGCATTCTTGTTGAAGTGCCGCATGAACGCCAAACGATGCTTTTTTCGGCGACAATGCCCCAGGATATCGTTCGGCTCGCGAATTCTTATATGAAATTGCCTCTGCGGATAGAAATCGCTCCATCGGGAACGACAGTTGAAAAAGTGACGCAGGAACTTTTCTTTATTTCAAAACCGGACAAGCCGCGCCTTCTCGAAAAACTTTTATACGAGTATCGCGGTTCGGTGCTTGTGTTTTCGAGGACAAAATTTGGCGCGAAAAGAATTGCTTCCGGCGTCCGCGCTCTCGGACATAGCGTTACAGAACTTCATTCCAACAAATCGCTCAATCAGCGCAAAGAAGCCCTCGACGGATTCAGGAACGGGAAATACCGCATTCTCGTGGCGACAGATATTGCCGCGCGCGGAATTGATGTGAAAGGAATCGAGCTTGTTTTAAACTACGATCTTCCGCAGAATGCTGAAGATTATATACATCGCATCGGGCGTACGGCGCGCGCCGGAGCAGCCGGACATGCTATTTCTTTCGCGACATCGGACCAAAGAGGGGACGTGCGTTCCATTGAACGACTTATGCGCGCCACTTTGCCTCTTAAATCGCTTCCCGAGCTTCCGCCCGCCCGCCATGTTTCGCAAGGCGAAGCGGGCAGGCCTGCCCGCGCCGGCATTGCAGTTGAAAGAAGAGAGCGTTCGTTCCGCGGGCACAGCAATCCCCGCGGCGGTTTTTCCTCGCGCCCGGGATTTAGAACAAAACCGGGATTTCGCGCCAAGCCGGGATTTGGCCACGGCAACCCCAGACACAGCTCGTCACAGAGAAAACCTTTCCACCGTTCTAGCCGGTAGATACAAGGTTTAATCTTATTCTCATGTTCTTAAGA
>CAYHST010000072.1:0-3090 GCA_964359415.1 uncultured Candidatus Saccharibacteria bacterium | reverse complement strand
TCCGCCCATAGCTCAGCTGGTAGAGCAACTGCCTCTTAAGCAGTGGGTCCCAGGTTCGATCCCTGGTGGGCGGACAAAGGCGCTGACACCATAATGGTACAGGCGCCTGTGAGCGCAGGTGGCTCTCTTTCGCTAAAGCTACGGAGGGCGAGGCGTAGTCCCGGTAGTACAGCAAAACTGACTACGGGACAGGTTGGTATACGCGTCCTGTTCAAAGTGCTGGGGTGGCGAAATTGGTAGACGCGCGTGGCTTAGGACCACGTGGAGCAATCCGTTGAGAGTTCGAGTCTCTCCCCCAGCACTTTGAACAGAACAGTGGCAGTGCATTCAGAGATTGGAGTTTTTACCCCGTAGTGAACTTGTTCTACTACTGGGGCGAGTCCCTGCCTGCCGGCAGGCAGGTCGCCCTACCCACAAGTCAAAATTGGTCGTAGTATATTTGTGCTAAACTATTTCTCATGTCTCGCAGATATGTTCGCTCGCTGGCTGTTGTTGCATTGACAGTTGCCGTGATGGCTCCGACTCTCGCTTTTGCCGCGTGGACTGACCCTATCGTTAGATGCGGCGGAGTTCTGCCGGTGGCCGCAGGTGAAGGCCGTGTAGCGCAGCCAGCATGTACCGTATGCGACATTGCAAAAACCGCGCAGAATCTTCTAAACACAGCAATCTACATCGCCGTATTTCTGTCAGCCGGACTTTTTGCTTGGGCGGGAATTATCTATGTTACAAATATCGCCAATCATGGGGAGATAACCAGGGCAAAAACCATTTTTGCCAATGTGATTTTCGGCCTCGTTATCATTTTGGCCTCGTGGCTGGTAATTGACACGCTGATGAAGGTGCTAGTCAGCGAAAATGTAAATCTCGGTCCGTGGAATCAGATATGCTAGCTCGGTGAACTTGGAGGTGAAACCTCCAAGTTGGTTTGCGGAGAAGATTCAAGCGCGAATTCGACGGGTTCGTTTTTTTGGCTCAAATGTACCCCCGTTAGAAATAGGAAGCTTGAGCTTCCGAACGGGACTTCGAGTATGCAATTACAGTTACTAACGCAAATGATGTTTCTGAAACGAAATATGCCAAACTTCCGCAATTTCTAACGGGGTGATAGAGTAGCTCTCTATGTGCGGGATTTTTGCCTATACGGGGAAAAAGGGGAAGAACGCCGGCGAGGTCCTATTAAAGGGTCTTTTGTCTTTGGAATATCGGGGGTATGACTCCGCCGGAATATATTTGCCGGAGAGCGGAAGCGTAAAGACAAAAGGCGCTGTGGCGGAATTGCGCAAAAAGATACCAAAGAATTTCAAGGGAAAAAGCGGTATCGCGCATTTGCGCTGGGCGACTCACGGCGAACCGACGGAAAAAAACGCGCACCCTCATTCGGATTGCGAAGGCGAGCTCTGGGTCGTTCACAACGGAATCATTGAGAACTTCAAGGAGCTGAAAGAAAAACTTGCGAAGATTGGACACTCATTTAAATCGGATTCCGACACTGAAGTACTGGCGCATCTCGTCGAAGAACATCTCAAAAAGTCCGCCTCCAACGGAAATTTCGAGAAGGCGGCGCTGGCGGCCCTTAATGAAGTTCGCGGCACATACGGCATCGCTCTGCAATACAAAAAAGAACCAGACAAAATAATTGCCGCGCGCATGGGCTCTCCAATCGTTCTTGGGCTTGGCAACGGCGAGCATTTTATCGCTTCAGACCCCTCGCCGATTTTGCCTCATACAAAGAAAGTTGTTTTTCTGGAAGACGGAGAGGTTGCCGTTATCACGCCGGGGAAGCATAGGATATTCAAACTCGACGCGACAAATGTGAAGCGCAAAGCAACTAAAATAGACTGGAGCGCGGAGGAGGCGCAAAAGGGAGGGTACGAACATTTTATGCTCAAAGAAATAATGGAAGGGCCGGAGGTCATAGAAAATACACTGCGAGGAAGACTCATTTCCGCAAAGGGTTTGGCGAAGCTCGGAGGGCTTGAGAGCGTGGCGAATCAACTCGGGAAAATCGAGCGCGTCATAATTGTCGCGTGCGGCACCGCTTACTACGCCGGCTTGGTCGGAGAGTATATGCTCGAGGAACACGCTGGGATTCCCGTGGAAGTAGAACTTGGAAGCGAGTTCCGCTATCGCAAGCCGGTACTAAATGAGCGCACCGCCGTTTTGGCCATATCACAATCAGGCGAGACGCTCGATACTTTAGAGGCTGTGCGGGAGGGGAAGCGGCGCGGGGCGCTTACCTTGGGCATTGTCAACGCGGTCGGTTCTACCATCGCGAGAGAAACGGATGCCGGCGTTTACAACCATGCCGGTCCCGAAATAGGAGTGGCTTCCACCAAGGCGTTTATTTCGCAATTGACCGCTCTCGCGCTTCTCACTCTTTTTCTCGGCCGACAGCGCGGAATGTCCGCTATGGAAGGGAAGAGAATTGCCAAAGAACTGCTGGCGCTTCCCGCGAAGCTGGCGAAGCTTCTGGAACAAAAGGAAAGTATCGCGTTTCTTGCCAGAAAATATTCCGGCAATCGCGACTTTTTATTTCTCGGCCGCCGCTACAACTATCCAGTCGCATTTGAAGGCGCGCTTAAATTAAAAGAGGTTTCTTATATACACGCCGAAGGATGCGGGGCAGGCGAGATGAAGCACGGGCCAATAGCGATGATAGACGAGAAGTTTCCCACGATGGCCATCGCGCCCAAAGACAGCATGTACGAGAAAATGATATCCAACATTCATGAAATAAAAGCGCGCAAAGGCCCCATTGTCGCGATAGCAACCGAGGGCGATAAGGAAATTGCAAAACTCGTTGACGACGTTATGTACGTGCCAGAAACGATAGAAATGCTCTCGCCGATATTGAACGTAGTACCGCTTCAGCTCTTCGCGTACTATTTCGCGAAAGAAAAAGGCCTCAATGTTGACCGCCCGAGGAATCTCGCAAAGTCGGTTACCGTCGAATAACAACATTCTGGCAGTCAGACTGCCTGGCAGTCTGACTGCCAGAATTTAGATTTTAATGATTTTCTCCCACGACCGGCCGGCGACGCCGAAGTGGCCATAGGTTGCCGTCTCGCGGAAAATTGGGCGTCTCAAGTC
>CAYHST010000071.1:0-3280 GCA_964359415.1 uncultured Candidatus Saccharibacteria bacterium | reverse complement strand
ATCAAGAATAACGCGTTACAAATAATTTCCTATATCTTAATTATTTTTCCATATCTAAAAAGATTTTTATTTTTTACCTATATTCACAATAGAGCTCCAAACGACTCCGAATATTATATTCCAATTGTGCCTCAGTTGACGGTCAAGGTCGGCCCAAAGGACCCTGCAGAAAAACTCATCAAGTTTGTCGCAATCCCACCACCCATCCACATAGGACTCGCCGAGTCCTAACGACCCCTGTCGCAACACGCGGCCATAAAAATCTTCATTGTGTACCTGAGGGTCATACGGATTGCTTCCGTTTACGGTAATACCCGCGCCGGCCAACAAGGATTCAATAGCCTGTTTTTCTTTTTTCACATTATTTATATATAATCTGATACGTACACACGACCTCCATTTTACTACTTTTATTTAAGCTCCCACGTGAAATTCCGCTCCGGCACCTCTATGTTGAGGATTTTAAGCTGTACCTTTTTTGGAACGGACGCGCTCGGCATGAATGTCAAAACGCCTTCGCGGTGGTGTCCGCCAGGAGGCGCTCCGTTCCAATTCGTGGGACGATAGACTGTATTGTTATTGTCCACGAGGACTGCGGATGCGAGCATGTCTTGGTCCAATGAGCCAGAATGAGTATCAAGTACAATGCCGAATTTCCACTCCGAGGCCGTCGCCGAAAGTTCAAGCGGAGTAACAGTTACAGCAACTATTCCCTGCGAATCGGTGATTGATTCATAGCCCGCGCCCTCTGTACTCTGTGCGGTCGGCTCTGCGGGAATATTCGCGCCAGAAGATTGTTCGCTGTTCCTGGAACCAATGAGTAGCGCAACAATGATAGCGCCTCCAATCACAAGCAGTGGTACCGCATTTTTCGTCCAGTTAAAAGTTCCCATATTTTTAATTGTTATGTTGAGATTTATTGTAATGCGTTATTCTCATTTTGGTTTAGTTATTACGAGACCTCTAACGGGATTCATTCCTGTTTTCTGAATCTGATAATGCGATTAATTATGTACAGAATCCCCAGAAAATTAAACAGCAGTCCGACCCAGAACAACTCTACTTGGTACTGCGCGACAAACGTTACCGCTCCGGCAATACCAAGAATCGGAAGCAGATTAGCGAGATAGTGAGTGCAACAGGAAATCATTGCCGCAGTAGATGTCGTGCCAGTTACCCCCAAGACCTTTCCGCCTCCTCCCCCGCCATGAACGAGGCCTTTGAGGTAGACAAAGAGGCCTATTTGTATGCCGAAACCGAGCGCAAGACCGACAATAAAATACCAGAAGTCCGAAAACTGTTCCGTTGCAAAGCTCCAACCGGAAACTATTGTGAGCACGAGGAAATAGACCGCAAGCAGACTCGCGCTTGCGAGTGTTCCGTACAGAATTGATTTTGCAGTTGCTCGTTGCATATTATTTCTTTACGTAGCGATTAGGATCCTTCCGAAATTGCTCTGCACAATGCTCGGAACAGAACGTGTATGCGACTCCCTCATGCTCCAGATTAATGCCGCGAGCCGGCTTCATGCCGCACACGGGGTCTCCGGCGGAACCGGCTGGCTTTTCGCTGTTATCGTCTTTCGCGAATCCGAAAAAAGATTTGATGTTAATCATATAGTTGAAGAATTATTTTTGTTGTTTTGATTATGCATGGTTGTTTGTAAATTGATAAGTCGACCTTTTTAATTATTGATTTTGTGTTTTAATTGCACGCGAACAATTATGCATACTTATCGTTTATTTACAGCATGTTCTGATAATTTCGAGATTTCTGCGGCCAATTGATATTTCTTGCTTGCTATTATTGTTGCTATCACTGTCGTTAAAGGAACGGCCAGCAAAAGTCCGGAGGACGATATTAATGTTCGGACGATTTCTTCGGCGACAATCTCCAAGCTGACAAAATAACTTGCCGGCATTCCTCGCAGAGATAAAAGAAGAATTAAGGGGAGAGCCGCGCCGGTATAGGCAAGCACTAATGTGTTGACCACTGCAGAAATATGGTCTTTTCCCACCTGCATCGCTTTCCTGAAAAGTTTGAGGCCGCGCAAATTGATGTCGACTGAAGCAAGGCTAAAAACTACGGATGATTGAATAACGGCTACATCATCCAATACGCCTATCGCGGCAATAATTATGCCTGCGACCAAAAGGCCGACAAGATTGATTGAATTGCTCGTTTCCATATCGAGGTATATGGATGCTTCCGAAAGGCCGGTAAATTGCGCGGCGACAATAATAAAATTGGCTGAAATCCCCACAAAAAGCAGGGCAAGAATTATTCCTAAAAATGCGGCTATTGATTTTTTGTTTAGCCCGTAAGACAGATACAGCGTGGGGATCAGAATCATGGCGGCGCCGCTAAGGCCAACGCCGACAGGCCCGGCGCCTTTTAGTATCTGCGGCACTATGAACGCAAAAATGACGGCAAAACTAAAAAGCAGTCCGACTAAGGAATAAAATCCCTTCCAGCCGCTGGTTAAAAGCACTAAAACAATAAAGAAGAGCGACAGCAAAATCAATTCTTTGGTGCGTGATATGTCAACGACGCTAAACTCGCTAGCTCCGAATAGCGATGCGTTGACAAAGACTTTTTCACCGGCCACGACCGGTATAAAATCATTCGAAACCTTGATATCTTTTTTCTCCTTTCCAGCGGTAATTTCCACTAAAAGTTCCTGTTCTTTTACCGTTTTATTTTTATTGCCGATTTCCAGGACTGTTTCTCTTTCTGACAGCACCTCTTTAACTGTTCCGCCCACCACATCTTTTCCAACGGGTTTGGAAAAAGTATAAATCATCCCCGCTAGCGACAGCGCTAAAATAACAAGTACAATATATTTATTCGGCTTTTCTGACGGATGGTCGTAGTCGTGCATAATCGGCTAATTAAATCTAAATTGAAGAATTTGCATCGGTGAGGTTTGGTCTCCAGCTAGGAATGAAGGTCGGAGTTTCCTTGGCATACGCATCCCACTGCTCGCCGAATTCTTTCTGTGCATTTTTCTCTTCGCTCTTGGCAAGGCGCGCGTACATCCACACAAGAATCGGGAACATGACGACGGTAAGTATCGTCGGCCACTGCAAGAGGAATCCGAGCATGATGAGTACGAAGCCGACATACTGCGGATGGCGGATTCTCGCGTAGGGGCCCGTGACGGCGAGAGTGAGATTCTTCTGTGCTTCATACAAAACCTTCCATGCATTTGAAAGAAGTATGAATCCGCCGCCGATGAGAATGTAGCTTGCGATGTGGAACGGCCCGAAATGCGGGTCGC
>CAYHST010000070.1:0-3482 GCA_964359415.1 uncultured Candidatus Saccharibacteria bacterium | reverse complement strand
TTCTTTCTTCGCCACGTCGGTTATTGCCTGCGAAAGAATTTCGCGCGTCGGCTTTTTGAAAGAGTACACCTCGCATCGCGACTGGACGGTTTCCGGCACCTTGTCGCGTTCAGTCGTCGCCAATACAAAAATCACGTGCGCCGGCGGCTCTTCCAATGTTTTCAGAAACGCATTCCACGCGTTGCGCGAAAGCATGTGCGCCTCGTCCACGATGTACACTTTGTATGGAGATTCGAGCGGAAGGACATGCGCGCCCTCCCGGAGCTCGCGGATATCGTCAACGCCAGTATTTGATGCCGCGTCTATTTCATAAATATCGTTCGGCGTTACGCCGATTTCCCGTGCGAGAATCCGCGCCACGCTGGTCTTCCCCGTCCCCCGCCCGCCGGAAAAAAGGTATGCGTGCGCGATTTTTTTGTTCTTTATTGATGCCTCAAGTACCCGAACGACGTGTTCCTGGCCCAGCACCTCGCCCCACCCCTGCGGTCTGTATGCTCGGTATAAAGTGGCGTGCCTTCCCTCTTTCTTGTTCATCCCGTTAGAAATAGGACGCGGACAATCAAGTCCGTAACCCCACTCGGCTACCGCTGATAAACTCGACTCTCACAGCATATACCAATTTCACGCGTCCGCGATTTCTAATGGGAGTCATGTTTTCATTATATCACCGGCTAAAATAGATAGCGCTTCGGCAGTATTTTTGGTTCCCATCAGTCGCGCCCGCAATTCTTTTGCGCCATTCCATCCTTTAATGTAAGAAGCGAAATGTTTTTTCATTGTCGCGTAGCTCGCGGTTTCCGAAAGCAACTCATCGAAAAGTTTTAGGTGTTCAGCAAGCGCTTTTAATTTCGCTTCTCGACTATTGTTTGATTCGCTTGGCCGATCGGATTGAGATCGGCAGGCCAAGCCACGAAATCTGCTGATTCGCCTGTAGACGGAATCCGAGAATAAAAATGGGTTCCCGAAAATCGCCCGCCCCAGCATGACACCATCGCAGCCCGTCGCCTCCGCTTTTGTGCGCGCATCCGCAATATCGCGCACATCGCCGTTGCCGATAATGAGTGTTTTGGAATGTAACGAATCACGAATTTTAACCGCGCGCGCGATTGTGTCCCATCTTGCCGGCACATCAGACATTTCCTTTCGCGTGCGCGCGTGAATTGTTACCGCGGAGAGATTTTCCGCGAGCAATTCAAGGAGCCACGTATCCAATTCTTCGGTCAAATACCCGATTCTCGTTTTGACGGAGACAGGCAACCCGACCCCGCCAGCCGCGCGGATGAGTTCGCGCGCGAGCGCCGGATTTTTTATTAAAGCCGCCCCGCACCCTGATTTCTCCACCGCTTTATCCGGACATCCCATATTGATGTCAATCCCATCAAAATCAAGTTTGGCAACATGTTCCGCCGCGTATTTCATGCGTTCCGGCGATGCGGTAAAAAGTTGGGCAACGATTGGTCTTGCCTCATTAGAAAAAATCAGTTTTGCGCGCAATTTCGCCTGTCCAGAACTATTTGCATAGAATAATCCATCCGCCGAGGTGAATTCGGTGAACATCACATCCGGCTTCCCATACCGCGCGATAAGCCGCCGGAATGCCGCGTCGGTGACGTCCTCCAACGGAGCAAGCGCAAAAAACGGTTCCGGCAATTTCATCCAGAAATTCTTCATTGCGGGAACTCTATCACACAGGCCGAGCTTCTGGTCGAAAATCTCCTGATTTTCGACACGACTTTTACTCGTTGGATTACCAACGAGTAAAAGTCGCCTATCGCCTATTCTTATAGTAAACGCGATTCCCAAAGCGCAGGTCGATGTATTCTATTTTGTCCTCCTTCCCTAGGAGAGATTCCGACGAAAGCACTGTTTGCAGATTGCGCACAAGCGTGTTTGCGTCTTTGTCGAATGGCGCGCGCATGACAAATCCTTTGGCTAATGAAACTGAAAAATCATGCTCATTTTCAACTGAAACACTGGTTACAGAGAATCCGCTGTCCTTGAGGCGCGACAAAAGAGCTAGAGTGTCCGCGAACTTTTCCGGCAAGAATATCTGTCCTATGGGAGGCGTGCTAGTCGCGAGTCCGCCAGAAAACACAATCGCATCGGTAGAGGTTGATTGCGAGCCTATCTCTAACCGGGCAAAAACAAATCCGGCATCGTCCATCTCGAAACACTCCGTTTTTTCGGAACACCAGAGCGCAAACAGCTTCCTCTCAACAACGGTAACAGTAATCGCTTGCGCCAGAAGCGATTCGCGCGAGATTAATGCAGTGCGGATGCGCGGGAAATAATTCTGTACGCTTTTCGCAATATCATCCTTTGGGTACAAAAGAATATTTTCGCGTGAAATTAATGGACGGGTTCCGTCATTGAGTTTGGTTTCCACGAACGCCCGCACAAGACGGGGAGAAACGCTGGACGTCCCCTCGACTGAAACTTTATTTATGTAGTAACGAGAAGAGTAGGAGAGTTCGCTTGCTCCATAAACTGCGCCCGCGGCCGCGACGAGAACAGCGAACGCCAAGAGCGCCTGCAGTTTTCTCCGGCGCGCGCGCAATGAAGTTCTGCGGTGGAAAGGGAGAGATGCTTGAGCGGCGCGCGCGCGGGCGCGCGCCGCGCGAGCCTGCTCGCCAACTCGGCGTTTCCGCAGGTCTATTATTCGCGGTCCATGCGCTCCTTTTGACATCGCTTCTATTTTGCCGCGCCGCCACTTCCCATGACGTCCTTACCCATATATCCCTGAAGCGCTTCGGGAACGGAAATGCGGCCGTCTGCCCGCTGATAATTCTCCGCGATTTGCGTCAATATTCGGGGCATCGCTAGCGCGGTGTTGTTGAGGGAATGCACATAGCGCACAACGCCGTCGTCGCGATAGCGAATGTTGAGCCGGCGCGACTGGAAATCATGGAAGTAGGAAGATGAGTGCGTCTCGCGATAGCGCTTTTCTGATGGCAACCACGCCTCAATGTCGTACTTCTTAACCTGCCCAAGCCCCAAATCAGCCCCGCAATTGATTACAACGCGGTACGGTAGTTTTAATTCTTGCAAAAGCGCTTCCGAATTTGCCGTAAGTTCTTCGTGATGTTTTACCGATTCCTCGTGGCTCGCCTCGCACAATACCACCTGCTCGTATTTCACGAATTCGTGTATGCGGAAAATTCCCTTGGTGTCTTTGCCGTAGCTTCCGGCCTCGCGCCGAAAACACGGAGAGAACGCGAAAAATTTGATGGGTAGCTCTTTTTTGTCCAAAATCTCGTCCATGTAGTAACCCATCGCGCCGATTTCCGCCGTGCCGGCAAGATAGTCGCCGTCCTGCGTTTTGTATAAATCCTCCTCGCTTTGCGGGAGGTAGCCCGTTCCCATAAACGGCTCCCTGCGAACCATGGATGGAACTATTAGCGGAGTGAAATCATGCTTGCCTAAAAATCGCTCTTCAACGAAACGCTCCAGAGCCCACACGAGGCGCGCGCCGTCGTTTTTCA
>CAYHST010000069.1:0-3522 GCA_964359415.1 uncultured Candidatus Saccharibacteria bacterium | reverse complement strand
AAAGCCGGTCTTTCAGACGGCGCGCATCTCGTTGGCCTCATTCCAAACGGCCGTCCGGAAGACAAGAGCTCTTGCGGTTACAACATGCTTCTGCAGTATCCGGAACCGAAAGGCGACGTGCGTATCCACGACGATGTTCCGGTGTCGCAACGTCTCATTGAAGCAGTGCTCATCCTCGCGCGCGACGCGGGGATAAAAGGCGTTTACGCATACTCGCGTCCCGGCGGACTTGCTTCTCACTTTGCGGCAGGGGCGTGAAATCCGAGCTGGATACGAGCGAAAAGCGAAGCGCGAACAGCATCAACAATCTCTCACGGCCGTAGTAGATTGTTGATGTTGCTATTGAAGCCCGAATTCTTGCTTAAGGCGCGAATCGTTCTCCAGTTTCTCTACGATTGTATACAAAACAGAACCAGCAACACCCAGGTCAGCCTTAAGGAGTGTGACTATGTCCTCACAATCGTATGGAAATATCCAAACACTCGCCTGAAGTTGACGGAAGCCGTACGACTGAAGAGTCACCCGCAGCTTATCACGAGTCTTTCGATAACGTTCCGGTATGTCGAAAATAATCATGCGCCATTTCTTATCCCATCGCCGCCGGACATTGGCGCGCAAGATGGCCTCCAGTTCCAGACGACGGAATTCTCGTTGTCCGGCTTCGGTGAGCTCTATAAAACCTTTTTTCTTGAAGCGCACCAAACCTCGATTCGCCAATCGAGAAGCGACAGTCTTTATCTGATAGTTAAATTTGTACTTGTCTCTGTTTACGATGCCGATAATTTGTGCGGCCGCGAGCGCTACGGCGGGAAAAAGTATTACGCCGGACATTCCGAGAGCAAGAAGAAACCCGTCGCGCACATACCCCTTTCTCCTCTGCAATCGCACATCATCCTCAAGCTTGCCCATATCAACGATTATATACGGCCGTACGGAATTGTGGAGTAAGGCGATGGGATAACTTGGACAGAAGGCACACAGAAGGCAGGGGGTAAGATTGCTTGATCCTGTCTCGCTTCACAGGATGCGAAATTGAGTGCACAATAGGTCGATGCAAAAGAAAGGCACAGTTAAAGCGCTCACAATTGACTTGAAAAAAGACGGCTGGGGGAAAGGCCGCGGGTTTGTGATGCGCGAAGTGCCGATGCCGGTATTGGACGAGAAGAAGAATCCGGAGGATGCGCTCTCCGTCATTTTGAAGATTCGTTACGCGGGTGTGTGCGGTTCCGACCGCGGGCTGTGGTACCGCACCGCGTTCAAGGACATGGTGCACGATTCGCTGAAACGCGAAAAGAAATCCATGCGCATCACGGGGCACGAATTTCTGGGAGAAGTCGTTGAAGTCGGCTCCATGGTGGAGCGCCTCTATTACGACCCCGACGAAAAGAATCCCGCGAAAATTGAAAAGGGAAGTTTGGTTTCCGGCGATTCGCACGTTACCTGCGGGCGGTGCTACCAGTGCCGCATCGGCGAGGGGCATGTGTGCTTGAATGAGGCAATTCTCGGCATTTCCATAGACGGTATTTTCGCGGAATATGTAAAAATCCCCGCACGGAATCTGTGGGCGATAGACGGGAGGAGAATTCGCCCGGAAATCGGCGCAATTTTTGACCCGCTCGGAAACGCGGTGCACGCGACGACGTGCGTGGATTTTCGCGGACAGCGCGTCGCGGTCTTCGGGTGCGGCCCCGTCGGGCTTTTTTCCGTTCTCCTTGCACGTAGTTTCGGAGCGGCGAAGATAATCGCGGTGGACATTAGCAAGGAAAATCTGAAAATGGCCAAAGAGTGCGGCGCGCACGAAACAATACTGATTCCTAAAACCAAGAAAGAGCATGGATGGGAACACGACGCGGGCGTTGTGTCGCGCATTATGAAACTGACCTACGGCAAAGGTGTGGATATTTCAATGGAAATGGCGGGGCCGCCCTCGTCGCTCAACAACTGCATTCTTTCAACGCGCCGAGGCGGAGATGTTGTCGCTTTCGGCATCAAAGACGGCGAATTCACCATTCCTAATTTCTCGCGCAACGTCATCGTGCGCGGCCTTACGATTCACGGCATCATCGGCCGCCGCATCTTTCGCACATGGCAAATCGCCCAACGCGTTCTTTCCGACAAAACGAACGGCGTACAGGACAAGATTTGGAACGTCATTTTGAAAAAAGGGAAGGGAACGATATTAGATTTCAACAAATTCACGCCGGAGAGTTTTGAGAAGGCGATGGAAACAAATCCAAAAGTGATTTTTAAAGTTAACGGTTGAACTGGCGGGTTTTTAGACACGAAAAAGCGCCGGAAGGCGCTTTTTCGTGTCCCACACTACGAACAATCGGTTTAATGGAAAATAATGGTGCTTTTTAAAGCGCAAGAATCACAGTTTCAGATACGCGCGGATTACCTTGAATCGCCTATCGAAGCGCAGTCCGCGGTGCACGTTCACGTGCGTCTTGAGCGCGTTCCATGAGCCGTCCAATGAGTTGGTGGTGTTGGGAATGTTGAGCTTCGGATATTTTTGATACGTGTACAGAAAAGGGAGGTTGGTTGCGAGCGAGCGGTACGCGCTCCGGAGTTTGCGGTGCGTGTACACCGGCTTGCCGCAGTGGCTACAGACATGCTTCTCGTTTAGGTCATGGCGGTACGTTTTCTCGAATTCCACGAGCATAGCGCGCATTTTCTCCTCTGTGCTCTTCGCGATCAGGCGCGCGATTCCCAAAAGCGCTTTGTGTGATTCGAGCTTCGGTTTTGTCGTGAGGTACTTCTTCACAATCTTTCATTGGTGAAAGTGGCATATCTGCACGGGAATGTCCTTAAAAACGCCTGGAATACCGCGCCGACCGTCCAGGACGACGGCAAGGAGCGTGTAGCCCTTCTTCTCAAGGTCATCTCGCACAAGTTGATATTCCAGTTTCGTTTCGTGCCGCAATTCGTGTGCATGCAGATTCTCGTGTTCGTTGGGGTCCTGCGCCACGAGCACTCCGTACTCACGACCAAAGAAAGTCGCGCCGATGACCGCGACAAGAGAACGAGGGCGGTGTATCTTCTCTGGCAATTCGATCGTATCAAGAAACTTCGTGATAGTGCGAGCGGAGACACCGGCATCGGCGCCTAGCTGCTCCTTGGTTCGTTTCTCGCGGACGAACGAATGCCACAGAGTTGCTTCGTGTGCCGGATATGCCGGCGCACGCTTGAAAACGACCTCTGGCACACGGTGCAGAGGTACCGGACGACACCATTTCTCGAACCCTTTCTAATGACACTTCGGAGACCGCAAAACCCGCACTTTTTTCTCATATTTTACAGATGCTTTTAAAATATTCCCGCAGTATGGCTCAACAGAAGGTAAATGCTAGGATTTCAGGCACCAATTTTTTCCTTTAACTCTGTAGTTCCGATACTTAGGTATATACCTAAGTATCGGGATGGGAAAACCGCGTTGCCACGATAGTATTTCCGGTTTCAGCCGTTTGGTGGTAGTTTCTAGCGATGGGGAAGCTCTCAATCGTCGCCACGCCCATCGGTAAT
>CAYHST010000068.1:1985-3572 GCA_964359415.1 uncultured Candidatus Saccharibacteria bacterium | reverse complement strand
TTAGTCTATTAAAAAACCCCCGCGGGGTTCCCAATCTGCCTTACTGAGAAAGTATAATCCTTTCATAAAAAAGCGCAAGGCCTCGAATACATAAGACGGTCTTATGGATTACCATAGGACCGTCTTATGTATTCAATGTATTCATGAGAACACCATGCTCTTGTATGAAAAAGGGGCCGAATGAAGGCCCCCTCTGTAAAACAAACTCATTGATTCTGTCGTTCCCCCAGAAGCACTCGGAAGAGCGCTTCGTGGATCAATCCCAAAATGTCGGGGAGACATTCCTGGGCAATCGCGGGAAGTCTCGCGACTTCCCGGTCGGATGGATTCCGACCTAGCCAGGAAATGGGGATCGCAAACAGATCCTTTTGCCCAGCAGTGCGCCGAGTGTATTCACCGTCCCCAAAACGGAACTCGAGTGGAAGGAGATTCGCTCCACCGCGTTTTTTCGCCACTAGGCGAAATCGGATATGGTCAAGCTTTCCGTCTTCGCCTTTTCTCCTACGATCCGAGGCGTCGTAGACACCCTCGGTCAAGCTGAGAAGTTCCGAAAGCCGACGCCGTTCTCCGCGCGGATCAAACTCGCGCGGAGATTTTATCGCAATTTCCATCAGCAATTTCCTTTCTTTTCATCCGTTGAAGAATTTTCCAGCGACGCGCCTTCGCGCGATGCCGGAGTTGAACTTGAAGAAACAACTGCTACCCGCGCTTGCTCAATTCTCCCGCCGTGTCGACGATTGCGCGAATGCGGTGCCATCCTGCGGCGAATGTCCGCAAGCACAAGCGCAAGTTGCTTCGCCTTCTGACTCATCTCGTCGTCCCCGAAACTCTTGGGGTCTACGAGCGCGGCGAGCTCAATGGGGTTCCCACCCATCCGTAGGTCGCGGAGGTATCCAGGAACGTTTCCATCCACCGCCACAACCAAAACATCAAGCCCCTTACGGGAACGCACGACCTTCAAAGTCGCAGTCCCGCATTTTTCACCAACTACAACATAGAACCAGTAACGTCCGAGTGCAACATTCGGCCTGAAAAGTGCGCCGATATCACGCGAGACGCCTTCCGGCGCTTTTGGCGGCGTGAAGCGAGTTTTTGCCGCAGTTTCGTCGCCAGATTTCGCCATGCCTTCAACCGTCACAACAAGACCGGCTGATTCAATTTCCACGACATCTCCCTCGGCCAAAATCGGCAACTGCAGGGCGATGATCTCCGCTACCAAATCTGAGTGCTCTTCTGGAGTTCTTTCGCCCTCCGTAACGACGATTCCCGCCGGCAAGGACGGGGGCGTCACCAGTGTTTCCGCCGGCAACACTGGCGGGGCCTCTTCGAGCGTACGCACATGCGACTTAAGCGCCGCAAGTGCATTTAAGCCCGAAAAATTGCCATGTGGCACGCCGTGTTCGTGCTCCGCCTCAGGATTTACTACCTTCGCTTCGGCTTTATCAGCCATGTGTTCCTCCTTAAGAAGAAAAAATTGCGCAAAAAAACCATAAAATCAAAGAAAATTTCAGTTGTCTCTGATGCCAATTAACTCTGACTGGGAGTCTATCATAACAATAAAAAATGTCAAGGGATTAAAAAACGCCT
>CAYHST010000068.1:0-1885 GCA_964359415.1 uncultured Candidatus Saccharibacteria bacterium | reverse complement strand
GGCATTGGGGCGATATTTCGGAGCTATTTGACGCTATTCCCTTCCGGTGGAACGCGCGTAGCTGGCGCTTCATGTTCTCGAGCGGCTTTTTCAGGATGACATTCAGCATCGAAAGATCTCGTGGCGATGCCAAGCATCTCATCGACGGCATTCTTGAGTTTTGCGATCTCAACGTTTCGCTCATGAATAAGACGCTTCTGCGCACCATATCCAAAAAATGTTGCGAAATAGAGAACAATAAAAATGCAGAGGAGTATGATCGCCACGAGCAATCCGTTTTGCATCCCAACGAGTCGAGCATCCAACCGCGCAACCTCTTGGTTAAGAGCGACAACCATTGCTTCCGCCATTCGTTCGTTTTCGGTTACAACTGAAATTTCCGTGTCGAGCTTGAACAGGTTCGAATCTTCAGTCGGCGCGAGCGCGATTGCAACAGGAGCCTTCACGTCAAGGGGGACTTTTGCAAATACCATGCCGGCAGGAACGGTGATCACCGTGCCGCGCGAAAGATGTTTCCATGTTGTCGCGTCACACGCATTGCCCGACCCACCCCGAACTTCGACGGAACGGCAGTAATTATCGTCCCAGGGATTCGTCCGCTTGTAGATCGTGTCCTGACGTTGCCAATAACGGTACAATGACGGCGTATGCCGATCGAGTACGATTTGTTTAACCAGCGTCACCGCTTGGACAGTCGCCCGGCTTTTGGGCATGGTCGGAGTCGCGACGCGGGCTTTCTCCGCTTTTTTGGCGACAACGAGTTGCGCTTCTGCTTTCGCGATAAGCGCTTCAAGCTCGGCAATGCGCGCGTTTATGTCGGCGAGTTGTTCCATCGCTTCCAGTTGAAACAAATTCGGCAGACCAACAATCTCATCGGACTCTACGAAACTAAACGGGGTGGATATCACTCCTGTTTCTGTCAGTGTGTCATGCGTGTAAGACGACACATTGTTTAATTCGATTGAGGCTTCCTCGAGTTGTTCCGTGGTTCCCTCAAAGCCAAGCCCGAGCTCCGTGCGAACAACTCCATCGTCGGTAATGTTGATGGATATGCAACCAACCATCGCAAGCGCCACAACAAGCAAAACCGCAAAACGGGAAATCGTTTTCATGATTTCTCCTTATAAGCACGATATCAAATAACGGGTGTCTGAAAAGCACTTTACTCCACGGCCACATTTGTGTCAAAACGTCCACAAGCCCAAAACCTTGACGGCTGAAGGCAAGACATATCCACACGATGACAAATCGTAGTGCATAAAGTACAATAAACCGATTATGGATACATTGACACAAAAGAACGTTTTAATAGTCGAAGATGATGTAGTACTCGCCGGGATGCTGAAGCAATCGCTTGAAGCGGCGGGCTTCAATGCCCACAACGCAAAAAATGGCGAGGAGGGAAAATCAAAAGCTATGAAGGGGGTGCCGCCGGATTTTCTTATCGTTGACATCGATATGCCGAAAATGGACGGGGTCACGATGTTGAAGATGCTCCACAAAGAAGGGGTAAAGGTGCCGGCGATTGTGCTTACAAACTTGAATCAGCCTGAGCATATCGCTGACGCGGCCGAAACCGGCGTGCTTGAGTATCTCATTAAAGCAGATTGGGAGATCGACCAAATCGTAGAGAAAGTGCGGGCGCACCTCGCAGGGCGGCGAACAGAATGAATCTCGTTTGAAATAACGGACACCAAATCGAGACCTCATTGTTGCATGGGTATTATTATTCAAACACTAAACAAACGGTAGGCAAAATAACTGTCCGTGTCCTGCTCTCGAGCGACACGAATAAAATGAAAATCTTATTTTAATTTTTGAGTAAGCATGGCTTGTCCACGTCATACATTCGGCCTCAAGGCCTCAGTATTTCCTCGTTCTTCAC
>CAYHST010000067.1:0-3817 GCA_964359415.1 uncultured Candidatus Saccharibacteria bacterium | reverse complement strand
GGCTACAGTTTCGCGACTGGTCTGCGCACGACCCTCCGCCAGGACCCCGACATTTCATGGTCGGCGAAATTCGCGATGCCGAAACGGCAAAACTCGCTTTCCAAGCCGCTTTGACCGGCCACCTGGTACTCTCCACGATACACACAAACGACGCGGTTGGGACGATACAGCGCCTCATAGACATGGGCGTGGAGCCGTATCTCATCCCGCCTGTTCTCGTTCTTTCGATGGCGCAGAGGCTCGTGCGCACTCTCTGCGCGGACGGCGGGAAAGAAACCGCTCTCACGCCGAGCGATAAAAAGAACATGGAATCGCAGATGGAATCTCTGCCGGAGAAGTATAGGTTCAAAGTGCCGAAAAATGTGTACGAAGCGGTGCGTACTCCGACCTGCCCAACGGGCATGCGGGGCAGAATGGCGGTGTTCGAGGTTTTGGAAATGTCCAGCGAAATTGAACGCATCATTCTCGATAATCCGGTCGAGTCGCGCCTATGGTCTGCGGCGCGCGCGCAAGGAATGCTGACTATGCGCGAGGATGCCATGGTGAAAGCGTTCAATAAGAGTATTCCTTATTCCGAAGTGAATACGTTAAGTTCTCTGCTTCTTTCCGGGGATGAAGAAGCGGCAACGCCCGCGACTAAGAAAGAATCGGAAAAAGATATTGCTGTTTAGTTTTAAGGTATGGAAAACAAAAACAACGGTACATCAAACATTCTACTGGTTGACGACGACAAGTTTCTTGTTGGCATGTACAGCATGAAATTCACCGCCAAGGGCTACGGTGTGCACGCGTGCCTTTCGGCTGACGACGCTCTCCAGACTCTGCGCGACGGATTCAAGCCAGATGTGATAATTTTTGATTTGGTTATGCCGGAACATGATGGATTTTATTTTCTGAAATCTCGCGCGGAAGAGAATCTTGGAAAAGGCGCCATTCTAATAGCCCTTACCAACGAGAGCGACGACGCCACAAAAACTAAATTAACGGGACTTGGGGCAGACCGGATTATAGTGAAGGCGAGCATGATTCCTTCTGAAGTCGTGGGCGCCGTAGAGGAGGAAATCAAGAAGAAAAAGGAGCGCTAGCGGCTATTTTCTCTTGACCCGCCCAAACTTTTGAACATGTACACCTGCACACAGCAAATAGCCGTAGTACGAGGTGGTACAATCAGTATGACACTCGCGCACATCAAAAGTTTAGGCGGGTGTAAGAGTTTCTAAACTCGCGTTACTCGTTAAGAATCTCTAACATGACAATTGACTACAGCGCGCAACTGAAAAAGTATATCAACGTTCTTGTGCATGAGGGCGCGTCGGATGCCCATTTCTCCGTTGGCGTTCATCCGACGATACGCGTCGCGGGTTCTCTTTCTCCGATGCTCAAAGAGCCGGTATTGACGAAAGAAGACACGCTCGGATTTTTGGCGGAGCTGGTAAGCCAGGAGCGCCGGAAGAGATTCTTTTCGGAGCAGGAAATTGACTTCGCGTACGAAACCCAAGACGGAATCCGCTTCCGCGGGAACGCCTTTTATCAGCGCGGCTCCGTCAGCATCGCCCTGCGCCTCATTCCGAGGAAAATCAGCACCATCGCCGAATTGCGTCTTCCGGAAATCCTCACGACGTTCGCGCGCAAGTCGCAGGGATTTTTCATTGTAGTCGGTCCTGTCGGCCAGGGAAAGACGACGACTCTGGCCGCCATGATAGAACTCATCAATACGGAGAGGATGGAGCACATCGTCACGATAGAAGACCCGATAGAATTCATATACGAGCCCAAATTATCGCTTGTCGAACAGCGCGAGGTGGGAATAGACACTAAGGATTTTCCATCCGCGCTTACGTCCGCGTTCAGGGAAGACATCGACGTGCTTCTTGTGGGCGAGATGCGGGGGCCTGAAACGATGGCCGCCGCCGTTACAGCCGCAGAAACGGGACACCTGGTATTTTCCACTCTTCACACGAACAACGCGGCGCAAACGATTGACCGCATTATCGATACGTTCCCGGCCTCACAGCAGGACCAAATCCGCCTCCAGCTCGCTTCATCAATGGCCGGAATTTTCTCACAGCGCCTTATCCCGCGCATCTCTGGAGGCCTTGTGCCGGCGTTCGAACTTCTTATCAACAACAAAGCGGTATCGAACCTTATCCGCGAGAAGCGCACGCACGAATTAAACACTGTGATAGAAACCGGTTCCGAGGAGGGAATGATAGACATGAACCGTTCACTCGCCGAATTAGTGGCTCGCGGCGAGATTACAGTTGAAAACGCGTACCAGAATTCGCTCAACCCCAACATATTACAAAAGCTTCTATGAAGTCCCAATCTGCAAATGACACGAATACTACAAATGGCTACGAATGGCCGACCGATCATTGGTCGGCAGGCCAAGCCACGAGATCTGCTGATTCGCCTGTAGACGGTGCGAACTGTTTATTTGTAGAAATTCGTAGATTGGCATTTATTTGTAGATTGGAACACCATGTCTGTATTTAGCTACACAGCGCTGGATCCAGAGGGCAACGAGCGGGCCGGCACGATTGATGCCGTTAATTTAGACGTTGCCATCGTCGCTATTCAGCGGCGCGGCTTGGTTATATCCAACATTGAAGCCGCCGATAATGCGTCAAAAAAGTTCGGAGGCCGTCTTGAATTTTTTGACCGCGTGAAAAACAGCGACATCGTCATTCTGTCCCGCCAGATTACAACCCTTTTCGAAGCGCAAGTTTCCGCGCTCCGCGCTTTCCAGCTTCTGGCATCCGAGGCGCGCACGCCGAAGCTCGCGGAAAAATTAAGCGCGATAGCGAACGACATCCAAAGCGGAAGTACGATATCTACCGCTCTCTCGCATCACGGGGATGTGTTTACGCCGTTTTATGTGAACATGGTCAAAGCCGGGGAAGAATCCGGGAAGCTGGACGAGACCTTCGCCTTTCTTGCCGATTATCTTGACAGAAATTACGAAATCACGCAGAAGGCGCGCAACGCGCTCATCTATCCCGCATTCGTCATGTCCACATTCCTTGTTGTGATGGTGCTTATGATGACTCTCGTCGTTCCGAATCTGGCCGGCATGCTTTCGGATATCGGGCAGGATGTTCCGCTCTACACGAAAGTCGTTATCGCAATGAGTACGTTTGTGTCGCAATACATCTTTCTAATCATCATTCTGCTTGTCTTTTTCGCCGTATTTTCAGTGCGTTACGCCCGCACGGACTCCGGGCGAATGGCGCTGTCAAAGGCGCGAATGCGGGTACCATACATCGGGGACGTGTACAGAAAACTCTTCCTTTCCCGCCTAGCCGACAACCTTTCCACGATGCTTCGTAGCGGAATCCAGATTTTGCGCGGAATTGAAATAACGGGAACCGTGGTTGGCGACCCCGTATACGAGGATATTCTCAAACAGGTTTCAAACGACGTGAAAGGCGGCATGCCAGTGTCGGATGCGTTCAGGCGGCATAAGGAAATGCCGGGAATAGTCGTTGCTATGATAAAAATCGGCGAAGAGACCGGGAATATGGGAAGCATCCTTGATACGATGGCGAGATTTTACAGGCGGGAAGTGAACAACTCAATAGACACGCTCGTCGGACTGATTGAGCCCTTCATGATAGTCGCTCTCGCGGTCGGCGTCGGCGTGCTTCTGTCCGCGGTTCTCATTCCTATTTACAATCTTGCCTCGGGATTTTAGCCCCTTACCACTTTTATCCGCCTTTGAGGCGGATAAAAGTGGTAAGGGGTTGTCCACACCCCCGCATTAAGATTCCAGAAAGAGGTATACAATTGAGCCACGCGCCGAGAGGCGTCAATTAAA
>CAYHST010000066.1:0-3832 GCA_964359415.1 uncultured Candidatus Saccharibacteria bacterium | reverse complement strand
ACGACCACGCTTCCGTATGTAAACGCGGAGCCGCACATCGGCTTCGCGCTTGAAATAGTTCACGCCGATATTGCCGCGCGGTATCACAAACTCCACGGCGACGATGTCTTTTTTAACACGGGAACTGATGAACACGGCCTCAAAATTTATCGCAAGGCGCTTGAAGAAGGGAAAGACCCTCAAAAATATGTGGATGAGTACGCGGAAAAATTCCGCGCCCTTAAAGGGAAACTGAACTTGTATCCCGACCTGCATTTCATCCGCACGACTGACGCGAACCACAAGGCGGCGGCTCAAGAGTTTTGGAGGCGCTGTCTCAAGAAGGGCGATATCTACAAGAAAGATTACCAGATAAAATATTGCGTTGGCTGTGAATTGGAAAAAACCGTTTCAGAACTAGTCGATGGGCGCTGTCCCATACATCAAAATCTTGAAATTGAACTAATAAACGAAGAAAACTATTTCTTCCGCTGGTCTAAATATCAGAAAGAGCTTCTTCTACTGTACGAAAAGCATCCGGAGCTTGTCGTGCCGGATTTTCGTTTCAACGAAATAAAGAAGTTTGTGGAAGCGGGACTGGAAGATTTCAGCATCTCTCGCCTCAAAAAGAAAATGCCGTGGGGCGTTTCTGTTCCCAATGACGCGGAGCATGTGATGTTCGTTTGGTTTGACGCGCTCATAAATTACATCTCAACACTTGGATGGCCTAATGACGAGGCAAATTTCACCAAGTTTTGGGGGACAGTTGAGCGTCCAAACGGCGTTCAGATGGCCGGAAAGGACCAGATTCGGCAGCAAGCGGCGATGTGGCAGGCGATGCTTATGTCGGCCGGTTTGCCTCCCTCAAAACAAATACTCATACACGGATTCATCAATGTGGGCGGCCAAAAAATGTCCAAGTCGCTCGGAAATGTCATCGACCCAATCGCGATTGTTGATGAATATGGCGCTGATGCTTTGCGCTACTATCTCGCTCGCCACATTCATCCGTTTGAAGATTCCGATTTCACGATGGAGAAGTTCAAAGAAGCGTATAACGCGCACCTTGCGAACGGTTTGGGAAATGTCGTACGAAGGATACTGACTCTAACACGAGCACACGATGTTCAATTGAAGTGGCATGAAAGAAAGAATTTTAAAGAGAATATTGAAGGTCCGGATCGTTTCTATCAGGATTTTTCTTATAACATGTCCAGGTTTCGTCACGATTTAGCTCTAGAGAGAATTTGGAATCCAGAGAATCTGAACGATCACACAACTGCGATTGGATGGATGAACTCGTACATGCAGCAAGAGAAGCCGTTCAATATGGTTAAAACCAATCTCTCGCAAGCACGAAATGTGATGGAAATCCTTCTCAGGGATCTTTGGGATGTTTCAGTACTCCTTGAACCGTTTATGCCCGCAACATCGTTTGCTGTAAGAGATGCAATACAAGGCAAAGGAGAAATTCCGATGCTTTTCCCACGCAAAGAATAGGGCATGGACCAAACGACATTCTATTGGACCATTGCGGCGACCGTTTTGGCCGGCATACAGTTATTCTTTCAAAAGGTTGTCGCACAAGAAAAACGTGATTCCGCGTTCAACGGATTCTTGATGTACGGTTTTTCTGCCATAGCTGTCTTCATTATTTTGTTCTCTTACTCCGACGTGCCGAGCGCGTGGCGAATTATAGGTATTTTCGCGCTAGCGAGCGGCGCGCTACACGGGATCGGAAATTATTTTCGCATTGAAGCGCTGAAACATATTGATAGCGTTATTTATTTTCCGATAAACAAGGTTCTGGGACCGTTCCTCGTCGTTATATTCGGAGTACTCCTGTTGCACGACCCGCTTACGACTCAACAATACATTGGAATCGGGACGAGTTTTCTTGTGCCGTTGCTTCTCATCTCTTCAGCCGAACATCATCGGCAGAACAACCTGCGGCAGGGAATGATATTCGTAGTTATTTCCACCGTTCTTACTGCGACATCTGTACTCTTTACGAAACAGGCAACCTCATATGAATCGGCCGTCTTATTCATTGTGGGGATATCACAGATTGCGGGTACAGTATCTTCCGCGACAATTCTCGTGAAGCAAAAAGGCGCTCGACTTTCCAAAGGAATCACATTCGACAAAAGAGATGTTTATCTAGGTTTCATTGCAGCGGTACTAGGTACTGTTGCCACGTATACGCTCATCCGGGCTTTAAGTACCGGTCTCGTGAGCTTGGTCTACGTCATTCACGCGCACTACATTCTTATCCCAATCGTTCTGTCCGTGTGGTGGTACAAAGACCATATCAACATTCGCAAAATACTTGCTATTGTCGTATCATTCCTGGCAATCGGTTTGTTATATACGGCATAAAGCAGATGAATCCCCACAATTTCCGCTATTTTTGAGACAATTAGACGTGTGATACAATGCCACGTATGCAACGAGAATATACGGCAGTAATAAAAAAAAGCGGGAAGTGGTTCATTGCCTGGATCGAGGAGGTTCCGGGTGTCAACACGCAGGGGCGCACCATGAAGGAAGTGCGTGAGAACCTCAAAGAGGCGCTCGCGCTGGTGTTGGAAGAGAACAGAAAACTGTCGGCGCTTGAGTGGGACGACGCGAAACGCGAGTCTATCCGCGTTTCATTACCGAACCTCGCGAAGGCATGAAGCGAGCAAAGCTTCTCGCATATCTTGCACGGCACGGCTGCCACATGGTTCGCGAAGGCGGCAGACACTCCATCTACGCCAATCCGGTGATCGGCAAAACAACCTCGATACCCAGACACTCCGAAATACCGGACGACCTCGCGGGGAAGATATGCAAAGACCTCAGACTGCCGAAGATTCGGAAAGGAAAATGAAATACTTTGACGCACATACGCACGTAAATTTCGCCGCGTACAACGAAGACCGCGAAGAGGTCATTGCGCGCGCGAAGGATGCGGGAGTGGGGATGAACGTGGTCGGAACACAGTTGGATACATCCACGGCGGCTGTGGCTCTCGCGGAAAAATACGACAATGTGTACGCAACCATCGGCCTGCATCCAGTTCACACCACGAAGTCGTACCACGATGTAAAAGAATTGGGCCCCTCCTTCGCTCCTCCTCCGCACAAGGCCACGGACGGACACAGTAAAGCTACGGAGGGCAAGGGAGGGGAGGAAGGATTCACATCTCGCGGGGAGGTTTTTGATATGTCCGCTTACGAAACGCTCGGCAGGAATCCGCGCGTTATCGCGGTGGGCGAGTGCGGTCTTGATTACTACCGGTCGGACGAAAGCACCAAGGTCGTTCAAAGAGATGCATTTATTCAGCAAATAGAACTGGCAAACACGCTCGGGAAGCCACTCATGCTCCACATCAGGCCTGCCCTGCATAGCCTTGGCGACGCAGGGAATGCCTACGAAGACGCGCTTGAAATAATCAAATCACACGCAAAAGTGAAAGGGGACGTTCATTTTTTTGCGGGGGATTGGGAAACCGCGAAGAAATTCCTCGATTTGGGCTTTACCCTCTCATTTACTGGAGTCATTACTTTTACTCACGATTATGACGAGGTGATTAAAAATACTCCGCTTGACATGCTACTTTCCGAAACAGACGCTCCATACGTTACGCCTGTTCCGCACCGCGGAAAGCGCAACGAACCAGCGTATGTGCAAGAGGTCGTGCGAGCGGTAGCGAGGATTCGAGGAGAGGATTTAGAAAAGGTGAGTACTCAAATCATGGCTAATTCCCAACGCGTTTTCGCACTTGACAAGATGCCCTAATGGGGGTATCATTCCAAGCAGTAGAGGATCAGGTTAAAGCCTCTCTCAAAAACTTTCCATAGGACGCGGT
>CAYHST010000065.1:0-3849 GCA_964359415.1 uncultured Candidatus Saccharibacteria bacterium | reverse complement strand
TGTAATTGGTCGCGGTTGGGTCCATACAGCCGTAGATGACTGGCGGCGGCGGAGGCGGAGGCGGTGGCGGCGGGTACACGCATGTCACGCCCGTTTGACTGGTCGCGCTCGGGTTGTAATTGGTCGCGGTTGGGTCCATACAGCCGTAGATGACTGGCGGCGGCGGAGGATACGTACACGTTACACCAACTTGGCTTGTTGCGTTCGGATTGTAATTAGTTGCGGTTGGATCCATACAGCCATAAATGACTGGAGGAGGTGGAGGGGGCGGAAAACAACCATCTAAACTAGGAATGTACGTGACAACATTTGTACAACTATTCAATGTCCAAGAAGCGCTACCAACAACATAACCTGCGGGAATTCCATAATCAGTACCACTTATACTGCCGGCGTATTGCGCACAAGAAGCCGGTATTTGAGGCACATCAACACAAACTGGCGTTATAGGTTTACTGCTGTCTCCGCCGCTGTCTGCGCTGTCACTTCCACTACTGGAACTCCCGCCGCTGTCTGCGCCAGAGCTACCTCCGCTATCGGCCCCTGAACTTCCGCCACTATCAGCACCGGATGACCCGCCACTGTCACTTCCGCTACTTCCACCGCTGTCGTCACCGGATGACCCGCCACTATCTCCACCGCTGTCGCCTCCACTGTCTCCACCATCATCAGCATGTACCACTGATAAAACCTTCAGGAAATTGGAATGTTGTAAAAAGGAAGAAAATTTCAAAACAGATACTGCGGCAAAAAATATCACAATCACGATAATGGCGTGTTTAATAAATAGTCGGCGATTATACTTTGGCAAAATTGTCATCTTATAGTTTATAGCGCGGATATTTTTCCGCACACATTTGGATTTTAGTCGGCTGATTTTGTCATGCTGAGCTCCGCGAAGCATCTCATTACTCATCATGACTTTTCAAACAGTCTCGTCGGTTAAATTCAAATGTGTAAAGAAAAATTTTGTAGGTTGCAAGGGCGCGCTTGTGGCGACACCCTTGCAGACCTTTTTTACGTGAGCAGGGCTTAATCCCTGATCACGAAAAAGTTGAAACGCGTCCAGTCCTGTTCCTGGACGATGCGGTAGTAACGGTTCATTTCCGTACCTCCGCATTTCTCACGCGTCCTGTGCTCAACACAAGTGTAAAGTACGTACCCACTTGGGTGAACAACGGATATGTCCGCTGGGGCTCGGACGATCAACGAAGTTGTAGGCGGCACGATCTTCTTCTGGATCGTAATTTGTCCTTCTCCGCTTATAACTTCAACCGCAATGGTGTTGTCGCTTGGGCCGAAGCTTGTTGGAATGACAAGCTGCCCTGGTCCAAACTGGTATTTGTTATTGATGCCCAGCCTTGAACCATGCGCCGCATTCCAATCAACGTCGTGAAACTCAACGTCGAACTTCGGATTTTTCTCGCCAGGACCCACTTTGTATGGTATGAGCCGTCCGTCTTTCAGGCCTTTTTCGATGGTTTTCCGGAGGTCTCGGGATTGTTCTCCCTTGAGCTCCGTTTTCAAAAAGTCATCTTTTTCGGCCTTGGTTCCCAGAATTTCCCAGACTATGATGCGGTTTGTGAAACTCTCGTGCGGGGGCTTTAAGACTACGGCCGTTGCAACCGGCGGCGCGGACGCTGCGGGCGTTTTCTTTTTAACGCCCGTGTTTGAGCAGATAGTCGAATGGTCAATGACCCATTCGTTGCCATCGCTCAACGCTACGGTAAAGTGGTGCATCACGATGGCTTGCGGTTGGCCAGGCGCGGGTTGCAGAACTACGCAATTCGCCCGTTTGTCTTTGCCGAAGACCATCGAGCCGGTAGTGTAACCGGCGCCGACCGTTTCCGTTTGGTACAGGCTGGTGTCGAGATTGGCGTTGACGAGAACCGTCTGTGCTATCTCCGCCGGAAGGAGCTTTTCGATCGCTTCCTTGGCGAAAAATTGTTTCTTGGTCGCCTGGACCAGTTTGGTGAGCCGGTCGCGCTCGGTATTGTTTCCGAGCTTATTGATTTCGGCGATAACATCGCTCGTAAGTACAACCGCGCGACGCAGAAGGTTGAAGACCTTGGTCTCGTCATCTTTCGTCGGGAGTCCGAGATCGCGCACGGTTTCTTCGAGCGTGCGTTGGTTGGCGTCTCCGCCGGGGTGCGTCCACTTCAAACACTTCTCCTGCGCAGCCACCGGAATGGCGACTGACGCAAGAAAAATCGCGATAAAGGCTATAGTGCGCTTCATTGTGCTTCTCCTTCAGTGGTGGATGGGGGGGTGTTAGTCGAACAATCAAACAGTCAGTAAAAAAATGTAAAGGTGCTACTTATCTTATTCCTCGATTATTTTTAAATTTTCGAGGAATTATCCACGGAGAATTTTTCGCTTCCCAGCGGATAGCTCCTCACAAATTCTGCCTCTATTACATACCGCGATTCTTTCCCGCCGATGATGTTGCAGGTTGAAAGAGTAAGTATTTTCTTGTCGCTTATCAAGTTTATTTTTGCATCGCCGGCCTTTGTGATTTTCCCTCCAGTCACGACATATACGTATTCGGTGACGTCGGAATGTATCTTGATAAGGTCTCCTTTTTTGAGTTCTTTCAAATTGCTGAAGACTTGATATGCCTTATTGCGCACAACCGAAAGCGTCGAGCTATGTCCGAATAAGAGCACGTTCCCGATTTTGCCCGGCATCGCGGAATCCGGCCAGCGAACTACGCCTTTTACAAGTTCGGCATTCAAAATATCGAGATTGTTTGAGCTCGGCAATCTGATGGGCGAATCCACAAGTATTTTCGGGATGATGATTCGCGGAGCTGTCCATGTTTCGGCAACCGGCGCGTCGGCTTTTCTAAGAGGAACGCTAAGCAAAATAGGGGAATCCAAGTTTGGAGGACTCATAAAAGAGATAAAAATTTCTTTTGCCCCGGTTGGCATAAATCCAAAGAAATAAGAACCGCCCAAAAGCGCCAGAAACAGCCCCACCCATACTCTGCCTACCCTAAAAAACTTCTCCAATTTGTCGCCCTCCATAGAGAGTATACTGCCATTTAGTTAATTATTTGTCAATCATTTTCATGCATTGTTCGGAAACACTTATTTTTTGTCATTGCGAGCCGAAGGCGAAGCAATCTCACCCAATGTCATCTTTAACAGGACGAAGTATCTCAAAGATTCCTCACAAAGCTCGGAATGACAAAGAGAAAATGAATGACAAAATGAGACTGCCACGCTCCTGCTGGAGCTCGCAGTGACAAGAAAATTATTCCAACGAGCTGTCTTTCTTGTTTAAGAATTCGCTCACGGATGAAACCGAAGCGGCAAGATGCGCCAAAAAGCCGAAAGCCACGCCAGTGACTACGGAAAGAATTATGTCGTTGTAAGTTCGTATAAAAATATAGTGAAAAAGGCTCGAGAAGCTGATGAAAGTAAAAACGAGTATCAGCCAAGTGCTTATGACCGCGGGTGTCGCAACGATAAAGACAATAAGGGCGACAAGCAAACTCAACCAAATATTGAACCCTCCGAAAATATCGTTATGAGGAAAGCCGACCTGTAGAAGTACTGTCATCTGGTAGATTAAGACAATCATAAAAAGCATGAAGCCCGCCCAGAAGCCGGCTCTGCTAGCGTACCTATGAGCTTTGATGCTCGTTTTTTTGTGAACGGTAGCCAAAAATCGGATTACAATGGCCAAAATTATAGGCACGAAGAGCCAGATAATCGAATAAAATATGAATTTGAGGACGCTTTCCATACTCGTGGTGAGCTGGTCGAACCAATGGTTCGACAAACTTACAAGAAGATAGTAGAATAAATTCAAATATTTTTCAATAGATTTACGAAATACGAATTT
>CAYHST010000064.1:0-4093 GCA_964359415.1 uncultured Candidatus Saccharibacteria bacterium | reverse complement strand
TTCGCGACTCGCTTCTGAAGTTGCTCGCTCGGCCGAACATCGGTTCAACATCTTTTATTTCACAGCAGTACGACCATGAGGTGCAGGGCAATTCAGTCACGAAACCGCTCCAAGGCAAAGGGCGAGTGAATGCCGATTCCGCCGTTTTGCAACCGCTTCCAAACTCATCACGGGGAGTAGTTCTTGCGCACGGATATCTGCCTTGGTATTCCGCTGTTGATACATACAAAATGGCGGCCGCATCTATTGATACTGCAATCAGAAACGCAATATGTGCAGGCGCTTCGCGCGACTATCTGGCGATTTTGGACAACTTCTGCTGGTCCAGCTCAAATACTCCGGAGCGATTGTACGAGCTTAAAGAAGCGGCACGCGCCTGTTTTGATATAGCGACTGCATACGGGACGCCCTTTATTTCGGGCAAGGATTCCATGTTTAACGATTTTCGCGGGTTTACAGAAAAGGGCGATGCCGTTCATATTCCAGCTATTCCCACGCTTCTGATTTCTGCTATTGGCGTTCTTCCGGATGTCGCGAAGGCGATGACGATTGATTTCAAACAGGCGGGCGATTTGATTTATCTTGTGGGAGAAACGGACGATGAGCTGGGTGCCTCGGAATATTTTGCACTGCTTGGCGGGAAAACAGGAAGCACCGTTCCCGCAGTTGATGCGAAGAAGAACGCAAAGGTCTACGATGCACTTTCTCGCGCCATAAGCGGAACAGGACATCCTCACATACTTGAGAATGTAAGGATGTTCGGGTGTGTGTCATCGGCAATTAGCATTGGTCGCGGAGGGCTTGCAGTGGCGCTTGCAAAGAGTTGTGTTGCTGGACAGCTTGGCGCAAAAATAGATTTACAGAATCTGCCGGGGAATGCGCAGTTAGACGATGCGGTGCTATTTTCCGAAAGCCAAGGCCGGGTACTTGTCTCAGTTCGCCCCGAATCCAAAGCGGCATTCGAGAAACTCTACCAAGGTCTTACCTTGGTAGAAATCGGAAAAGTAAATGGAGAATCAGTCTCTATTGAGCTTCCAAAAACGCGAGTCGAAGCGTCGGTTTCGGAACTTACGGAGGCTTACCGTTCATTTTTCAAGAATTGGTAATAATTTTATGTCTTTACTTAAAACTAAAAACTTAAAACTAAAAACTGCACCAAAGGTGCTTATTTTCTCCGGCTACGGTCTCAACACGGAAGATGAAACAAAATCGGCTTTTGAGATGGTTGGTGCCACTGCCGACATCGTGCACATTAACGACATCATTGCGCGACCAGCAATTCTGAATAAGGCGCAAATTGTTGTATTTCCGGGCGGGTTTTCATACGGCGACGACACAGGTTCCGGCAAGGCGTATGCCAACAGAGTAAAACAGCATCTCGGCGAGGCACTTCAGAAACTCCTCGCGCGGGACACTCTCACAATCGGGATTTGCAACGGATTCCAAATAATCACGAGTGCCGGCATTTTGCCGGGCGCATTGATTGCAAACGACCCGCCTGCGTGCGGTGACGCGCGGGCAGGTTCCGCGCGGTACATCTGCCGTTGGGTGGATTTGGAGGTTACCGGAAACAGCCCGTGGCTTTCTGGAATCAAGACACTATCAATTCCGATTGCGCATGGAGAAGGGAAATATTACGCGCCCCCAGAAACCCTCGCGAAGTTAAAGAGAGAGAACGCAATCGCACTCCGGTATATTGAAGGCGAAACATCAAAGCACTTCGGTATTCCAGCGAATCCGAACGGCTCCTTGGAGAATATCGCGGGCATTACCGGCTACAACGGTCGCGTCTTAGGCCTCATGCCGCATCCCGAGCGCGCGGTGCGATTCACCCAGTTTCCTCACTGGACATATCTTCGGGAATCCTACATACGGCAAGGCAAGGCCTTGCCGACAGAGGCCCCCGGTCTGCAAATCTTCAAAAATGCAGTGAAGTATTTTAGATAGTTATGATCAAACTCGTCGTTTTTGATTGGAACGGAGTGCTGATTGCGGATGCAGGAATATGCGCTAAAAGCGTCAGCAATGTCCTCGAGAGCCTTGGCCGCAAACCTATTTCTATTGGAACCTTTCGCAATGTATTTTCTATTCCTGTCAGCAACATATATCGTTCTCAAGGGTTCACTGAAGATGAAATAAAGAAGTATGCAAATATAATTCAGGAAAGGTTCCACGAAGATTATGAACCTAGGGCCACTCGTGTAAGAACAAGAATGGGCGCGCGGGATTTACTAGATTATTTATATAAGCACAATATAGAATGTATCATTTTGAGCGGTCACTCTACCGACGGTGTAAAGACTCAACTAAAGCGGTTAGCACTCGGGAAATACTTTTCCAACGTTTTTGCAAATGATATATACGGGGCTATGCGAGGAAGAAATAAATTTGAAAGACTCAATCAATTTCTTGCGGAGCGTTCACTCAAGAAAAGCGAAGTGCTCACTATAGGAGACTCCACAGAAGAACCCGAAACGGGGAAACGACTTGGAATTCATACCGTCGCAATAACTGGCGGTTACGTCTCAACTCAACGACTGAAGGAAACCAAACCCGATTACCTAATCAGCAACCTGAATCAGCTTATCGGCATCATTGAGAAATTGCGGTAATTAATGCTAAAATGCACCTATGAATTCCGCTACTGGCTACAAGCTACCGGCTACTGGCTCCCCACTAGTGGGGATTATCATGGGCTCGGATTCGGATTTGCCAGTCATGAAAGGCGCGGCGGAAATATTGAAGGAATTTGGAATTGCGAGCGAGGTCAAGGTGCTTTCGGCGCACCGTACGCCCGACCAGGCGATTGAGTATGCAAAGAATGCAGAAGCAAATGGATTGAAGGTAATAATTGCGGGCGCAGGAGGCGCGGCGCATTTGGCGGGAGTAACAGCGGGGAATACAGTGCTTCCCGTTATAGGAGTGCCCATTTCCACAAAGGCGCTCAAAGGAATTGACTCGCTTCTTTCTACCGCGCAGATGCCGCCGGGAATTCCCGTGGCAACTGTCGCCATCAACGGAGCAAAAAACGCGGGCATTCTCGCCGCGCAAATAATTGCGGAGGGAAATCCGGAAATGCGGGAAAAACTGCGAGCATACAAAAAGAAAATGGAAAAAGATGTGCTCGCAAAGACGGAGAAACTGGGTGAAATTGGATACGAAGAATACCTCAAGCAATAATCATGGAACATAATGCATATGCAAAAGCCGGAGTTGATGTGGACATAGAGGCACAAGCATCGCGCATAATGTACGAGGCGTCCAAGCAAACGTTTGAAAATCGCGACGGTCGCATTGGAGCGGTCGTTACGCCGTTTGACGATTTTGCCGGACTGAAAATGATTTCAGTAGAGAATCTGCCGAGGGGCAGTTTTATGTCGGTTGGTTTTGATACTGCCGGCACAAAAGTTGAAATTGCGCAGAGGGTGGGGAAACACGACACCATTGCCTTTGACCTGTTTGCAATGGTTTGCGACGACGCAGTACTCCGCGGGGGTGAGCCGATTTTGGTCGGCACAAATCTGGATATTAAGAGCCTCGGCTCTGATGAGAAATATTTGCCTATAATCCGCGAGCTTGCCGTGGGCTACGTGGATGCGGCCCGCGAGGCGAATGTCGCGATTATAAACGGCGAAATTGCTCAAATGGGCTCGCTCGTCAGCGGATGGGGGGAGTTTCCATATCACTGGGGAGCAGCCTGCGTATGGGTTGCGCGGAAAGACAAACTGTTCACGGGGGAAGAAATTAAGAAAGGGGATGCAGTCGTTGTCCTGCGTGAGGATGGTTTTCGAAATAACGGATTTTCTCTCATACGGAGCGTATTCCAAAAAGCGCATGGCGAAGAGTGGCACAACTTTAAGCACGGGGCTTCAACCCTAGGGCTACTCGCGCTCACGCCGGCGAAGATTTATTCAAAGTTTGTGGTCGGTCTGCATGGTGGGTTTGAAACAAACGGCTCGTGCGAGATTCACGGCGTTGCGCACATAACGGGCGGCGGAATTCCGGAGAAGCTGATGCGCGTATTACGCAGAAGCAAGCTCGGCGCGAATCTCCCTAATCTCTTTGAACCGCCGGAGATAGTTTCTCACTGCCA
>CAYHST010000063.1:0-4106 GCA_964359415.1 uncultured Candidatus Saccharibacteria bacterium | reverse complement strand
GCGAGATTAGCGAGGGGCATACGCGGCCGCTTCTCATGCTCGTGGACCGCGCCGAAATGCAGAAAACGCTGTTTCAAGAAATTCTCACTCGGCGGCTCACGGTGCGCGATGCCGAGGCCGTGGCGCGGCGTATCGCCATAGAGAGGGCGCGCAAGCCCGACCTCACTCCAGAATTGCTTTTGCTTGAACGCGAACTTACGGAGAAGCTCGGAACGCGCGTCCGCATCGAAAAGAAAGACAATGGCGGGAAAGTTCTGATAGATTTCTTTTCCGTTGAAGATTTGGTTCACATACGCGAGGTGTTCACACGCCAACAGCCGGTGCAAGCGGGTACTGTTGAGGTAGCGGTAGAAACCGACGCCCCTGCAATTATTGCAGTAGCCGATGTGCCGGTTGTTCCGCCTCGAGCAGTTCCAGAGCCTGAAGAGGACCTATACTCAATCAAGAATTTCACTGTCTAGATTCTTTTAGGTTTTCTTCATCGCCGCGAGCGCCGCGCGGATGTGTTTTTTTGCCATGCTCGTTTTGGCGATGTCGTGCCATTTTCTGGAAGGATGGGCCGAAGGTTTCGTGATTATTTCAACCATGTCTCCGTTGCGGAGCGCTGTATCCAGCGAAACCATTTTCCCGTTCACAAGGGCGCCGGACATTTTATTCCCGAGGTCGGAGTGGATGGCGTAGGCAAAATCAATGGGCGTTGCTGCGAGCGGCAAGTCAATGACGTCGCCTCTCGGCGTGAAGACGAATACCCGGTGGCTGAAAAAGTCGCTTTTGAGGGTATCCATGTATTCGTGCGATTTCTCCGGCTCGTGAGCATGCGCCAATTCCTTCACCCATGAAGGCGCGTCAACAGAGCTTTTACCCTCCTGAACGGCAGGGGGTGATCCCTTCGGTTTGCCAAGCATCGGGAAGAATTGGCGTATCCATTCCAATCCTCCGCTTTTTTGTTGGGAGGGATTGCTCTGGATTTCCTTATAGGCAAGGTGCGACGCGATGCCGTAGAGGGCCTCGCGATGCATTGCTTCGGTTCGTAGCTGAATTTCCAACGCGCCGCCGTCGCCGGTATAAATTGTCGTGTGAATGCTCTGATAGCCATTCGGTTTGGGAAAGGCGATGTAGTCTTTGATTTTCCCAGGCACAGGGCGCCAATGCCCGTGGATAATTCCGAGCGCGGTGTAGCACTCGGCTACAGTCGGGAAAATGACCCTAAGAGCGCGCATGTCGTATATCGTGGAAAAATCCCATTTCTTTCGTTCTAGTTTCCTGAACAGGCTGTACGTACCTTTGATTCGGGCTTCGGTGCGGAAGTTTCGGAGCCCCGCTTCCGCGAACTCTCGCTTCAAGTCGTGTTCCGTTTTTTCCAAACGTTTTTCGTTCTCGCTCTTGCGCTCACTAAAGGCTTCGCGCGTTTTCTCATATTCGTGCGGATACGCGAATGGGAACGCGGCGTCCTCAAGCTCTTGTTTTGCGACGCTCATGCCTAGCCTGTCAGCGATGGGCGCGTAAATTTCAAGAGTCTCGAGCGCGATTCGTTTTCTCTTGTCGTCCCGCGGAACATGTTGAAGTGTGCGGGCGTTGTGGAGGCGGTCCATCAGTTTGATGATGAGGACGCGTATGTCTTGCGCCGTCGCGGCAAAAAGTTTCCGCAAAGATTCCGTGTGGCGCTCCATTCCGCGATAGCGCAAAGCTCCCAGTTTTGTAACGCCCTGCACGAGAGTCAAAACTTCCTTCCCGCAGAGTTCTTCTATCATCTTCGGCGTTACGCCGGCGTCTTCTATCGTGTCGTGCAAAAGCCCGGCCGCGGTAGACTGCGGACACATACCGGCGGTGGCAAGAAGATAACCAACTTCTGCTGTGTGAACGAAATATGGGTCGCCGGAGTATCGTTTTTGGTCTTTGTGCGCCTCTTTGGCAAACTCGTATGCTTTAGTAACAAGCGCGACATCGTTGGCGTCTTTGCTCGACAATGCTCCTAAGATATCCGAAAGAGGGCGTGGCTTTAGCATTTCTTGATGATACGCCTATGTATTGTTCAGAGCAATATCACTTTCTCACTTTAGTTTATCTGGCCGGTGATTTGGACATGCCTTGTTAGAACATCGCTCTGGAATTGTTTTGGTTCCTTGCATCATTAAACTTCCGCACAATTTGCAGATTTCACCTGTAGGCCTTGCCTTAATCACTGTTTTACAGTCGGGATAATTTGAACAGGAGAAAAAGACGCCGAAGCGGCCGCGCCTTTCTGACATCTCACCAGTCTTGCAGGTAGGACACATGACGCCTGTTTTTGTGCGGGCAAGCTCTGTAGGGTCCTGCTTAACGAATTTGCACTTGGGATAATTACTGCACGCGATGAATCGCCCGAACCGTCCCTCGCGCTCAATGAGTTGGCCTCCAGATAGTTTTCCCGTCTTCTGACTGCAGTCTGGACACGCCTCGCCGATTTCTTTTGGCGGAGGAATTTCACCGCCGTCTTCTCTGCGCGCCCCCAAACACTTCGGGAAATCGGCACAGCTCATAAAGCGTCCCGTTTTTGACAATTTGTAGACCATCTTGCCTTTGCAAATCGGGCAGGGGAATTCCGGCGGCGCGTCGCCCATATTCGTTATTTTCGCGATTTTATCTTTCGCTTTGACTGCTTTATGGAATGGCGTGTAGAAACTGTTCAGCGTCTTTGCATATTCTCGCTTGCCGTCCGCTATCTCGTCCAGCTCATCTTCCATTTCGGCTGTGAAAGTATCGCTGATATATTCCGCGAAATTCTGTTCTATGAACGAAGAAACGACGTCGCCCGTGGGAGTGGGGAGCAGTGTGCGCCCCTGCTTTTCCACGTATCCGCGGTCTTCAAGCGTCTTTATGATGGAGGCGTATGTGGACGGCCTGCCGATTCCGCGCTTCTCCAACTCTTTCACAAGACCCGCCTCGGAGTACCGGCTTGGCGGCTGGGTTTCTTTTCCTTCGGAGCGAGCGTCAATCAGTGCGAGCGCGTCGCTTTTTGCCACCTTTGGCAGTTCCACATCTTCTCCGCGAGCGTCGGGGTCTGCGGCGAGCCATCCGTCAAAAATCACGCGCGAACCGTTGGCGGCGAAGTCAGGCATCGTCGTTCCTTCTACATTAGAAAGTATTCTCGTCCTCAACGTTCGCGCGTTAGCCATCTGGCTCGAAAGAGCGCGCGCCCGTATCAATGCGTACAACTTTTTCTGGTCTTCATTCGCGCCCGCGCTTAGCTTTCGCGCGTCTGTCGGCCTTATCGCTTCGTGCGCCTCCTGCGCGCTTTTGGATTTTGTTTTGTACACGCGCGGAAAAACATATTCCTTTCCGAATTCGCTTTCGGCGACGGCGGCTAGGTTTGCCTGCGCCTCCGCGCCGAGATTTGTGCTGTCGGTGCGCATATATGAAATATGGCCGGCCTCGTATAATTTCTGGGCAATTCCCATCGTTCGCGAAGGAGAGAATCCGAGACGGGTAGATGCGACTTGCTGAAGCGTGGAAGTAGTAAATGGCGCGCGAGGGCCTCGGGACTGTTCCGCCTCTTCAACACCGACAACATTCCATGTGCCCGATTTTGCTGCATCCGAGATTCTTTTTGCCTCTTCCTCGCTTTTCGGCTCTTCCACGCACGTGGCGGTAAACCCCTCTCCTTTTTTTGTCTTTAGATCGGCACTCACCACCCAGAATTTCTCGGGAATGAAAGCTTTAATTTCGCGCTCCCGTTCCATGAGTATGCGCAAGGCGGGCGACTGGACACGGCCTGCCGAGAGCCCGTAACGCACTTTTTTCCAAATTAGGCCGGAGAGGTCGTAGCCGAACAGTCTGTCCAAGACGCGCCGCGCCTCTTGGGCGCGGCGCAGGTTCTCGTCAATCAGCCGCGGATGCGCGAGCGCCTCTTGCACAGCGTGCTCGGTAATCTCGTGGAACACAATTCGTTTTGGTTTTTTGAGTTTGATGGCCTCTGCTAAATGCCACGCAATTGCTTCGCCCTCGCGGTCGGGGTCTGTCGCGAGTATCACCTCATCGGAGCGCTTTGCGATATCGCGAAGGTCATCTATTATTTTCTCCTTTCCTTTTACCACGACATATTTTGGAATAAAACCACCTTCTATATC
>CAYHST010000062.1:0-4250 GCA_964359415.1 uncultured Candidatus Saccharibacteria bacterium | reverse complement strand
CGCTCTTCAACGAAACGCTCCAGAGCCCACACGAGGCGCGCGCCGTCGTTTTTCAGGAAGTATCCGCGAAAGCCAGCGACCTTGGAGCCGCGCTCGTAATCCGCCATTCCGTTCGCGAGTAATAATTCAACGTGCGACTTCGGCTCAAATCCGCCAGCCGGCGGAAAATTTCGGATTTCATCACCCCAACGTCTGATTTCTTTATTGTCTTTTTCCGATTCCCCATCCGGCACAGACATGTCCGGAACGTTCGGCACCGTTACCATAAGCGCGCGCCACTCCTTCAATATCTCTTGCATGGATTCTTCCTCGCCCTTGAGCTTATCTTTCAGGGTCTGCATTCTGCCGATGATTATCCGCTTCTCCGAATTCTCCGCGGCCGCGATGGCGACTGAAGCGGCGTTCTGCTTCGCCCGTGCCTCGTCAATAGATGCCTGCAGAGCGCGGCGCTTGTCGTCCAAGGCGAGCAGGGCGTCAATGTCAACCGCGATGCGCTTCTTCTTCGCACCCGCAATGACGATGTCTTTGTTCTCTCTTATGAATTTGATGTCCAGCATACAAAGAATATTAGCACACTAATAAAAAGAACGGCCATCTTTCCTATACGGAAAGATGGCACATTCTGATGGCGTAAGCCATTAAATGAGACGCCCTGTAACGAGCCAATCACCTTCGCCCCTTCTACAACAGCGGCGGGGAGCCCACCGCTCATTACGGGGGACGGAAATTCATCCGCCATGTTCCATCTCGCATGTGTCGATGTTCTGACTACAAGGCGTCTCATGTAAGAACCTATCTTTCGCAAGGTTACCACCCCCATAATATTTATCAACTAGATGTTGCATCTTCCCTATTGCAGTGTTTTGCAAAAGACTGGAATAGGGAAATTCCGATATCCACACAAATTTTCTGATTTTTAGGGTTGACTTGGAAAATATTTCCTGTATACCAATACTATCTACAAGAAAAAATAAAGTAACCGGAAGAAACCAAATTGCAAAAATTTAACGGAAAAATTCTGATTGTCGGTTTTGGAAGCATCGGGCAAGGAGTCCTTCCGCTTCTGCTCCGGCACCTCACGGTTCCGCCGGAAAAAATTACCATCGTTACCGCCGATAAGCGCGGCCGCTCGGTCGCGAAAGAATTCGGCGTGCGATTTATTCTTGAGCCGCTCACTCCGGACAACTACGAAAAGATTGTGCTTTCGCACATCGGGAAAGGAGATTTCCTTTGCAATGTTTCGGTCGCGGTTTCTTCCACCGACCTCATAAAGCTCTGCCAGGAAAAAGGAATTCTGTACTTGGACACGGTGGTTGAGCCATGGGCGGGGTATTACACAGACGCCTCGCTCTCAATGTCGGAGCGCTCCAACTACGCCCTGCGGGAAAAGGCGCTCGCTCTGCGAAATCTTCCTATTTCCGGCCCGCGCCCCACGGCCGTTGTCGCGCACGGCGCGAACCCCGGGCTCGTTTCCCACTTCGTCAAAGAGGCGCTTCTCCGAATAGCGAAAGATACCGGCGAAAAAATCGCGGAACCGAAAACGCGCGATGAGTGGGCGAAGCTCTCGCAACAGCTCGGCATCAAGGTAATCCACATCGCCGAGCGCGACACGCAGTCGCCTAAGAAGCCGAAGCAGATGGACGAATTCGTCAACACGTGGTCCGTAGACGGCTTTTATTCCGAGGGATGCCAGCCTTCCGAAATGGGATGGGGCTCGCATGAAAAGCACCTGCCGGAAAAAGGACGCAAACATGATTTCGGATGCAGGGCGGCGATTTATCTTGAACAGCCGGGGCTTGCAACGCAGGTGCGCAGCTGGACGCCGATTTCGGGCCCGCAATACGGCTGGGTCATCACGCACAATGAATCAATTTCAATTGCTGATTACCTCACGGTGAAAGACGGAAATCGCGTTGCTTACCGCCCGACTGTCCACTACGCGTATCACCCGTGCGACGGCGCCGTCCTCTCTCTTATTGAGACGGCCGAACGCGGTGGCACATTGCAAAATATTTCCCGCCTCATCAGCAACGAAATTCTGCCCGGCGGAGTTGACGAACTCGGCGTGCTACTTATGGGACACAAAAAGAATGCGCTTTGGTACGGCTCTCGCCTCTCTATAGATGAGGCGCGCGCGCTTGTCCCATACAACAATGCTACAGGACTTCAGGTTTGCGCGGGAATTTTGGGCGCCATGATTTGGGCGATACGCAATCCCGAAGCCGGAATCGTAGACGCTGATGAACTCGACCATCACACGGTGATGGAAGCGGCGCTTCCGTACCTGGGTACGATGCTAGCGGAATACACCGATTGGACTCCTCTCGCTGGACGCGGCGAACTCTTTCCGGAAAAACTGGACCTGAAAGACCCGTGGCAGTTTGATAATTTTCTGGTTAGCTAGATGTCATTAAATAAACAAGCCCCGTGCGCACGCGGGGCTTGTCGAGAGTCTTTCAATCGCCTTTTCCATCCTCCCACCATTTTAGGAGGAGAAACCACAAAAAAGCGGCACCGCAGAGCAACCATGCGGAACGACTTGAAAGGATCTCCCCAAGTAGTTCCGTCAGTCCGTATTGTTCCGGTGACATATCATATTCCCAAAAGTTGGCCAGTGGCAAAACTATAAAAAATTAGACGTGCTGTCAACAATGCTAGAAAACTTAGAAAATCAAGGACTCCTCTTGATTTGTTTGATTTCGTTCAAAATTGAACCGAAGAACGTGATAGAATCGTATTTGATGCCAGAGATTTCGATTTTAAAACCGGAGGACTTCCCTCCTCTTCTCAAAGAAATTCCGGACCCGCCGAAGAAACTTTACGTGCGCGGGAAATTGCCGAGTACTGATTTGAAGTGGCTCGCGGTGGTGGGCTCGCGCGCGATGACAAGCTATGGGCGGCAAGCGTGCGAACACTTGATTGGTGGATTGCGCGGATATCCCGTTGTAGTTGTTTCCGGGCTCGCGTTCGGGGTGGACGCCGCCGCGCACAAGGCCGCGCTTGGCGCTCTGCTCCCGACGGTAGCCGTGCCGGGCTCCGGGCTTGATTGGAGCGTCTTATACCCGCGGGCGAATGTGTCGCTTGCGCGCGAAATCATCAAGTCAGGCGGCGCGCTTCTTTCTGAATACGAGCCGAAACTGAAAGCCGCTGACTACACTTTCCCGCAGAGAAACAGGATAATGACGGGACTCTGCCATGCAACACTCGTTATTGAAGCAAAAGAACGTTCCGGTTCCCTTATCACGGCGCGTCTTACGACTGAATATAATCGCGAACTCCTTGTCGTTCCCGGCTCCATTTTCAGCGCGGAAAGCCGAGGCACGCATCAGTTCTTAAAACTTGGGGCTACGCCCGTTACGGAACCCGAAGACATTTTGCGCGCGCTCGGAATCAAGACTGAAGATAAATCAAAAGTGGCGCGCGAAGACTTGTCTGAAGATGAGTCGCGCGTGCTTGAAATTATTTCCAGTCCCTGTCCGCGCGATGAACTTGTCCAGGCGTTGGAGCTTCCGATTTCGGAAGCAAACATTCTGCTTTCAACGATGGAAATCAAGGGATTGATTGTTGAGGAACTGGGTGTTGTCCGGGCGACGTAAATAATCTTGCTCTCCCGTAAATACGGTAATTGTACATATGTACAATTACCGTATTTACGTTGCTGATTTCACGGTACTCAATGGCATACACTTGACACATGCTATTGTATTGGGATATCAATGCGTACTTATGCGAATCCCGTTAGAAGTCGCGGAAGTTTATTCAGTAGATGGAGTCATGCTAAGTTTACAATATGTCCAATAGTTACAAACATAATATACGAGTCGGAAGCGCAAGCTTCCTACTTCTAACGGGATGAAACTTGTCATTGTTGAATCGCCGGCGAAGGCGAAGACTATCGAGAAATATCTCGGGAAGGGTTTCCATGTGCGCGCTTCCGTGGGGCATATCCGTGATTTGCCGAAAAGCAGTAAGGATGCCATTGATATAGAAGGTGGTTTTATTCCAAAATATGTCATCGTCAAAGAAAAACAGAAGATAATAGATGAATTGCGCGATGCCGCAAAACACTCCGACGAGGTGATACTCGCAACCGACCCCGACCGCGAAGGCGAGGCTATCGCATGGCACTTGGCGGAGGCAATCAAACTGAAGAAACCTAAACGGATTGTTTTCCATGAAATCACCGAGCATGCTGTTCAAGAGGCGCTCGCGCATCCGCGGCTGATTGACGACAATCTGCGCCGCGCCCA
>CAYHST010000061.1:2909-4287 GCA_964359415.1 uncultured Candidatus Saccharibacteria bacterium | reverse complement strand
CGTCTTTGCGAGGCTTTGCCGAAGCAATCTAGGGTTATGGCCGTAGATTCTGGGTTGCTTCGCTCCGCTCGCAAAGACGGAGAGCTGGGTTTTACACTGTCTTTTGAGGTTCTTGCGAAGGGCCTTCTCTAATTCGCGCGAATGGTTCCAATAAGAAAAAAGAGATGTGATGCTTAAAGTTAACGGCCGTCACGACCCGTGCGTCCTCCTGCGCGCCGTCCCGATAGTGGACGCGATGTCCGCATTGGTAATCATGGATCATGGACCACTTTCTGCGCAATCGTGCCCAGAATGATTGGTGTAGAATGTACTACATGAACGAGAGTCTTAGAGATAATGCAAGAAGTCTTTTGGAAAATTGGCGCAAAACGCTACCCACGTTCAGACTAAAGGATGAGCAGGCAAGACAAGCGTGGGACACATATCTTGACGGTTGCCTCAATCCACACTCAAGAGAAGTTGCACGATTTGTCGCAAATTGGGCGAAAAGAATTGACCTAGAGGTTTCTTTGTCAAGTGACGTCAAAACCAAAGTTGCACAAGAAGGACGATTCAACGCGAAAGATGGTTCTTCATCGGACGTGGCAGTTAAGAGAATAATTTTGGGGGCTATGGAGATAGAGCCGTTAGTAGCTGGAATCAGTTCCCAGGCCACGCACGATGAGGCCATAGAATTAATGAAGACGGTTTCTATATGGGGTGGATATGTTGCATGGATGGAAAGAAATCCAGAGCTATGGCCGCTCTAGCCACGCAACTCTTGAACGACCTTCTCAACCACTGGTTCCAGACGTTTTCCTTGTGCATTTTTGATTACATTCACAAACACACTGCCGGCGATGACTATGTCGGCTACTTTCGCAAGCGACTCGACATCTTCTTTGGATTTCACGCCGAAACCGACGGCTATGGGGAGCTTGAAGATTTGTTTCAATTCTTTCACGAAATCAAAAAGTTCTTTGGCGAACTTGCTGTTGGCTCCGGTGATGCCCTGGCGCGAGGTGCAGTAGACGAATCCACGCGAATCTCTCGCGAGAACTTCCAGCCGCTCTTTCGGCACGCCGGGGGAGACGACGGGGATCAGGTAGACATCGTTTTCTTTGCAGGCGATAAGAAGTTCGCGGCCTTCTTCGCTATCAAATGGGCAATCTGGGACGATGAGCGCGGAGGCACCGGTTTTTGCGATTGTTTTTACAAATTTTGGAATTCCATATCGAAATGGAATGTTTACATAGGTCATCACCGCAACGGGCCTTCCACGCGCCGCCACTTTCTCAAGAAGCGCGAGGGATTTTGCGACTGTCGCACCAGACTTGATTGCCTCGTCGCTCGCAACCGCAATTGCCGGGCCGTCGGCCATCGGGTCGGAGAAGGGAAT
>CAYHST010000061.1:0-2809 GCA_964359415.1 uncultured Candidatus Saccharibacteria bacterium | reverse complement strand
GACTGGAAGTAACGATTCATTTCTGGGTAGGGGGCGGGACCCAAGACCGAGCCGATGCAGTAGTGCGCCTCATCCAAATGTTCCATCCAGAATTTCAGCGCCTCATTCACCGCGTCCTTGAGCGTTTTGCTTCCGTATTCCACAGGCACCACTTTTGTGCCAAGACGCTCCATCAAAAAAACGTTGGGCCTCTGGCGCTTGATATCTTCGCTCCCCATAAAGACGACGCAGTCCAAGCCCAGTTTGGCGGCGACGGTGGCCGTGGCAACGCCGTGCTGGCCTGCACCCGTTTCCGCTATCAGCACTTTCTTTCCGAGGCGCTTCGCGAGGAGTCCTTGCCCCAAACAGTGCGTTATCTTGTGCGCGCCGGTGTGATTCGCGCCCTCATTCTTGAGATACACTTTTGCTCCACCGAGGTTCGCCGTTGCGCGTTCAGCAAATATTAGCGGAGTCGGACGACCGGAATAATTGCGGAGCAGGTCTTGAAATTCTTTCTGGAATGCCGAGTCCTTTTTTGCATTCTCAAACTCTGAACCGAGCTTTCTCAATGTGTCCCACAGCATTTCTGGCACATATGCACCTCCGAATGTAATTTTCTTATTCATAGTAGCGCCTGCTTCAATTCATTTATTTTTTTGATAGGGTCGTCGGACTGAAGTACCGATGTGCCTACCAGAATACCGCTGATTCCGCACTTGCGCACCCTCTTCACGTCCTCGGCGGTTCTGATGCCCGATTCGCTCACGACGAAAGCGCCTTTCGGGATTTTCTTCATCAGCTGTTCAGTCACTGCAATATCGGTATTGAAAGTCATCAAGTCTCGATTATTTATGCCGATGATATGAGCACCCGCGCGGAGCGCTTTTGCAATATCTTGCTCGTCATGCACTTCGACTAGCGCATCAAGACCGAGCTTGTTTCCGAGCTTGAGCAATTTCGCGAGCTCGATTTCAGTTAGAATGGACGCAATCAATAAAAATGCGTCCGCATGTAGCAGAGAAGTTTCGTATACTTGATATTCATCAATAATGAAATCTTTTCGCAAAATAGTCTGCGGTACTCGTGCGCGCACCTCCTTAAGCAAATCATTGCTTCCGCCGAAGTATTCGGAATCGGTGAGAACAGAAACCACGTCGGCGTCGCTCTTTGCATAGAGGTCGGCCATCTCAAGAGGAGATTCTTCCATTATTTCCCCCATGGAAGGAGAGTGCGGTTTAATCTCGGCAATCAATACTGCGCCCTTCTTAAAAAGTTCGAGAAATGGCCGTCTATCAAGAGTTGCCGTCGCGGCCTGTCTACAAGTGCCGACGCCCACTTCGTCAGCCTCTTTTTGCAGAAGTTCAAGCGGCCGAACGGCCTTTAAGGTCTCGACCTCGATTCTTTTATTTTTTACTATTTTGTCCAGTATGTTCGTGTTTTTATTCACGCTTTACAGTATACTCGTTCCATGACGCTAGTTAAAATCTGCGGAATCATGGATATAGAGACCGCGCGAGCGGCGCTTTCTCTAGGTGCGGATATGCTCGGTTTTCATGTTGAACTCAAACATGCGAGAAATCCTATTTCGGCCGAGAAAGCAGGGGAAATTATTTCGCAGTTGCCGGAAACATGCACGCCGGTTTTGGTGACATCGGTTACCGACCCGGAAAGAATAATTGAGCTTGCCCAAAAAACGGACGTTAAAGCCGTCCAACTGCACGCGGATATTGATGGGATGCAAAAAATAAAATCTGCATTGCCACAGCTCAAATTGTTTAAGGTGATAAACGTCTTTGATGAAAGCGCCATTGAGGAGGCGAAAAGCTATGAAGGGGTTGCAGATGCGCTCGTTCTTGACTCGGCGATTAAGGCAACTGGACAGCGCGGGGGAACGGGGAAAACACACGACTGGAATATCAGCAGAAAAATAGTTGAATCAGTTTCCATCCCTGTAATTCTCGCTGGCGGCTTGAATCCGGAGAATGTAGAGGAAGCAATAAGAATAGTTAAGCCCTATGCTGTTGACGTAAACTCCGGCGTATCAAATCCGGACGGAACAAGAAGTTTGGAGAAAGTGAAGTTGTTTGTTGAGGGGGCTAAAGGGTCTGGAAGGTAGAAGTATGAAACAACCCTTACCGCGCGGCGCATCGCGGTAAGGGTGTCGCCAATTAATGGCTCGGGGGTGAAGACGGTCAATCCATGTCTGGCAACGTGGATACCGTGACGGCGCCGGTCGGCAGAAGAATATGTTTTCTCCACGCACTGAATACGCAGGACTCACCCCCACGCCAGATTATCCTGAGCACATGGTACTGGGTAAAAAATGCAACCGGCTTGTCCAGCGAGAACAGATCCCGATGAAGAAACCACAGGGCGGCGCCAAACCACAGGTCGTGGTACATCGGGAACTCAACCTGTAATACCGGGACTTGTTGCTGAAGAACGCATGCCAGTGCCTCCGTAGTAATGCCACGCAGGTACAGTGTCCTGCCTGGTGGCACAGGATATTTCAAGGCCGAGATTATCGCGAACTCAAGTGATGGAGAGGCAATTACCTCTCCAGTATGAATTCGCGCGAGCAGATCTGGCAAAACGTTCACCAACGGTCGCACTTGGTCCAACTGAATTACGGGCTTCAAACTAAGATAATCGGTATATACTGCTCTGGTCATGGTCATCTCCCGGGTGGGTTTGGGTTGTTGAGTGAATTGTTGAGTGCAGCTTGCGAGGAACAAGAATTCCCCCTAAGCCGCACTCAACATGCCGTTTCCAGCCGTTTTTCAAGGAACGAAGACCAAACCGCCTTCAACGTATCAGGGGGGGGGAATTT
>CAYHST010000060.1:0-4409 GCA_964359415.1 uncultured Candidatus Saccharibacteria bacterium | reverse complement strand
CGATCCTCCGTCAACTGCTTAAAAGGCAGCTGCTCTACCTTTGAGCTACGAGGGGCAACACACTCCACCCTCCATTGAGTCCCGACGAGCTTTGCTGTCGGGACCCCGACCGCTTCGCGCGTCGGGGCTACGAGGGGTGAGGAAAATATAACACAAACGAGCCAGTAGCCAGTAGCTTGTAGCCAGTAGCGATAAAAAACACGACGCAATTCCGGGTTCGAGCGGCTACAGGCTACGAGCTACCGGCTCTTACAGCGGGAGGTCAAACGCGAATGGGCCGGCGCCCGTGAGAAGGAGAGAAACGCAGAGTACGAGAGAAAGAAGAGTTGCTATAAATGATATGGGCCGTACCTCGGGGCGAGCGAGCCAATAAATTATGACGAGCCCTCCCGCGAGAGCGCCTACTTGTGCCAGCGCTCCCGCTCCGATTGAAATTGCGGCGGCGAGTTCGATTGCGGCGAGCGCCTTGAACGATGTTTCAGCGCGAGGCCAATGTTTGTTGATTGCGAAAACAAAAACAAGCGCGAGCGCGACGCGGATTAAGAATGCCGAGAACGGAGCAAGGAACAATATGTCTGGGAATATGGAAAGCATGAAAGTAGTATACAGTAATTGGTACGTAGTGCGTAGAACGTAGTATGTAGTATGAAACAAAGAATTGCGGTGTTATTGCACAACGTTAGGAGTACGCACAACGTGGGTTCTATTTTCCGAACGTCGGAGGCGGCCGGAGTGGAAAAGATTTATCTTTCCGGATATACGCCGACTCCGCGAGACCGATTCGGAAGGGCGCGAAAGGACATCGCGAAAACCGCGCTTGGCGCGGAAAAAATAGTTCCGTGGGAAAGAATTGCGTCACCGGCAAAAATAATAAAGAAATTGGGAATGGAGGGATGGACAATTGTCGGCGCAGAACAAGATAAGCGCGCAATTGATTATCGAAAATACAAATCGCGCAGGCCGACGCTATTTATTTTCGGCAACGAAGTGAAAGGGATTCCAAAATCTGTCCGCGATGCGTGCGGCGCGCTGATTGAAATTCCGATGCATGGAAGAAAAGAGTCCCTAAACGTATCGGTAGCCGCCGGCATCATCTTGTTCACGGCGATGCGCAGATGCACGCATGAACGTACGCAGATACACGCGGATATATCTGCGTAAATCCGCGGGCTTTTCTGCGTTAATCTGCGACTTAGTAAGTGACTACATCCACCGTCCGCCCCTCGCCGTCCAGAAGCCGGATAATATCGTGCGTGTTGCGCCACAACTCAATGTTTGCGCCAAGATATAGGCGCCAAGCATTGCTGTTGAACGCGGGGCGGAAACGATTGCTCGCTACGCATCCGTTGTACGAGAAGATATTAGCGGCGAACGCGCGGCAATTGGGATTTACACTGTTAGGGCCGATAGAGTTGATACCGGCAGGCCAAGCCACGAAATCTGCTGATTCGCCTGTAGACGGAATGTTTTGCAGAGGCGCCGTGCATGGCGGAATCGTCTCTAAAAAGTCGAAGCATGCTTCGCCGTAAACTTTCAGATTGTCGGGCGTGAGAAGCAGAGCGCCGTACGCTGGCGGGCAGGAATTGGGGAGCGGCGGATAATAATCCTGAAGCTGTCCGAGATAGCCGGAACACATGTTTTCGCGGAAAGACGTGCCGACAGGGGAGCCGCCGGAGCTTACTATCGCGGAAGCGCCCGGGTACAAAAGAACATTTTCCTGGTCGTTCAAAATGCCCATGGTGAACGACGACGCGGAAAGCGGTATGTACGCGCGCATGCCGGTATACGCGCTCTGCAAAGACCAGCCTTTGAGTTCAACCGGAGCCGTGTTGTTTGCGTTTGCGGTAAGCACGAGATACTCTCTCGCCGCGTTGCTTTCCACCACCCCGTATGTTTCCGTAATGCGCACTTGTCCTTTCTCGGGCGACGGGTCGCCGAAAACTTTGGCTTCGTTCGCCTGCAGGTTCAGTTGCTCGTACTGGCCTTCAAGAGTCGCGTATTGATTATCCAAAGCCGAGGTTTTCGCATTGCCCGGTGAATCCGCGGACAGCGCGCTAAAAGACGGTTGCCACGGAAGGCGGAGAAAACTTTTTTTCGCGATGCCGTTTCCGGATTCCGTGCCGAATGTGTCTCCAGGACGGAATGAGTTCATGACTTTGCCGATTCCGCCCGTCCATATCCAATAGATTACGAGAGTAATAATGAAGAACCAAAAAATCCAGATAAAGACGGTTTTTATCATATGCCGACGCGTACAATGGCCATAATCTCTGTTTAATTTTCATTATACCTCGCTCGCGCCCAACATCCTTGCAAGCTCCTCTCGAGCGACGCGGGCATCGCTCCACGGGGTTTGCTTTCCATTCGCCCCGCAGATGCATGGGTCGGTCCCCTTGCCGGTTATCAATACGGCGTCTCCAGCGCGCGCGCGCGAAAGCGCGTGCCGGATTGCCTCGCGCCTGTCCATAACGATTTCGGGTTTTCGCTTCATACCGCTTGCCACCTCATCAGCTATCATGCGCGGATTTTCATCGTAGGGGTCTTCGTTCGTGAGTATCACCGACGCGCAATATTGAGCGGCAAGCGCGCCCATTACCGGACGTTTCCACATGTCGCGCCCGCCTCCGGTTGCACCCAGAACGCAGATTTTGCGCAGCTTCGCGTACGCGATGTAAAGCGCCTCAAGCGAATCCGGAGTGTGCGCGTAATCAATGACTACCGTGAAATTTTGTCCAGCCTCGATTCTTTCGGCGCGGCCGGGAATTGTCCGTATTTTTCCTAGAGCCTTCATAATGACAGTAGATTGGATGCCGAGCGCTTGTGATGTCGTTGCCGCCGCGAGCGCATTTTTCAGTGAGAACTCGCCGGGCAGATTGATAGAAATATCAAGTCCGTCAAAATTAAAATGCCCGCCACGCTCGTCGGCCGACCACGGCTTGCAAGCAGAAAGGGAAAAAGGAAGCACGTTTTCAACAGAGAGTGAAAGGTACCTTACGCCTTGCTCGTCGTCGGCGTTTGCCACCATTATGCGCGGTCGTTTCTTTGAACGGGCGAATTCGCGTCCGATTTCAAATTTGGCGTTCGCATATTCTTCATAGGAGCCGTGCGATTCAATATGTTCCGGCGCGAGGTTGGTAAAAATGAGCGCGTCCAAGTCAATAAAACGATGGCGATGCTGGGCTGCTCCCTGCGAAGTCATTTCAAGAATTGCGACGGTGCATCCGGCTCGCACGGCGTCAAAGAGAAATTTTTGGATGAAGAATCTGCCGGGCATCGTCATGCGCATGAGGTTCGGTTCCGACTTCGCACCGGTTTTAATCCGTATTGAATTGAGAACGGCTGTTGTATATCCCGCTTCTTCAAAAATGGCATTCAGCATCTCTGCGGTGCTTGATTTGCCTTTCGTTCCCGTTACGCCGATGACAAGAAGTTTGCGCGCCGGGTGCGTATAAAACACCGCACCCAAATATGCGAGTGATAAATGGTAGAGCGGTAAAAGGCGCTCCAAAAGCGGTTCCGGAACTATTCTTTCAAGCATGTGTTTTAACTTCCGCATCGTATTTTTTGCATTTCCTAAGGTGAGACCTTAAAGAGCCACTCCCAAGGTCTCTCCTTGAAGACTATCTCTTTCCGACGATTTTCAATGCCTCGCGCAGGCGGTCATTGCTGTTGACGAAACTGCGGGGGACTTTGCGGAGCGCCTCGCGCGCTTCGTTCTGCGAATATCCGAGAGCGCGCATCGCCTCTTGCGCCTCTTGGTCGCCTTGAAGCGCGTGTTTTGACTCATCGGCGCTCGCGCCGATTTTGTCTTTTAATTCAAGTACGATTTTCTCCGCCGTCTTTTTCCCGATGCCGGAAACCTCTATCAGGTATTCCGCATTCGCCTGCGATATTGCAGAGCGCAGAGTTTGTACGGAAGCTACATCAAGAACAGCCATCGCGGATTTGGGACCGATGCCGGAAACAGTGAGCAATAGCTCAAAAATCCGCAGTTCTTCCTCGGTGCGGAATCCGTAGAGGTCAAGGGCATCTTCCCGCACGGCCAAGTGCGTCCAGAGGGACGCAGTCTTTTCTGGACGAAGTTCAGCGAGTGCCTCTTTCGTGAGTGCAATTTTGTAGCCGACACCTCCCGTGGAGATGATTGCGAATGTATGTCGCACTGCGCGCACGGTTCCTTCTATGTGGCCTATCATTCCCGCATCATATCGCGATTGCGCGAATGGCGCACTTCGGGTAAGATGCTACGACTTTTGACTAAAGGCGTGCTGGAGGAGGGAACCCAGCACCTTTCGCGAAAGGTGCTGGGTGTAAGATTTTCTAGCTCGCTACGCTCACAACAAAATCTAACATGGCTATAACAAGTTCGGCAAAGAAAGCAATCGGGGTCGCAAAACGCCGCGGAGTTTTCA
>CAYHST010000059.1:0-4779 GCA_964359415.1 uncultured Candidatus Saccharibacteria bacterium | reverse complement strand
AATTATACGAAAAACGGACACGTTTTATGTGTCCGTTATTTGGGGGTCAGATCAATCAAGGGGTAAATTGTGCGTGGTCATTTAGCGGTCGCCATGGACAAAATAAAATAAGCAGCGCTGACGGCGGCGATTAATATTCCCGCTCTAAGCTATGGGAGAGAGAAGAAAATCGTCGTGGAGATGATGCAGAGTGCGAGTGAACCGGCCGCGATGAATTTCGCGCGGAGGGAAATCTCGCGACGGTCTTCCCAACTCACGATCGCGCCACCGACAAAGCGATTATCCCGGAGCACACGGTGGAGCCTTGCCGATCCTTTCGCGTAACATGCGCTGGCAAGAAAGATAAACGGTATCCATACAACGATACCCATTACCAGGAAGCAATGTCCCAGTATGAGCCAGAAGAGTTCTTTTGCCTTCTTTAACATCAAGGCACTCCTTCAGAAAAACAACTTTGTTCAGTATACACATCTTTGTATTAGCGTAAATATAAAAAGCCCTCACGTCAAATCGGCGCAATGGTTGGAATTTGTATCGTGCGCAAGACGAAAAACCGCGCTCACTCGGCGCGGCCGCTCGTCACTTTTTGTTCTTTTTCGGTTTCTTTTTTTCTCTGTGACTACGCGCGTTGTCTCCTCGTCCCATAGTGGTGTTGCGGTTTGCTGATAATTTACTTGCGGCCTAAACCCGAATGACCGCCTACGGATATTCTATCATGCCAGAAAAAAAGAAAAAGACGTTGTTTGGGGATAGTTGCCTGCACGGGACGGCGTGGTACAATGACTCCGTTAAGGTTTCTTGATTTCGATTAGTACTAATTTTGTTGTTATGACTTCATTTATTATTTTTGGCGTTCTTGTTCTCATCGTCATTTGGGCGGTTGGTCTGTATAATAATTTTGTAAAGTTGGTCGCACGCTCGGAAGAGGCGTGGGCTGATATCGAGGTCCAGTTGAAGCGTCGCTATGATCTTATTCCGAACTTGGTTGAAACGGTGAAGGGGTACGCAACGCACGAGCAGGGAACTCTCGATAAGGTTACTCAAGCTCGGACTGCGGCAATGAAGGGTGGGACGATGGCGGAACGCGCACAGGAGGAAAACATGCTCTCTGGCGCCCTGAAGTCAATCTTTGCGCTTTCGGAAGCGTATCCAGACCTCAAAGCCAACCAGAACTTTGCGAAGCTTCAGGATGAACTTACCGATACGGAGAACAAAGTGCAGGCCGCCCGCCGCTTCTATAACGGCAATGTTCGCGATTTGAACACGTCGGTCGGTGTATTTCCAGGAAACATTATCGCAAGTGCGTTCCACTTTTCCGGTAAGGAATACTTCGATCTTCCCGAAGGAGACTCCGCGCAGAAGCCGGTCCAGGTGAAGTTTTAGTGCTGATTATTGTCTTGTAACTAACCCAATGACATCAAAAATTAAACAAATCATACTCACTTTTCTCGTCCTTCTTGTCGTTGTTTTCGCTCTGCTCGGAGTGCTCTATGCTTTTGACGTTATTATTGTGTCGGAGCTTAAGGATTATGCCTCAAAGGTTGGGATCGCCGTCTTCGTTGTTATGGTTGCATCGGTTGTGGTTTCCCTCCTGCTCTCGGTAAACAAAAAAGAGTAGCGATATCCAATGCGCAATTTGTCTAAGGTCCATGGAATGGTTCGGCCGAAGTGTGGAATAGATTTTGAATGGAGAAACAATGTCGGACACGTTTTCTCACGTTTCCTTGTGGCGCTTTTTTGTGTTGGCATTTTTGCGTTTCCGTCGTTCTCTTACGCAGAAGCGCGCAGTTATGAGTATGATGCGATTCGCTTTTTTATTGCTGTCAACGAGGACAGCACGGCCGATGTTCTGGAAACCCAAGTGTATAATTTTCGAGGGCAGTATCACGTCGGCTGGCGGAGCATTCCGCTTAAAGGGGTAAGTAGCATCAGTGACATTGAAGTTATTGATGGGGAGGGGAACACGCCGCTTCTCTATTCTTCCTCGCGACTCGACAAAAATGATCCGGCGAGCTTCGGGCGCTACACCACCTTTATTGAACAGGGCAGTCAGAATATCGAGTGGTATTACAACCTTGCGGATACCAGTCATGCATGGATCTTAAGCTACAAACTGCATGGTGCGATCGCTTTTTACAACGACCATGACGAGTTCTATTGGAATTTGTTTACCGACTATACTGTTCCGGTAAAAGACGTAAGCGGAGAACTGGTATTGCCCAAAAAAGTTCCGGACATGAGAAACTTAACATCCGCGATATATGTCGATGCGCCCGGGGAGCGTCTTGAAAGCGGCGGTTTTTCCGCCGATCAAAAATTTAATTTTTACGGCAGCGGTTTCCCCCCAAAAGGAATGTTTACGATCGCGGTAGGTTGGCCAAAAGGCGTTGTCGCGTATTCGGGTTACGTGAAGGATTCTATGCAGAGTCTATGGGGTTTTGGGCTTGGCGGTATTGCCATTCTACTCGCTCTTTTGTGGGTGTTTTATATTCAATATCTTGTTCCTAAGCGTGGAGGACGGGGAACGATTATTGCCGAATATGCGCCGCCCGAAGACCTTCCACCAGCAGAGGCCGAACTCTTGATAAAGGAAAAGTTAACAGGGAAAGCATGGCCGGCGACAGTCGTTGACCTCGCAATCCGAGGTTATCTCACCATCGAAGAGCAGTTGAGTTTTTCGTTCGGAAAGACTGCGGGCATGGTCTTATACACGGTAATTTTTGGAGCACTTTCCTTGCTGACCTTCGACGCTGTTCGAGATTCATTTGCTGAATACTATGTATTGCTCGTATGGCCGCTTCTCTTTTTCGGTTTCCTCTGGAAAGCAACAATGAACTGGCGCGGACTGTTTTCGTCGAAAGAATACATTTTGCATCTCAAGGAGTTTCAATCCAGACCAGGCGATGAGCTCGAGGAATATGAACAAGAATTTCTCAAAATACTTTTTATGAATGGTGATATATTTTCCACAAAGCACTTGAAGAGTAGCAGAGCAAAGGCTCAAGCATTCGGAATAAAAATGCTTGCGCTTTCCGCCAAGCTCTACAAAGAAACCGAAGATGACACTGCGGCATATGCAAACTCTCTTTCTCGCTGGCACACATGGGCAGGCGGCGCAACTGCGATCTTTTTTGTTCTTGGCTATATACTGCTCACGTTTTTTGATTTTTCTGATAGCAATATTATTTTCAACCGTCAAATTGCCGTATTCATGCTCCTTATCCTTATTGCGTCTGTTATTGCTCTCTTGGGCTGGTTCAATCCGAGACTCAATAAAAAAGGTCAGTTATTAAAGGAAGATTGGCTTGGATTCAAGCTATATCTCGAGACTGCGGAGCGTTATCGTATGCAGAACTTAACCCCTCTGCTATTTGAAAAATATCTTCCGTACGCAATGATCTTCGGTATCGAGAAGAAATGGGCGAGGGCATTTACTGCGGTCAACATGAATCCTCCTTCTTGGTACGCGTCGAGTACTCCTCAGGGTGGCGGGTTTGTTTCCGGTGGCGCCGGCGCTTCTGCGCCTTTTTCTCCGAGCGCATTTGCGGCTGGATTTAGCGCAAGCTTTTCGTCGTCATTTGGTGGTGCCGGAGGCGGTGGCGCTTCCGGCGGAGGAGGCGGTGCGGGCGGCGGTGGCGGAGGAGGCGGCGGTGGTGCGGGTTAGGTAGGCCGTCATACGACGCTGCTCTTCTCGCCATGCTAGAGGGTTGCCGTAAATAACGTGATTTTACATTGTCTTTTGCCCTTTTCTGAAAGTACATAAGACTTTCTTATGTATTGGTGGAACGAGGGGTACATAAGAAAGCCTTATGTATTTTCTTTAATGGTGCTTTTCTCCACAGTTAGGATGGCCAGGGTTGTTGTGCGATAAACCGGATAGTTGTACAATGGAAGAACAACTTGATATTAATTATTGAATATTCACCATCGTGAACCAACCTCAAAAAAGGTTCCGTTTCGCTCGTCCTGCCAAGATAGTGACCGTTGCGCTTGGTTTTGCGCTCGCCGCGGGCACACTCTTTGCGTGGAGTCCCCCGCCTTCCGGCGCTCCGCCAACTTGTCCCAGCGGGCAACCCGGCTGTGACGCACCGGTCAATGTCGGAAACACGCTTCAGAGCAAGGACGGCAACTTGATGGTGAATGCCGGCGGATCGTTCGCGACCGGCTTTAGCGTGCCTTTCGGCAACGTCGGCATCGGGACGACGGGACCAGGGTATCGATTGCACGTGGATTGGCCGACCTACAATCAGGAGATCATCCGCGCCAGCTACGGGGGCAACTCGCATTCCGCCGGGCTTGGAGTGGAGGCCTATGCGACGAATTGGGGGGTCGGAATTTTTCAGGACGGAACCATGGTGGCGAATTTTGAAAACGGCGGGTTGGCCATCTCCAATGCGTATGTGGGGTCCAACGTGCCCGCAAACGGTCTCATCGTTCCCGGCAACGTCGGCATCGGGACGACGGGGCCAAGATCAACATTGGAAGTTGCCAAAACTATTGCCCATTCTTATCCCACACCGGGTTTGACTTATGGTTCCTTGCACATATCAAGCGCAGGGGCTGTCGGCAACTCCGGATCCATTACTTTTGGCTCACCCGATAACGATTCGCCCCATGCTGGTATTTATGTGCAAGGAAGTGGCGCCTATGGAACCAGAATGTATTTTGGGACCACCGATGCCTATGTTACCGGTTCCAAGATTCGCATGATGATTAATGAATCGGGCAACGTCGGCATCGGGACGACGAATCCTGGGCAAAAGCTCGAGGTTGTTGGGA
>CAYHST010000058.1:4904-5038 GCA_964359415.1 uncultured Candidatus Saccharibacteria bacterium | reverse complement strand
AAAGATGTTGAACCGATGTTCGGCCGAGCGAGCAACTTCAGAAGCGAGTCGCGAAGGCCGCCGCCGCCGGCCCCCCCCCCCCGCGCGGCGGTGGGGCGCCCGGGGGGTTTTGTTTTATGAATTTAAAAAAGGCC
>CAYHST010000058.1:0-4894 GCA_964359415.1 uncultured Candidatus Saccharibacteria bacterium | reverse complement strand
CCCCTCTGGCGGCCCTCGCCCCAACCTGCACACCCGCGGCGCTAGGCCCGCCGCCGCGAGCCGCCGCAGGGGGCCCGCGGTTCGCGCGCGCGGGCTTTTTGCTTTTCTGAATTTCAATCGGCCTGCCTTCGTGCAAAAACGACATATCAATGTCCATGACTTTTTTCTTCCCGAATCGGACGACACACCTTCCCAAATTCGCGAACGTGCCGATACGGGTCGCCTCCACATCATGTCTGTCAAAAATCTTCTTTAACGCCGTCCAGTTCTTTTTCGGCACAGCGAGCGTCAAGCGCTCCTGCGATTCCGAAAGCCAAATCTGCCATGGCGCGAGTCCGGGATATTTGAGCGGCACTTTCGCCAAATCCACTTCGCACCCCCCGCTTTCTTTCGCCATCTCGCCTACAGAGCCGGAGAGCCCGCCTGCCCCGTTGTCGGTAATGCTGGAATACAATCCCAAGTCCCTCGCTTCGCGTATAACCGCATCCGAAAGTTTTTTCTGCGTAATCGGGTCGCCAATCTGAACCGCCGTTGCAGGCGAGCCGCCTGAAAGCGATTCCGAAGAGAATGTCGCGCCATGTATCCCGTCCGCCCCCACGCGCCCTCCCACCATGACGATGTAATCCCCTGCCCGCGCCTTTTTCTCATAGAGTTTCCTTGCCCTGAGCCCTGTCGAAGGGTTGCCGTGCAGTTTTCTAGGTATCAGTCCCACGGTTCCTCCATATATCAACGGCTTCCCGCGATAACTCGGGTCAACGGCAAGAAAGCCAAGAGCGGTTGGGATTCCGCTTTGATTTCCGCCCGCGTTAATCCCGCGAACCACCCCCTCCAAAATCCGACGTGCGGGTAAAAGCTCTTGTTTCTTAGCTTTATCACGGTATAAAGCAGTTGAATCATTCGGGTCCGCAACGCAAAATCCGTACACATTCGCAATCGGTTTCGCGCCGAGGCCAAATCCTAAGCAATCGCGGTTCACGCCGACGATTGCCGTCACGGAACCGCCGAACGGGTCAAGCGCCGAAGGCGTGTTGTGCGTTTCCACTTTGTGCGTTACCAAATAATCGTCGTCAAAAGCAATCGCGCCGGAATTATCGGTAAACACAGAAACGCAGAAATCCCCTGGCCCGTTAGAGGCCGCGCCTCTAACGGGTTTCTTGCCTTTTTGCTTGCGAATCTTCTGCGTTGCACCCTTGATGTATCGCTGATAGATTCCCTCTTTCACTTCATCTAATGGGTCCGCGAAAATCGTGTGCTTGCAATGTTCCGACCACGTCTGCGCCAGCGATTCCAGTTCAACGTCTGTGGGGTTTCGTCCTACTTTTTTAAAATAATCCCTGATGGTTTGCATCGCGGAAAGCGACAATGCGAGCGGACCGCGACTTTGTATTCCTTCCCCGCTGATTTTTTGCAGTTCCCCATCGCTTACGCCCAAGTTAATCTCATCGGCGCGGGTGGGCGCTTTTCTCAATTTCACTTTCGGTATAGTGATAGGAAATTCTTTCTGCACCCCCGAAAAAACAATCGCTCGTTCAATGAGCGGGTTGTGCAATTCGCGCGCGACTCTCTCCGCATCGCTAACGGAAACAGTTCCTCCGAGAAACAGAATGAATGATGAGTAGACGGCCTCGGAAACTCTAAACTTCCTGCCCGTGCAATCTTCAATCGCTTGTCGCGCCGTGTGTCCTACATTGTCGGTAACTCCCGGGAGAAATCCTATTTCAATCGCGTATGCGTATGATTCGGGAGCAGGGACATCCGTTACTGAATATGTTTCCGCGAGCGTATTTGTGAGATGTTCTGCCGCCTCGCGCAGTTCTTTCGCGTTTATCCTCGCATCTATTGTATAGAGCTGTGCGAGAGCCACGGCCGAGAGGCCGCTTGCGGGAAATATATTCTGGAGCGTGTGGAGGTAGTTTTTCGCCCGTGCGTCCTCAATCTTTTGGGAAACCGCAATGCGATATGCCATGCGCCACTATACTACTTTCTTATAAATAGTCGACACTTTATGCAGTCATTGGCTCATACCAAACACTGTGCCATGATACCGCAGATACGCCCCGTTAGAGACCGCGGTCGCTATGCACTTAGGAATAGTACACAAATAACCATCATTCCACCATGAGAAAATATTCTAGGAAATCCAGCCGACCGCGACCTGTCTCTAACGGGGTGAGACGAAAATCCGAACATCTTGTCCTCGCGAAAATACTCCAGCGCCTAGCGCCAAAAATCGGCGCACGCGTTATATTAGAGCCGGAATGGAAAATCGCTGGACAGATCCGCTATAAGGATGGCCGCAATAGATATTTTCGTTACAATACGCTCGACCTTAATCCGGTCGGCTCCGCGGATATCTCAAAAGACAAAGACTACGCGAGTTTCTTCATGAGGCGCATGGGATATCCCGCGATTTCTGGCAAGACATTCTTCTCGCGAGAATGGTGCGAAGCAATCGGCTCGCGGCGCGATGTCAAGGCGGGATTGAATTACGCGAAACGCAAAGGATTCCCCGTTATCGTAAAGCCAAACAGTGGAAGCCAGGGAGTCGGAGTCGCGCTCGTTCACAACGCGCGCGAATTTCTGCGCGCCATAAAGCTCATTTTCAAGAATGACAAGGTTGCTCTGATTCAACAGCCAGTCTACGGCAGAGATTATCGAATTGTCGTGCTGGACAAGAAAGTCATTTCCGCATATGAAAGAATCCCGCTTAATGTAGTTGGTGACGGATGTTTAGCAATAAAACAACTGCTTTTGAAAAAGACGCGGGCATTTGCTAAGGCAGGTCGCGATACGCGAATCAACATGAAAGACAAACGCATCGTTGATAAATTGAAACGACTTCGACTAAATATGAAGTCTGTTCCCGAGCGTGGCGTGCAAGTTTTCCTTTTGGATAATGCCAACCTGTCGACTGGCGGCGATTCTATCGACGTAACGAGTTTGATTCATCCGGCTTTCGCAAAACTTGCGATTAAACTAACTCGCGACATGGGACTGAGAATGTGCGGGGTAGACTTGATGATAAGGGGGATTATTTCTGAACCGCCGAAGAAATATTGGGTATTGGAAATAAACGCCGCGCCCGGCCTCGACCATTATGTAAAAACCGGCAAAAAGCAGGAAAAAATTGTGGAAAAGCTCTACCTCAAGGTCCTCAAAAGCCTGAGCCATTAACTACTAAACTCTGCAAATAAACTGCTAACTATTGTCTAATTCGTGAGAATTAGACAATAAGGAAAATCACGATTCAGTCTACAGTGCGGCTACGACTCGGCGTACTGGTTCATCAATGTCTGGGGCTAGTTTATAAAACACTTGGAGACTTCTTTGTTCTCTATCGAGAAGACCCGCAGAAAACAACACGCTCAAATGACGCGATGTGGATTTGAAAGATAGCTTAATTTCGTCCGCAATGTCTCCAACTGACGCCTCCTTACTCTTTTTGATAAATCTAACAATGGCGAGCCGACGACGGTTAGCCAGCGCCTTCAGATTTGATTCTAATTCTTTATCTTTCATATTGTTACATCGTACCACTATTCTCTTATTCTCACGAATTAGACAATAACAATACAACAACAATGATGGGACGCTAACGCTCAAGGTCAACCCACTTGTAGTGCAGGCCTTTCCATTCGCGCGCCTCTTCAAAGACTTTCTTCGTGAATAGATGCTCATATGGAGGGAAAAAAGTGTCTGCTCCGCCAGCTGGCGGATCTGCGTCAATTAATGTTAGGTACAGCTTGTCTATATATGGAAGAGCTTGCTCATACATAGAAGCACCGCCCCCGATTCCTATCTCTTTGGAATCAAGCTCTTTGGCTATCTCAATCGCGGATTCTAATGTACTGGCTTTTGTTACACCCTCGTATTGCCAATTAGGGTCCTTTGTCACCACAACATTAGTCCGTTCCGGCAATGGCCCGCCGATGTAGCCCACGACTGATTCAAACGTTTTTCTTCCCATTATTATCGGATGTCCGAGGGTAAGCTGTTTGAACCTTTTCAAATCGTCCGGTATGTGCCATAGGAGTTTCCCGCCTTTCCCCAGCTCCCGATTTTTCCCGATTGCGACAACGGCGGTAATAAGAGGTCTTTTCATAAACAAGATAATATCACTAAAATGAAAAACCCAGGGTGCGTTGCCCCTGGGCTTCGTCAAGAACCGACGCTAAAAATTCAACCCCACGGTTAACGCACGGTGTACCTGATTATGTACCCATAGATCTCACCATTCTCAATCATGGGTTCGGCAAGAACGAAATTCCTCCTCGGGAATTGTTCTTGCCAGCTGATGAGAATCGCCTTGAGGTGGGCATCGGCCGCATCTTCGTCGCCGACCTTGATGCGAGGACTAAGTAACGGAACCCATGCAAATCCACGGGCATCGTCAACCAGCGCCCTCTCGAGAAGGCCGCTGCCGTCGAGAACGGCTACAGTGTTTGCGGCCACGACCTCTTTCGGTGGCGGCGGCGATTCACCGCACCCGAATAGCAATGCAAAAAACACCAAGCACCACACTCCTCTTGTAAACTTCATCACAACCTCCTATCAGTTACCCCAAAGAACAGGGCGAACAGTCCTTGTAACATATATATATATATATGTCAAGCCCGTTTACCGAAGCGTGAAAGGTATACTGACAAAATGCATTCGTACGAGGTGGAGATAAAGTCGTTGCTGGGGAGCAAGGAGCGCGCGGACCAAGTGCGAGGAGCTTTAAAAAAGGCAGACTCCGCTTGCGTTCTTGTCTCGCGAAACAAGCAACTGAATCATTATTTTGAACCCTCGACCAGGCTCGGGTCAGGTGGCAGAGATTTGGCGAAATTGGCTGCAGTTGCCGCCCCGAAATTTCCGCCGGAAATTTCGGGGCGACTCTCCGACCTCCCCGAAC
>CAYHST010000057.1:0-5399 GCA_964359415.1 uncultured Candidatus Saccharibacteria bacterium | reverse complement strand
CCCCCTGACACCTTATTCCCCCACCTTATTCCCCAAGAATGATGCGATAGGTGTAATTCACATTTTGATTGTATCACACCGCTCGTTCTCGCACGAACAGCATCACAATAATTAGAAACGCGAAAATGGTGAACGACATAAGCGGGAATGTGATGTAGCCGAATTCAAAGAGGTAACGCTGGGCGCAGTCCACGCTTGTCGCGACTGCCGGACATGGCACGATGCTCGCGCCGCCCATTTGCAGGTAGTGCTGGTAGAGGGCAATCACGCCGCCGAATATTGAAAACGCGATGCTGTAATCGGCAACGCTTTTATCGTTTTTCCAGAGCGCGACTGCAAAGAGAAGCGCTTGCGGGTACAGGAACACTCTCTGGAGCCAACACAATCCGCAAGGCAAAACGCCGAGGATTTCAGAATAGAATAATGAAATCGTGACACTACCGAGCGATAGCAAGAATCCAATCCAAAGACCCCATGTTCCCAAAAAGTCAGCGATTGGAGAGAGGTCTGTGAACTTCTTTCGCAAGAAAAATAGCGCGAGAAAAGCAACGCTCACGATTTGAAGAGCGATAACAGCGAGACCAAGCCAATAGTTTATTGTTTCAATCGGATACATGGGTTTCAGGTTTAAGGCGCCAGGTTCCAGAATATACCGGATTCTTATTGCGGAAGAGTGCATCCGCTCGCCGCCCCAAGCTCTGCCAGCGTGCGCTCGCCGGTCAAAATATTTCCATCTGGAAACACCCACGTCGGATAACCGGTTATATTTTTGTCCTTGCATATTTGCATTTGTCTCTGTCCATCAGGAGTTGAACACTCCACATACGGCAGGAGCTTCTTGGATTTGCCGAACAATTTATTAGTCGCCTGGCAATGCGGACACCAGAACGCGCCGTAGTAGACCGTCCCCGAATCTTTGATACACCGCGCGAAAGAATCCAGTTTTCCGGGGCCTGTGCTTACCGACATGCTCACCCCAATTCCGCCGACAATAAGTGCGAGGACTATGAGCCAAAAGATAAGTACTCTTTTTTTCACATAGATAATATACCACACTATAACTGCCCGCGTGAAGAATCCAGCTAAAGAATAGATTCTAACAATCTACGCCTAGGCGTAGATTGTTAGAATCTGATTCAGGGTCTCGGGTTGCCCGGGTTAAACCTCATAAATATAACCCTTCTACAATCAGTCTCCGAGGAGAGACCTTTCAGAGCCAAGGACTCACCTCGGAAAACGCGCGGCGAGAAGGAGTTAATTGCATCCAAGGTGAGACCTTAAAGAGTCACTTCCAAGGTCTCACCTTGGATACTTTGGTACAATAACCTGGTGAAAAACCTGCTTCGAAAGGAATTCCGCCCTCCCCTTTTGGTGCTGGCGTTTCTTGTTGCCGGGGTATTTTCTTCGCAATCATTTTGGATAGCGGCGGTAATGTTCGGCATCGCGAAAATCTCATGGGGCTCTTTCAAGAAAATCCGCGAGCGCAACTACTCGCTTGATTACATCGCATTGCTCGCGATGGCAGTCGCTTTGATTGCCGACCAGTATTTGGCCGGAGCAGTCGTCGCTCTCATGATAACGGGCGGCGAAGCTCTTGACGATTACGCATCGGCGCGCGCCGAAAGCGCTCTGCGCGGACTAGCGGAGAAAATCCCGAAATCCTGCACGATGCGTCTGCCCGGTGGCAGAACGGCGCAGAAGCCGATTCAAGATGTCGTAAGCGGGGAAATCATCATCGTCAAAAGGAACGAGCTAATTCCGCTGGACGGAACGCTTCTTTCGGGAAAGGCGCTCTTGAACGAGGCGAACCTGACAGGCGAGGCGCTTCCTGTTTCTTTTTCCCGCGGGATGTTCATAAAAAGCGGAACCATCAATACTGGAGAAACTCTTGAGCTTTCCGTGGAGGGCGGTTTTGAGACATCCACCTACATGCGCATCGTGCATCTAGTAGATGAAGCGAAGAAGCACAAGGCGCGCATCGTCCGCCTCGCGGAGAAAGTAAACTTCCCTTTCACTCTGGTAACGCTCGCTCTCGCAACGGCCTCGTACTTTTTTTCCGGCGAACTCTCGCGCGCGCTCGCTGTTCTTGTCATCGCGACTCCATGCCCTCTCATCATCGCGGCGCCGGTCGCGTTCATAGGCGGACTCTCGCGCGCGGCGCGGCGCAACATCATCGTAAAACGGCCCGCGACCCTTGAGGAATTGTCGAGCGTCAATGTCGTATTTTTCGATAAGACCGGAACGCTGACGCTTGGAGAAATTTCTCTCAAAAAAATTGAGCGAATGGATGAGACAGCGACCGAGCAGAAATTGCTTGCGATAGCTTCCGCAATCGAATTCCATTCCATTCACCCGCTTGCCCGCGCCATCAGTTCCGCGAGTTCTTCGCGAGGGGCGCCGACACTGGAAGCCCGCAATGTGCAAGAAACTATCGGGCAAGGAATATCGGGGGACGTGGAAAACCGGCGGTACACAATCACGAAAGCTGGAGTAATAGAGAGCGGTATTGTTCTCTCTCTGCTAGAGGGCGCACGCGAACTCGCGCGGTTCCATTTTGAGGATGAAATAAAAGAAAATGTCGCCGACCTTTTCCGCGCGCTTGCCGCGCGCGGAATTACGATGAAAATTCTGACTGGCGACAAGAAGGAAAACGCGGAACGGCTTTTCGGTCATTTCGGAATCCCGATAATCGCGGAATGCACGCCTGAATCAAAATATCTGGCGATTGACGCGGCAAAAAAAGAGGGGGCAATAGCGGCAATGGTCGGCGACGGACTGAACGACGCGCCGGCGTTCGCGCACGCGAATGTCGGGATTGTTTTCTCCGGCACCGAAAACAGCGCCTCTATTGAAGCGGCCAACGTCGTAATTCTGGGGCGGGACGTGATGCTTATAGAAGACCTTTTTGAAACAGCTTCGCGCTCGGTGCGAATCGCGAGGGAGAGCATTTGGGGCGGAGTCGCGCTCTCCTCGATTGGAATGCTGTTCGCCGCGCTCGGCTTTATCCCTCCCATATGGGGTGCGCTCACGCAAGAGGTAATTGACGTCGTGGTGATTCTTAACTCTCTGCGAGCTTCAGCGCGCCAGACTTAGTACGCGAAGACCGCGCGCTGGCAGTGTGCGCATTTGCATCCTACCGGTTTGATAAATTCATCGAAGTATTCTTCTCCGTAGTCAATGCTCAACTCCTCGCCTTTCGCGATATCGCGGGATGCGTAAATTAAAATATGGCCGCCCGCCTGCCACGCCGAGCGCGGAGCGGTCAGATCTCTCACATCCGCTTCGCAATTCGGCTTGCATGAATGGTTGATGTAGCGGGCAATGTTAGAACGCACGCCTCCGTCTATCGTCCATTCCCTGTCTACCTCAAAAAGATACCGTGTTTTTGACGCATCGGCTTCTTTGGTAGGAATCAGCCGGCCTTTGTATTCAAGAATAAAATCCCCCTTGCATAGCGAAGCGGTAACAAAAAGCCCGTGTCCCATTCCGGGACGGGATTTTTGCACCGCAAACCGCGCTTGAAGTATTCGTGTTCGCATATTGATAATTGAAAATTGGAAGGAAGCATTATAGACGGCTAGCACAATTTTATCCAGCACAATATTGCGCAGTCGGTAGTTAATGGTTAATAGTCAGTAGTAAGTAGTCTGTAGTTAGTAGTTAGTAGAAAAATACCCGCAAAGTTAGACATCCGATGTCTAACTTTGCTCTGCTTATATCCGCATTCGTTCGGCATGTTTCCGCGCCTGCCCCGTAGCCAGCGCGAAGCGTTGTGGTACTGGGGTACGTTCCGCATCGGAAAGCCTTTACAAATTCCCCCCCCTGATACTTTTGGACACAGCAGGCTAGGTCTTTTTGCATCTTTTTGTGGCCTGGAACTGCCGGCGGTGCGCTACGTTAAAGCGCACATTCGAAACGTAAACCTGTGGAGGTGTACCATGCGCCAGCAAGCGCAACAAAACGGCTAAACCACGGACGCAAGGTTGAGGTGGTGCCTGAGATGGCATCACAGCTGGCCGCCGTAACGTCGTGAGACGCCGGCGGTTTTCCTTTTTGAACCAGTCGTGAAATACCCAAGGACTCATATCAAACGAAGGAATTCCCGAGGAGACACCTCCCCTTCAGGTGAGGAGTCACCTCTCAATTCCTGAAACCTTGGGTATTTCCAAAATCTGCTATAATCCCGTCATGATAATTACTCATCATGAGGGAACATGCGTACGCATTAGCGCGGGAGATACGACCCTCGTTCTTGGACCCGTTTCTAAACAATCCAAGAATTTTAAGCCGACAAATTTCGGCGCCGATGTGGCTTTCGTTTCGCTCAATCACCCCGACATGAACGGCATTGAGGAGGCAGGGCGAGGAGAGAAAATACCTTTCGCAATCAATGGCCCCGGAGAATACGAAATCAAGGAAATCACCGTTGCGGGCTTCCCCACCAAATCCAAGTATGGCGGAAGCGAGAAAATCAACACCGTGTATTCCCTGCACTTTGATGGCCTATCGGTCCTCTATCTGGGCGCCTTGGGAAGCACGGAACTGCCGGCGGAAGTTTTGGAAATGGATTCGCCGGATATTCTCATAATTCCAGTTGGCGGAAACGGAAGTTTGACTCCCGCGGAAGCCGGAAAGCTCTCCGTCAAACTTGAGGCAAAGATAATTATTCCCATTCTCTACGACGACAAAGCTCTCAAGCAATTCCTGAAAGAAGCCGGCGAGGAGAAAGTCGCGCCGGTTGAGAAATTGACACTGAAGCCCCGCGACGTGATTGGGAAAGAGAATGAAGTGGTAGTATTAAGCTCGTAGCCAGAAGCCCGTAGCCTGTAGCCAATCACTCTGGAATTATTCTGGCTACTAGCTACAGGCTAATCTATGGTTCTCCGAAAAACAATAGACAATCTAAAAGCTCGCCCGCATCACGAACGCCGGGCCGTCGCGAAAGGCACCGCGCTACTGGTGGCCGGCATACTTTTCATCGCCTGGTTGATATGGTTTTTTAATGACATCCGCGTGAACGGCATACAGGTGGAGCCGATAAATCTTCCAAAACCGGGTGCGTTTGACACACAGCCGCTCACCGAAGCAAAGCAACAAATACAGAACAGTTTCGGCGGGTTGAAAGACAGTATTCAAGCGGCACAGAACGCCACCGTGCCAGCGGAATGATTCTAATCTGACCGCTATTAAATCCTGGAAAAGACTAGGAATTGCATGTTATTTATGGTATTATTGAGCGGATATGAATCGAGGAAATGACGGGAAGAAGTCCTCCGGAGGAAAGGGCAAGGAACCTCAAGAAGTCCCCGCACGAGCGGGGGCCGGCATAATATCCAGAAACATAACGACAGAAATGCGCGAGTCATACTTGGACTACGCGATGTCCGTCATCACGGCGC
>CAYHST010000056.1:4332-5449 GCA_964359415.1 uncultured Candidatus Saccharibacteria bacterium | reverse complement strand
GTGCGCGCCGGTACGAGAATCGTCGTTACTCGCAATGGCGAGGAGCTTTTTGAGGCGGTGCCCATGCAGACCGTCAAAAAAAAGACGATTGCAGATTTCAAGCACTTGATATTCAGCGACCCGAACGGCGACCCTGGCATGAGCAAAAAGATTGACGAGATTGTGTATGGAGACATCTGACGCGGGAAGCATTATTCTCGATTCGAGCGTATGGGTCGCTTTCTTGCGCGATTCTGATTCTCAGCGGGGAAAAGCAAAGCGGATACTTGGCAATCTGCAGGACGCGGCGGTAGCTGTTCCCGAGTATGTTCTCGTTGAAGTTGCGACCGCGCTCAAAAATAAAGGATATGAAAAAGTGGCGAAGAAGTTTGTAGCAGAAGTTATGGAAGACGGCCGCGCATTCTTGCCCGCTGGTGAATCTCTGGCACACGCGACAGCCAAATTATTCTTAGAACGAGAGCGAGATTACCTATCGTTTACCGACACCGCGCTTCTTGCGCTTTCAGAACAATATCGCGTCATTACATTCGATAGAAAATTGCAAAAAGCTATAGACAAAGCGCGCGGGTGAGAATGAGATGTTCCAGTCTCACTTTCGCTTGGAATGCGCCTTGAGCCACGAGGCGATTTCTTCAAGCGCGGGTTTTTCGCGGGCGATGAGGACGGCGTATTGCTCAAGCTCGCCTTCTGTCGCATCGAAAACATACCCGTTACTTTCGAGGAAGATTGCAGAGCAGGTTATGCCGGTTCGTTTATTGCCATCAAGAAACGGATGACTCGTTATAATGTTGCGCGCATATAATGCGGATTTAAGAAAGATTGTCGGATAAAGCTCTTTCCCAAATGCCGTTTGTGCTGGTAATGACTCAAGACTCGCGAGCAAGTTTCTCTCGCGTACGCCGTGCGAGCCACCATACTCGTCAATGAGCATGGAATGGATGAGGAGTATTTGAGATGCCGTAAGATAGCGCATGCTACATGCTACTTGCGCGCGAGCTCGCGCAAGTCCTTATCGTATCGGCGCATGAAGTTTGCGGTCATTTTTGCGATTTTCTGGTCGGACTGCGATGTCTTTTCTACTGCTCTAAACGAAACGATTTTGCGGCGCGAATCAACA
>CAYHST010000056.1:0-4232 GCA_964359415.1 uncultured Candidatus Saccharibacteria bacterium | reverse complement strand
CGGAGCTTTAGCCACTTTGTATGTATCAATAAGAGCCTTCATCTCCGGTATGCGGGCAATAGCTTTCCCAAGATCTTCATAATGCCCGTGTAATTGCTGCGCGTTTTGATTATCCAGACTTCCCATGGGCTAAAGTGTACATAGGCATCTGGAGATAACAAGAAGATGTACGGGATAGGTGTATCAACTCAAAACTAACATGCTTTGTGCTACCATGATGGCATTCCTATGAAAGTCCTCATTTTCCCAGCTGTCATTTCAGCCGTTGTATTGATTGCGGCGTTTACATGGGGCGGCGCAAGCGCGCTCTTTCTCGTCGCATTGCTTGCGGTATTGGAAACTACACTCTCATTCGATAACGCTGTGGTAAACGCGAAAGTGCTTGCGCGAATGGATGCGCGCTGGCAGAAACGATTCCTAGTGTGGGGTATTCCGGTTGCGGTTTTTGGCACCCGTTTTATTCTCCCGATACTTATCGTCGCGGCGGCCGCAGGTCTTTCTCCCGTCGCGGTAGCGCTTCTAGCATTTTTTGACCCGGTTCAGTACGGCCTGCACCTCGATGATGCGCATGTCGCGATTGCATCTTTCGGAAGCGTGTTCTTGTTGCTCGTCTCGCTCAAATATTTTTTCAACGACAGGAAAACGGTGCATTGGATAGTGGCTATAGAGAGGCACATGTCGCGCTGGGGTGGCATTGAGGCGATAGAGATCGCCATCGTTCTCACAATACTTCTCTTGTGTGCGTTTCTACTGCCCGCGGAGGCGGCGACTATTCTTATAGCGGGCTTAATCGGCGCGGTGCTGTTTATCGTGATTGAAGGAATCGCGCAATCATTCCAAACGGAAACCAGCGCCGGTGTTGCTGTCGGCGGTGCCGCGCTTTTTGTGTACCTGAACGTTCTTGACTCAGCTTTCTCGCTTGACGGCGTGGTGGGCGCGTTCGCGATTACCTCTAATCTCCCTGTCATCATTGCCGGCCTCGGCATCGGCGCGATATTTGTGCGAGCATTTACCGTCGCGCTCGTGCGAGCGAAGACGCTTGAATCTCTACCATATTTGGAGCACGGCGCGCACTACGCGATTTTCGGCCTCGCGCTCTCAATGCTCGTGGGTATTTTCGTTCACGTTCCGGAGGCCGTTACGGGCCTTATCGGTTTTGTGTTCATTGTATTTGCTTACATATCATCTCGAAAGGAAATGAAAAGAATTGCATAGAAGCAACAAGTGTCACACATTTCTCGTGCTCCTTAATGTCCACGGTCGTAGTGAACAAGGAACACGCGGGACAAACACTGTCGGGCAATGTGAATCGACTTAGGCGATGGAGTCTTCATCCGAGGATACTTCTGCGTCGCGCGAGCCTGCCCGGCCAACTTGCCGTGAGCCCGCCCCACGGTAGTTAAGCAAGTATCGGCGCGGATCGGAGTCAAGGTCTAGAAAGTGGTCCGCGGATTCTTTTAACCGTCCAGACGTACTCTTGCCGAATGAAACCACTTCCACTTGACACCCGTCGTGCACTTTTAAGTATTCAACTAGAGGAATGAAGTCACCGTCGCCGGTGAAAAGTATGACTGTGTCCAAACTTGGCGCGGCGGTAATCGCGTCAACCGCGAGCCCTACGTCCCAATCCGCCTTTTTCGCGCCACCGAAAAATACCTGCAAGTCCTTGGTGCGCGTTTCAATGCCGATTTTCTCAAGGGCTTCAAAAAACCCCTTCTCTTCCCCGGATTCCGTGGTGACTACATACGCGCGCACGCGGATTAGGTGCCGGCCCGCGACGGAATCTTTTAAGACGTTGCCGAAATTAACTCGCGCATGATAAATATTCTTCGCGCTGTGATAAAGATTTTGCGTGTCGATAAAAACTCCAACCCTTTGTTCCGGATGTTTGATGATACTCATAGCTTGTAGCTAGCAGCTTGTAGCCAGTAGCGAATTAAATAAAAACATTAAATAAAAAACATCAGACTTATTAAAACAGCCTAAATAGCAGTATACTCCCGAAACCACATTGGCACAAAACGGTCTACTTGACCCGCGTAGAACAAAACTGCGGGCAGTTTCGACGCGATTTTCGCTTCTTGAAATACAAGAAAAGAATCGTCTACTGGCTATTTATTTCTTCACTGGCGCTGGTGCGGTTGCTGGAGCTGGCGCCTGCTCGACTTTTAGAAGTTTGACGTTAAAGATAAGCGTGGAGTTTGGCGGAATCGTGCCGACTTGCTCCGCTCCATATGCGAGAGACGGCGGCACAGCGAGAAGGCGTTCCCCGCCAACCTTCATGCCATTAACTCCCACTTGGAAACCCGGAATTATTCCCTCCGAGCCGAGGGTGAAGACAAGCGGCTTCTTTTGTATATCGGAGCTGTCAAACACGGTTCCGTCCGTGAGCTTGCCAACATATTCCACAGTAACAATCGTACCGGACTTTGCCTCTTCTCCCGTCCCGACGGTAATTTCCTGCCCCTGAACCTGGTCCGGCGGGGTTTTTGTTTCGCCGGCCTGCGCGCCCGCCGGAACTAGCGCTTTTTGTGCTAAATAATATTTATAGCCGTAATAACCTGCACCACTGACTAAAGCAACAACCGCAATCCAAACTATGATCTTTTTTATATCCATAAATAATTAATATAAATAAATAACTCCTGCAGACAGGATAACACTTTTGCACGGCTCGGCAACTGTGGATAACGTGGGCGCTCGGAGACACGGGTGTTTTTGACGGAGGAGTGACTCATACCGTCAAAAATACCCGTGCCTCCTCGCTGAAGATGGAAGAATGCAAATACAGAGACGCGCCGTATGCACACAGCGGGCGCGGCCGGAAACGATTATCGGCGCGCTTACCTCTTCAAACCAAGCTTCTTGACGAGCGTGCCGTACGCGCGCCTGTTCGTGGATTCAAGATACTTCAAGTGCTTGCGGCGGTCGGCGACGAGCCCCAAAAGACCGCGCCGAGAGTGTTTGTCTTTGTGATTCTTATTGAGATGGACGGAAAGTTCCTGAATTCTGCGCGTCAAGAGCGCGACCTGGACCTGCGGAGAGCCGGTGTCGGTGTCGTGAACGCGGGTTTTAACCATTTCATTCTCCTTTTTTCGCTTTGTGAGCATTGGCAATTAATATCATATTACGGCCGTTTATGCAAGAGGTTCGCGATATTACGCCGATTTAGAGCCATTATTCTGTGGTCACAGGTCATTTTCTAGTGAAAATGCCTGGCGACCCCGCCTCGCGCCGCCGCGCTCCGGCCGGCACAAATATGCGCTTCGCTTTATTTGTGCCCCCGCCAGGATTCGAACCCAGAACCTTCTGATCCGAAGTCAGACGCTCTATCCAATTGAGCTACGGGGGCGCACAGCGGACAATACTATCAATTACGATAATGTTCAATGAGCATTTGTTGCCAGAACTGCATTTTTCGAAGGCGGTATGTGGTTCCCAGTTCAATTCGCAGGCAACCTTTGTAATCAGGACGCTTCTTGACCAGTAATCCAGTCGGTTTATAGATTGTCTTCTGAAAATTAGAGAGCGGCACAGAAATTTCTCTTGACCACCAAGACTCACAATTCTCGTGAGCATAAGGTTTGTGAATATAAAGGCGGACTTTTATCGCTTTTCTACCCACCCCAAAGAATCTCTCTATCCAGGAAAGCATAAGGTTAATCATTTCCGAATCAGAGTTTGCGAATGAAAATACGCTTGTTCGCTTTGAGCCTTCGGCCCAATATAGCGCGATACCGGTGGTAAAAAGACTGACTTCGCGGTAAAGAACGAACTCTTTTCGCGCTTCCTGAAGCAAGACATTGTCACGGCTCAATCGTAACTCATGTAAAGATGCCGCGGCTCTCATTCGGCCACGACTTATGTTTGAGTCCCGGCGCGATTTTAAATACGTTTTCTCGTCTTTGGTTAGAGGGAGGTCTTGCAACCAAAGAGAAATTGAGCTTTTTGAGACATGGACTTCACGAAGAATATCCCTGTAGCTGTAGCCTTTCTTCCTCAATGCAATAGCCCGTCCTTTCTCTTGGACCAAGAATCGCATGCACATAACTATACATTAGAGTCCGACAATAGACGAGGGGTTGTTGTGGATATGTATTACAATGCACGGATGGAATCTGCAAAACTCACTGTCCCAAATGACGTTGAAGCGCTTTGCGACGTGCTTCGCAAGGGCGGCTTTGAGGCATACCTCGTCGGAGGATGCGTGCGCGACCTCCTCATTTCGCAAG
>CAYHST010000055.1:2860-5476 GCA_964359415.1 uncultured Candidatus Saccharibacteria bacterium | reverse complement strand
ACTCGCTCTTGCGAGGGCCATATACAATAGCAAATCGAAGAATAGTAGTAGGCATGAATCCACGCTTGTATTCTTCGCGAAGATTCGCCTCACTGACTAACTTGGAAAGAGCATATTCAGATGTATGGCCGGCAATATCGATAAGAGCGTCTTCATCTTTTTCTTCGTCTCCAATGAATTTCTCATATACCCACTCGCTGGAAGCAAAAATAAACTGCTTTACGCCTTTCTCCTTGGCAGCTCGCATGAGGTTAAGCGTTCCCATAACGTTCACGCGAAAACATTCGTATGCCTTGCCCGCGCAGTCTTGGTCGCGAGAAAGCGCCGCAAGGTGCACGATTGCATCTGCATCCGCTGGAAAGATATCGCCTATAGCATGGTCCGTGATGTCACCTATTTTAAAGTCATAGGCAAGATTGCTTGCTTTACCTAAATCAAAACCGAAAACCTCGACGCCTTGTTTCAAGCATTGCGCAACAAGTTCCTTTCCTACAAAACTTTCCGAGCCGGTAATAATTATTTTCACACAACGTATTATAATCGTATTCGGCGCGGGAAGGCAAGAGAGTGTACTCGTCCATAACATATGAGACTCCTCTGCAGACACTTGATTGCGAATATACCTCAACGGTGAAATAAGACCAATCGACCGCCGAGGAGTCTCATATGTATCTGAACTTGTGCAATATCTCGAGCTTCATAAGTCTTTTCCTGCGGTCATAAAGTATTCGACCTGTTGTGAATGATAATTTTTTGAGTTAAAATCTTTCAAAATGACCATTCGCGAATCCATACAAGAGGCGGTACGCCTACAGGAAGAAATTCTTGCGAACGATGTTTTTTTGTCGGCATGTGAGCGTGGGAAAGAGGTAATAGCCAAAGCATTGCTCGGAGGAAATAAAGTTCTCGTGGCTGGGAACGGCGGAAGCGCAGCGGACGCCCAGCACTTCGCCGCGGAATTCGTGGCAACGTTCAAGAAAGAAAAGCGGAACGGTTATCCGGTCTTGGCGCTTACAACGGATACTTCATTCCTGACTGCGTGGACGAATGACTTCGGATACGAGGATATTTTTGCCCGGCAGGTACAGACGTGGGGCAAGGACGGAGACGTGTTCGTGGGAATTTCCACAAGCGGCAATTCGGAAAATATTCTTCGGGCGATGAAGGAAGCAAAAAAACACGAACTTCTCACTGTGGGGCTTCTGGGCGGAGACGGCGGCGTAATAAAAGAAGCGTGCGATATCGCGGCAATTGTTCCATCAAAGACAACCGCCCGGATACAGGAAGTTCACATGCTTGTGCTCCACGCGTGGTGCGAAGAGATTACGCCGCAACTGCGCTAATTTTCATTAAGCTAATGCTCAGCGATGCTCCAAAAAATATTGTCTGCGACCCGGAACGGCTTATAAAAAAATGCCGTGTTTGCGACTCGAAACAACTGCAATTGGCAATTGACCTAGGCTTCCAACCCTGGGGCAATAATTTTTTAAAGAAAGAAGAGGTCGGCAAAGAACCGTTTTATCCTTTGCGGATAGTTTTTTGCATGGATTGCAGGACTCCTCAACTTGATTACACGGTTCCAAAAGAGACCATGTTTGCCGAGCATACCTATCTTTCCGGGACGACAAAAGCATTGAGCGAGCATTTTAAATCGGTTGCAGAGGAAGTTGATAAAAGGTTTTTTTCCGCCGAAGGCGGATCCGCCTCTGGCGGAAAAGATACTTATCGAAAGTCGGTATTGGATCTCGGCTCCAATGACGGAACTCAACTCAAGCATTTCAAAGCTCTCGGCTACGATGTTTTAGGCGTGGATTCGGCCTCGGTGCCGGCGCAGATAGCTAACGACGCGGGAATTCCGACTATTCATACTTTTTTCAACCTGGAGTCGGCCCGCAAGCTCGGAAAGAAATTTGACGTTATTAATGCAGCCGGATTTTTTTTCCACCTGGAGGAACTGCATTCGGTATGCGACGGGATTAAAGAGATATTGGCCGATGACGGCGTCTTTGTGGTGCAATTTTTATATATGAAAAGGATTGTGGAAAACCTGGCCTTTGACCAGATTTATCACGAACACCTGCTTTACTACAATCTAGAAAACGTGGAGACGCTTTTGAATCTGCACGGCCTGTCGTTATTTGACGCATATCTTTCGCCAATTCACGGCGGCTCTATGATCGCCTATGCCACGCACAAGAATAAAAGAGAGCCGTCGCCAAAACTCGCCGCGTTTATTGACGAAGAAGCGAAAAATCAAATCAACGAATTCTCAACATATGTAAAATTCGCCGAAGATATTAAGGAAGTAAAAAAGAAGAACTTGGAATATCTCGGCGCGGCAAAAAAGCAGGGTAAGAAGATTTATGGCATGGGCGCGCCGGTCAAGGGCAATACTTTGCTCAATTATTTCGGCGTCGGCGCAGATTATCTGGATTATCTGGTGGAAAAAAACGAACTGCGGCGCGGCCTTTATTCGCCCGGGTCGCACATTGAGATTGTCATTGAAAAAGAATTAAAGGAGTTGCCGGATATTTATTACGTCCTTGCATGGAATTTCAAAAAAGAAATTTTGGCAAATAACCAGCATCTGATAGAAAAAGGAATAGAGTTCTATTT
>CAYHST010000055.1:0-2760 GCA_964359415.1 uncultured Candidatus Saccharibacteria bacterium | reverse complement strand
AGGAGCACATCAAGACGCCAATGATTTGCGATGCCTTTAAAATGTCGCTCCATCTGCTTTGTAGTTTTCATCCGGTTATTATATCACAGTAACATAACATTACAATATTATTGCCAATGTTGTAATGTCGTCTTGTGGCCATTATCCAGAGTAAAAAAAGGCCGCAAGTGGAGTGGTTACCAAGCGCGGCCTAGGATTGTGTGGATTGGTGGCGGCAACCCGATTATTTCTTGACGAATTCGAGCGCTTGCGCCACGCAAGCATTGAGCGGCTGCGATGTACTGATTTCCAGGACTCCCCAGAGATCGGCGTGGTCGTACCGCTTTTTGGCGTCGAGATAATGCTCAAGCGTTGCGCAAAAACCTTCATGCAGGCCTCGCGCGGCGATACGGCGAAGGATTTCTTCGTCGGTGTCGTTGAACTTTAACCTGATACTCTTGAGATGTGCACCAGGATGAGCTTTGACGATATCGAGAAGAAACTTCTGTGCCGTTTGGCGGGAGTAGGTCGCCGATATTATGACAGACCTGCCGAGTTCAAGATTAACACGCACCGCTTCGTGCATCAGCGTGTATGCAATGCGCATATCCTCGGATTCCCGCCGCGCCGTGTCGCCATTATCCCAAGGATTGACTTCATCTGGCCTCCCTTGGGTTGTGGCGATTTCCCGCATCGAGTTTACGTCGATATAGGTCCACCCCAGTTCGCGGGCAAGCGCCTTTCCCAGAGTTGTTTTTCCGGAAAGCGGTAAGCCGCGAAGGGCGACTACAGTTGGCGCGCCACGAAATTCAGGAACGGACTCAACGCGGAGAGCGCCGAGTTTTTGTAGCGCGAGAGTCATGGCGACGATACTGTTTTTTCCGCCATGCGCCTCGGTCGGCCGGTCGTTGAAGTAGGCAATCAACATCTCCCACATTCTAGCGACATCAGCGAGAGGCAGAAGTTTGATACCTTCTTCTTTTTGTCCCGACCCCTCGCTTAAGGTTTTCGTGCAACCCTCGGCGAGACAAAAGCAGTGAACCATCGGCGTTTTCCCACTGTGCTGTGAGAGCACTGTGAGCAACCGTACGTTCGCCGCCGTATAGCCCGTTTCTTCAAGAAGACAACGACGGGCAACACGAGTTGCAATGACCTCAACCGCCGCGTCATTCTTTTTGCCGAGAGCGGCGCGGAGGTCAGCGATTTCTTCGGGTTCAAGATTTTCAGCGGGCATCTGCGGATACTCTCCGACTCCAGGCCGCCATTTCTTAATGGCAATTACCTTTTTGTCGGGGGTTAGCCCAAAAACAACACATCCGTCGGGCAGGTCATACTGCCAGTGCACTTCCGTTTTCCCGTCGACATCGTGTGTTTCGCGAATTACCTTGAGGCCGTACGTATTCTCACCTTTGGGGGCGAGCGGCACTTCTTTCCTGTCGAGCAGCTTTTTCACATTCTCTCCTTAAGAGTGAGTATATTGAGTGCTTCGTCGTGGAGTATTCCGTTGGAGTAAAGCAGATTAGTGCAATTTTCCAATGTCGGCGGACTACCATTGAAATCGGTTACAATTCCGCCCGCTTCACGAGCAAACAAAATACCGTGTAAAGCATCCGTTGGCTTGTTGTGCGCTGATACGACCACATCGGCAAAGCCCGATGCCAGCCGGGTGAAAGTCCATGCGCAAGTGAGGTTGATACGCCAGGCCATCGCTTGCTGTAGCTTCCGAACTCTGTCGTCGGCAGCCACTTTGCGCGAAGGACCCTCAATCAAAAGTCCTGCTTTTTCCACTCTGTCTGTTTTTGAAACGTGGATCTGGACAGGATGATCGGTTTCCCAGCGCCATGCCCCGCCGTTGCGGATAGCGAAATAAAAACCGTTTCCACAATCACGTTCCTCTGCGGGAACAAAGATTGAGCTAAAAACTGGTTCGCCGTCCTCGAAAAGCGATGCCATGGAACCGACGAGCGGATACAATCCGCGCGCCGCGTTGTTTGACCCGTCACGCGGGTCAATGAGCCAGAAACGCTTATGTGAAGGAGGCCAAGAATATTCTTGTTCCTCGCTTATCACAGGCACAGAGAAGTGCTCGCGTAAAAATACGTTGAGCGCTTTATCCATGTCGTCATCGGCTGATCCTGCCATACTCCCGTCGTCTTTCCATCTCATCGCCTCGCGGCGCTGCGGCGCAAAAACTTCAAGATGCGACAGAAAAAAATTGCGAATAATCCCAGCTATGGATTCCATAATGCCTCCATACCCATAATGGGCAAAAAGTTAATCGGGAAAACCGTTTATTTCATATTGCGAATTTCAAAAATTAGCCCTTAAAATATGGACCAATCTACTGGTTAAAGCTAAGCATAAAAGCAGAGATTTGTCAACCTCGTACTTGGTAATTAAGAGAAAGTTTGTAAAAATCGCAGACTAGAAATATAATAGACTCATTATGAAAATACTTGTCACTGGAGGAGCCGGATACATAGGATCAATTCTTGTTCCCGAGCTTTTGCGCGCCGGGCATGAGGTTACAGTCATCGATAATTTTCTCTACAATCAGGTATCTTTGCTTGATGTGTGCAATTTTAAAACATTGACCATCGTCAGGGGCGACGCGCGCGATGAGAAACTAATTGCCGAGCACATAAAAGGAAAGGACTTCATTATTCCGCTTGCCTGCATCGTGGGCGCTCCCGCCTGCGACACAGACCCCGTTGCGGCGCAGACAATCAATTTGGAGGCGATACAGCTGATTATAAAATTGCGCGAGCCGTCCCAAAAAAT
>CAYHST010000054.1:0-5892 GCA_964359415.1 uncultured Candidatus Saccharibacteria bacterium | reverse complement strand
CCGATTTTCACTTCGTCGTATCCGTATTTGGAAAACATTACCGTATCTCCTACCTTCACGGAAACCGGAATAAGTTCGTTATCGTCCCCGATCTTTCCAGGACCGACGGCTATTACTTCGCCTCTAGCTGGCTTTTCTTTCTGCGCGGTATCGGGAATGATGATTCCGGAAGGAGATTTCTCGTCGGAATTTTCTTCCGGCTTCACTAAAACCCTGTCAGCCAATGGGCGGATTTTGTTACCGGTAATTTTGGATTGTTTTTTCATAAAACAAGTATTTTATAAACTTATAATGCGGGGGCTATTATATAAACTAAAACCTCGATGTCAACCGTACATTGATTTCTTTTACATTGATTTCTTTACTGGTCTGTGCTACACTGCCGCTCAATGGAGTTTCTCCAAGGCATACTGCCGTACGCGCAGATAACGCTCTCCGTGCTTCTAATTTTGGCGATTCTGTTGCAACACACGGGGGCATCACTCGGCGGCGCGTTCGGAGCCGATAACTTCAGCTCCGGATTCCATACCCGCAGGGGGTTGGAAAAGACACTTTTCTTTGCTACCATAGTCCTTGGTATTCTGTTCGCGCTTTCAGCGCTCATTAATCTACTCATAAACTAGTGCCGTCTAAAATTAATTGCGAATCCTGACCTAGCCATGGACATGCGTAGTTTGCGGGCATTGTGTAAGTAATGGAAGGTGGTACATTAATTTTATTCGGTACTAACTGGTTTTACGGCTGAATTGTTTCCATTCTGAAGCATCGCCTTGATGCGTGGTGCAGCGAGAAGATTTTCTGCGAACTGTAACGCCCTTAATTTTAGAACTTAGTTTTTACAAGCATTTCTCGAAATTAGATAATCATCACATTCATGGCTTTAGGAATATCCGAGGAACTGTCCGAAAAGCTCACGCGCGAGCGGAGTTTCTTGCATTTGTCAAAACTGGAGAACCGATTGCGGGAATTTACTCCGGGCGAAAGGCTTTTTTTATACATATTATCGGCCATGCTTGCGTTGAGCGCGCTTGCACTCCTCTCCGGAGTTAATGCCGCTGTTTCGGTCGATGTGCCGGTCAAGGGCGGGACGCTGACCGAGGGCATAGTTGAGCCGCCGCGCTTCATTAATCCGGTTCTCGCTCTTTCCCAATCCGACGAGGACCTGACGCAGTTGGTGTTTTCAGGACTGACAAGGCCATTGCCGAATCCCCGCGACGCTTCTTCAAAGGCCAGCGACTCCGTCATTCCCGACCTTGCTGAAAGCTACGACATTTCTCCTGATGGAACGACATACACCTTCACTCTTCGGAAAGATGCTGAATTCCACGACGGAACCGCGCTTACGGCGGAGGATGTTCTTTTTACGATACAAACGATACAAAATCCGGAAATCAAAAGCCCGCGCCGCGCCGATTGGGAAGGTGTTTTGGTTTCTGTCCCCGACTCGCGCACGGTTGTTTTCAAGCTCCAGCACGCGTACGCGCCGTTCTTGGAAAATACGACCATCGGCATTCTTCCGAAACATCTTTGGAGTTCCGTAAGCCCGGAGGAATTCCCATTTTACCCTCTTAATACCCATCCTATCGGGAGCGGGCCATACGAAGTCTCGAAATTGCAGACAGACAGCACCGGCGCGGCGACAAGTTACTCGCTCGCCTCGTTCGATAAATTCACGCTTGGGGTCCCTTATCTGAATAAAATCAATTTCATATTTTATCCCAATGAGGATTCGCTAATCAAAGCTTGGAATGCCGGGAGGGTGACAGGGCTCGCGAGTGTTACGCCGGCAGGCCTTTCTTCGGTAAACATGAGCGAGAGTGTCGTTATGAACGTTCCTCTTCCGCGCGTGTTCGGCGTCTTCTTCAATCAAGGGCGCGCTCCCGCGCTTGCCGATGCCTCGGTGCGCTCTGCCATGAACGCGGCAATAGACAAAGGCTCGATAATTGATTCCGTTCTTAGCGGATACGGGGTCGTTCTGGACGGACCGATACCGCCGGGCGTTATTCGCAATTTCCAATCGTCAAAACCAGCTCCATCATTGTCAGGCTCCGAGCGCGCTCAAAAAGCGCGCGACATCCTTTCTCGCGGAGGATGGACTTACGACCAAAAAGAAAAGGTTTGGAAAAAGTCCGCCAAAGGCGGAAAGCAGATACTTTCGCTTTCTCTCGCAACCTCGGATTCGCCGGAACTTTCCGCTACGGCAAACAAAATTGCCGAATTCTGGAGAGCGGCCGGCATCCAGGTCAATGTGAAGATATATCCTCTGTCGGAGCTCAATACGAACATAATCCGGCCGCGCGCGTACGACGCGATTCTATTCGGCGAGGTAGTCGGGCGGTCTATCGACCTGTTTGCCTTTTGGCACTCGAGCCAGCGCAACGACCCCGGGCTTAACTTGGCCATGTATGCCAATACCAAAACGGATTCCCTTCTCTCAAACGCGCGCGCGCTGACTTCGAGAAACGAGCGCGAGGAGCTTTATAAGTCATTCGAGGCGATTATCGTAAAGGAACAGCCCGCTATTTTCATTTACTCTCCGGAATTTATTTATGTCGTGCCTAAAAATCTGCAAGGCATCCGGCTCGGCGCGCTTACGACGCCTTCAGAAAGATTTCAGAACGTGTACGAATGGTATACGGATACCGAACGTATATGGAATTTCTTCACTAACCAAGAAAACCAAATTTAATTTTAACCTTCAACCTCCAATGGATACCATGGATACAACAGGACCGAATACAAATCTGCCGGAGAGGAATATCGCGGGCGGTAGCGCGCCTGCCTCGCCGCACGCGCGTGGAAGCGTCTATAGGCCTAGAACAACAAGGCCAGCGGGTACTCCTGCGCACAGAGGGCCTATTCACAGGCCGTCGAGGCCCGGCCGCCGGAGTTTTGGCGCATCGCATCAGGCGCGCCCTCCGCGCCGCGCCACCCGCACGAAAGTGGAGCATCACCGTTCTTCCGAGACGCGCGGGCGCCCGCAAAGCGCCCCCTTGCCGCCGCCAGCGGAAGACACGATACGCATCATTCCCCTCTCCGGCGTGGAGGAAGTCGGGCGCAACATGACGGCGATTGAATTCGGAGGCGACATTTTTATCGTTGATTGCGGGTTCGCTTTCAGCGAAGTAGAGACCCCCGGCATTGATTACATTTTGCCGAATACGGGCTATCTGGAAACACGAAAGGATAAAATTCGCGGCCTTCTCATTACGCACGGGCACCTGGACCACATAGGCGGGATTCCCTACATTATTGACCGAATCGGCAATCCGATGATATACACGCGAAAGCTGACGGGAATGATGATAAAGAAACGCCAAGAAGAATTCTCTCAAACTGTTCCTGTGCAAATCCGCGAGGTGGAAGAAGATGAGGTTCTAAAATTGGGCAAGGCCACCATTCGTTTTTTCGGCGTTACGCACACAGTACCGGATTCCATGGGCATCATTATTGAGACTCCGTGGGGCGACGCGGTTTTTACCGGCGACATCAAACTCAATCACTTGGACGGCGAGCCGTCAGATGAAGAGAAAAAAGAATTTGGGATGTTCAAAAATCGAAAGGTGCTGGTTCTCCTCATGGACAGCACCAACGTATGGCAACCGGGATTTTCGATTCCAGAATCAACTGTTTACAGAACTCTGGAGAACATAATCAAGAACGGCAAAGGGCGTCTCGTCATCGCAATGTTCGCTTCTCATCTTGAACGCTTGATTCGCGTTGTTCATTTCGCCGAAGAGTACGGAAAGAAAATTGTGATTGACGGGCGCTCAATGCGTACGAATATTGAAATCGCGCGCGAAATCGGACTAATTAAATACAGAGATGACACTGTCATCTCTGTTGAGAATATGATGCAGTATCCGCAGGATAAGCTCATCATTCTCGCGACTGGCGCGCAGGGAGACGAATTCGCCTCGCTCGCGCGCATCGGCAACAAGACGCACAAATACATACGGCTTCAGCCAACAGATACAGTTGTGTTGTCATCTTCCGTTATTCCGGGCAACGAGCGCGCCGTGCAAAAGTTAAAAGATAATCTTTCGCGCCAGGGTGCGCACATCATCACCTACCATGCGAGCGACGTGCATGCTTCCGGCCACGGCAACCGCGAGGAAGCCGCTTGGATTCATAAGCAAATCAAACCGAAATTCTTCATTCCTATACACGGCTACCACTATATGCTTCGCGTTCATGCCGACCTCGCTGAAGAACTAGGCGTGCCGGAACAAAATATCGCCATACCGGACAACGGCTCAATTATTGAGATTCAGAACGGCGGCGAGAAAATCTCAAAGTTGCCGGTAAAGGCTCCCGCTGAATTGCGCGTCGTTGAAGGCAATACCGTGTCGGAAATCTCCGACGTTCTGATGCGCGATAGAAAGGCGCTCGGTCAGGAAGGATTCTGCGTCGTGGTCGCCACAATCGACCGCCGTACAGGCAAGCTTCACAAATCACCCGATATAATCTCGCGCGGATTCGTGTACTTGCGCGATAACAAGGACTTGATGGACCAAACGCGCCTCATCATCAGAAAAAGCGTGGAGGCCTCTATGAGGAACCCAAGAGCCGCAGACTTAGACGCCGCGCGTGAAGACCTAGCTGAATCAGTCTCAAGATTTCTTTTGAGCCGAACCATGAAAAGGCCTATCGTTATTCCTGTGATAGTGAGTATTTAGAAAAGTCGGCAATAAACCGTAAACACTTATAGAGGACGGTCCTTGGTGGAAAGAGACGATCATAAATGGTGGCTGGCCCCATTTCCCTGAGGAGACCGCCCGTCTATTATTTTGAAACGCCGCGCGCGATATACTCTTTCATGAGCGATTGGTAAGGAATATCAAGCGCGTTGGCACGTTCTTTCACGCGTGCGATTAGGTGCGCTGGAATACGGAGCGATATAGAAGAAGAAGTGGGTTTGAGATTGGGAAATACTGCACGGACAAATTCGCTCTTGTCAAAATAATCGGTTAAATCGGACTTCGCCCAAAAGTCACGCTCATCATCTTCGCTCTTAAAAACGGGGAGTTTTCTCTTTTTTTTATTGATCATAGTATTTTCTTTCTTTTTTGTTCACATCGCGAGCCGAGACGACACGAATCCGGTCTCGCCGTACGGTAAACGATACGAATAAGATTCGACCTTGATTAATCTTGCCGATCACAACGTGTCTCTTTTCAGCGCTTGAATGTTCACTGTCCTTGCGAACGACTTTGTGGCTATCCAGGAACACCTCCTCGCACTCACCATTCGACACGCCGTGTTTAACGAGATTCTTGTCCCGATTGCCGTCGTCCCATTCAAACCCGACGACCTCGTCAAAAATTCTCATATTCAAAGTGTATATGTGAGACTCTACACTGTCAAGCAACCCTGGCATTCTTGCCGGCTAAAGAAAGCGGGTGTTCGGCTTGAGAGGTTTTTGTGGGTTGAAAAAACAAAATGGATTAGAACACATATTTAACGAAATAATTGTGCCTGTCCCCGTTTCCTCATTGGTGCCGGGAGGAACAACAGAAAAGGGTACCTGACCCCCTTATCCCCCGAGCCGCTGACCTCGACGCCGCAAGAGAAGACTTGGCCGAATCCGTCTCCAAATTCCTATTGAGCAGGACAAGGAAGCGACCAATCGTAATTCCTGTGATTGTGAGTATCTAGAGCTGGTCTGTAGTTAGTAGTAAGTAGTTAGTAGAAAAGATGTAGAGAAAAGATGTAAGAGATTGAGGTTAAACCTCCACACACCATAGGACGGTCCTTGGTGGAAAATTTTAGACCACACAAAAAGCGAAACAACGGTGCCTAAACAATGGTGCCTGACCCCATTTTTCAAATTGATACGATTAAAGCAACCTCTTGCCGGCTAAAGAAAGTCGTACTGTCTGTGTTACCGCC
>CAYHST010000053.1:0-6545 GCA_964359415.1 uncultured Candidatus Saccharibacteria bacterium | reverse complement strand
ACTCAAATGAACCGATAAGCAGTGCGACGCATTTTGTCGCCACGCTTCTTTCCATTGCAGGACTTTCACTCTTGGTTACGCTGGCCGCTCTGCGCGGTACAGCAACGCATGTCGTCAGTTTCTCGATTTTCGGGGCATCGCTTGTCCTGCTTTATTTTTTCAGCGCTCTGTACCATTTTCTTTCCAAAAATCATCCCGCTAAAGACCTTTTCCAAATTCTCGACCACATAGCTATCTACATTCTTATCGCCGGTACATACACTCCTCTTGTGCTTCTTGTTCTCCCTCCGGCGTGGGGATGGAGCATGTTCGGCGCTATTTGGGGGCTTGCTCTCTCCGGTGTTTTAATTAAAGTATTTCGGCCAGTTCAGCGATGGATTTCCGGCGGCTTATATCTCTTGATGGGCTGGCTCATCGTAATCGCTTTGGTCCCTCTCAAAGAGGCGCTTCCGCTTGAGGGAATCCTGTGGCTTCTTGCCGGAGGAATCTTTTATACTGTAGGAACAATATTCTGCGCGCTCGATGACGTGAAAAAGCTAAATAAGTGGTATTCCTTCCACGATATATTCCATGTTTTCGTAATGCTCGGCAGTTTCAGCCACTTCTGGTTCATGCTTAAGTTCGTCCTTGCCGTATGAAACACTCGAAGCAACTCGGCACATTCAACAGATTAAATATTCCTATTACTATATGCTTATTCGCGCGAATAAGCATATACAGCAGTTCGCCAGAAGGATTATCCACTTAGTCCCCCTTAACACATGCCGTCCGCTCCTTTATAATTAAAGCTTATCAAAATCTCATAAATCTATGGATAAAAAGGGTATTTCGATTGCCGCCGTTGCCGTACTCGTCCTGCTCGGCCTCGGTGCCGCGCTTTACTTTTATCAGCCCAAAATCAGCCCCGGCACCGAACAAGCCGTCCAATCTTACGGGACAGACGCACCTCTTGAAAAAAAGCCCGATATCAATCCAGTCGATAAGACCAACCCTTTTAAAAGCGTAAAAACCAATCCATTTGAGTAATAATATGGCAATATCCATAAATCGAAGATACATACCGCTCGCGATTATCATGGGGGCTGTTTTCTTTTCAATCCTCATCATCGGGCAAGCCTCGGCGCAAACAGGAGCTTCGGGATCGGAGGATTCGTCTTCTTTTGCCTACCCAATCGCCGAACTCGGAAATTGCAAAAGCAAAGCAGACTGCAAGGCGTATTGCGACAAGCCGGACAATCTGTCAGCGTGTATCGCGTTTGCCGAAAAGAACAACCTGATGCCGGAGCAAGAACTTGCGTCGGCAAAGAAATTCTTGGCGGCAGGGGGCAAGGGTCCCGGAGGATGCACGGGCAAGGATTCATGCGAGGCATTCTGCAACGACATCGCCAACATAGACGAGTGCGTCGCCTATGCCGAAAAATCGGGCATAATGCAGCCGAAGGAATTGGACGAGGCCAAAAAAGTGCAGGCCGCTATCAAGCGCGGAGTCAAGCCGCCGCCCTGCGGCGGTAAGAAGGCGTGCGATTCTTACTGCGATGACCCGAACCACATCGAGGAATGCGTCGCATTTGCGTCCGAAGCCGGATTCATGTCTCCGGAAGAGCAGGCCAACGCGCAAAAGATGGTGCAAGCGATTAAAAGCGGGGTGAAACCGCTTCCATGCAAAGGCAAAGAGGAATGCGACGAATATTGCGGTCAGGAACAAAACATTGAAGCATGTATCGCGTTCGCGGAAGCGGCAGGGTTTATGTCGAATGACGAAGCAAAGATGGCAAAGAAAACACGCGGCAAAGGCCCCGGCGGTTGCAAAGGCAAGGAACAATGCGACGCATTCTGTGATAGTAGTCCGGAGAATCAAGGGGTCTGCTTTCAGTTTGCCAAGGATAACGGCCTGATACCGCCGGAAGAACTGCAAAGAATGGAAGAGGGGGATAAGCGGTTCCGAGATTCGTTATCGGGTGCCACGCCTGAAACCATCGCGTGCCTTGAAAATATATTCGGCAAAGACAATTTCGAAAAACTAAAAGCCGGCGCCATGAGGCCTACGCGCGAGCTTGGCGAAAAGATGTCAGTATGTTTCCGTCAAGAAGAGGAACAGCGCGTTCAAATGGAAGAACAAAATGGCGACCGAGGTCCGGAAAACTTCGGGCCACAAGGCCCGGGCGAACAAGGTGATTTTGGGCCTGAAAATCGTAATGACCGTAGTGAAATGCGAGGCAGAGCGCCCTTTAATGGCGAGCAAGGCCGCGGTCCGGAGGACTTCGACCCTAGAGGTTCGGATGAGAGAGGCGATTTCCAACCGCGAGGCCCTAATGAAATGCGAGGCAGAGCGCCGTTTGATGGAGAACAAATCCGCGGTCTGGAAGACTCCGGACCACAAGGCCAGAAAGAGCGGGGTAATTTCCAGCAGCGAGGGCCTAATCAGATGAGAGAGAGAATGCCGTTTAATGGCGAGCAGTTCCCTCCCAACGGGCCGGGCAGTTTCGAAGAACGGCGCCCTCCCGATTTTGAGAGGGGCCGTCCGCCATACGACCGGAACAATCAGCGTGTTGAGTACAGACCGCGGCCCGGAGATGGGCAATATTCGTGCCAAGGAGAGAATTGTTCGCCTCCGCCTGCCGGGTCGCGATTGCCGCAAACACAGCAATTTCAGCGAGAAGAAATCCGGCCAATGCAACAATTCAATGGTGGGCCAGCGGGAACTGTTTATCAACCGCCGCAAGGCACAGGCGGCGGCGCCCAAATTCAGAATTCTGTAAGCGCCTCGCCACCGCCAACTGATGGCGGTGGCGCGCCCCAGCAACCGACCGCTCCCGCGCCAATACGGGAGCCGGCGCCCGCTTCAGGCCCAGCTGGTTTTGCCTCCCCCGCTTCAATGGCGGCATCGATTATCAATTTCTTTTTTAGTCCGCTACTTGTTCGCCCGCAGTAATCTAGCGAATTCCAGCGGGTTTAACCCGCGGAAAATACGCCCTAAACATTCTCGTATTCTTAAGAATATGAGAATGTTTAAAAGAAGACTCTCACTTATTGATTACATTCGTAGGTTTGCCTTCTTGAAATGCGCGGATGTTTTCCGCAGTCGCTTGCATCAATCTTTGCCGCGCCTCGAGACTGGCCCATGCCATGTGGGGAGTGATGATGCAGTTCTTTGCTTTCAGCAATGGGTTGTCGGGTTTAATCGGTTCAACGGAAACAACATCCACTGCCGCGCCCGCGATTTTCCCTGCGTTCAGCGCGTCGGCTAAATCCTGCTCCACAACGAGGCCGCCGCGCGCCGCGTTAATGAGAAACGCCGTCGGCTTCATCAGCGCGAGAAGCTCGCGATTGATGATTCCCTTGTTGGCATCAGTAAGCGGAGAATGGAACGTAACCACGTCGGCTTTTGCGACTGCCTCGCGCACTTTTGCCAAGTCGCGTCCTGCGGTTAGGATTTTCATGCCGAGCGCCTCGGCGATTTCCCCCACTCGGTGCCCTATCTTTCCGTAACCGATGATAGCAAGGGTCTTCCCTTTCAGTTCTATCTGGGGTGTTTCCCAAAAACAAAAATCTTGATGCTTGCTCCACTCGCTCGCGCGAACCGAATCGCTGTGCCGCCCGGCGTGATGAGCCAACTCCAAGATAAGAGCAAAAGTGAATTGCGCGACAGAATCTGTGCTGTACTCCGGAACGTTGGAAACTGGAATTTCGCGCTCGCGCGCCGCAGAAATATCCACGATGTTATACCCGGTTGCGGTAACGGCGATGAATTTCAACTTCGGCAATTTGTTAATCACTTCGGCAGAGAGAACAGCTTTGTTGGTAACGATGACATCGGCATCGAGCGACCGCTCAATCACTTGTCCAGCAGGCGTGTAGTCATAAAGAACGAACTCCCCAAGCTCAGCGACAGCATCCCACGGATTGTCGCCGGGGTTTAATGTATGGCCGTCTAGAATAACGATTTTCATAAAGAATAAAACGGCTGACTGGCTCGGTCTGGAACCCACCACAGTGAGGCCGTTGAGGGGTTCTTTGAGCGTTTTCAGTGTACCAGATTGAGGGGTCTCAGTCGGGTCTCGATAGAGGCCAGATTATACGGTGTTTCTTGAACGCATTACATCGCTTGCAGGCCAAAATTAAGTTCTTGGGATGGTTGGAGCCGAAACTCTGTGCCGGAATCTTCTCATCCGATATACGCTCCATGTGCCGTAATTTTTTATTCAACTCATTGGTCGAGAGCGGGATGATGTGATCTGGCTCCCATACACTCACCTTGCTACAGTCGGGATGAATATGTAGTTGACAGACCTCGCCATACTTCTTTACCAGCCCGGCGAGGGTCTTTTTGCTCGTCTTATTGAACTCCCACCGCTTGATGGCAGGGTGACGAAAATCAAAATAGTCGGAGAAATCTTCTTCGAATCTTTTCTCGTCTCCTCCACCAAGAAGATCGGTAAAAAACTTTCTATCCTCCGGGTATTCAAATGCAAGTTGCCGGGATGATAGATCCCATTCAACCAATACAAAATTATTCGTGGTGAGCCCTAACTCAATCGCCGCCGTGAGCCACTCGATTTGTGTGGTTTGAACGTTGTCTTTCTTTCGACGCTTAAGTTCGACAAAAAGTGTCGTGTTCCCCTTCCATGCCAGCACATCCCAACAGCCACCAGATCGACCCGTCTTGGCCCGAATTGAGTCAATTAGCTTTCTCTGTTTTTGCGGAAGTTCTATTGGCTCAACGACATCAGGGAGACCAGCTCTGAATTTTCCGCGGTATGAGTCAACCCACACACCATCCCATCTATGCGACTGGAATAGACGTAAGACGGCAAGCTCCGCGAAGACAGGCTCGCCGTTCCAATCGATAACAGCTTTTCCATTGTATGTGTTTGGAACTGGCGCACCCCGCCAGCTCTTGAACTCAAGGAAGTACTTTCGTATCGAGACTTGCTCTCCAGATGGGAGCAACAATAATTCGTCACCAACTTTGTGTTGTTGTATAAACTCAACGGAATCAGTCACCTGACTTAGCATAAGCTGGCTGGGGGGAATGGATTCGGACCATTATAGCCGCCTCCAAAGGGCGGAGTCCTACCGTTAGACGACCCCCCAATGTCCTCTACTGTAACCCAAACCTTATAATTTATCTATTGTAATTATTGCTTCTGCGCTTTGAGCATCAGGAACAGCGGGAATTCTTTTCTTGCCCTGTCTTCGGCTTCCGCTCTTGGCCCACGCTCGCTCACGCGGTTGGAAATCCATTCTTCCAAGCCCGCGAGTACAAAGCCGTGTTTCGCTAATTCTTTCATATATAGCTGAAGCGGGCGGTGGTACGACATAGTGGTAACGCCAGGCGCGGAGCCGGGATGCATCTGTATTTCATGCGAGCTTTCGGAAAGATATCTGTCGAGTCGGCGGAATTGAATATTAGTTGCGTTGTCGAAGCCCCACGTCGAATCGCGCAAAATGCGGAAACACGGATGATTGAGGACAGCGACAAACTCTCCTCCCTTTTTCAGAAGATGCGAAACTTGGGCCAATGTGCCGGAAAGATTCTTTATGTTCTGCATAGCGAGTACGCACACCGCCACATCAAACCGTCTACAGGTGCCGACGTTGTCTCCATCGGCGGGTAGCGGTATGCGCTCGGCGGGGGCGGCAATATAGGTTATCTCGGAGGGTCCGGTTTGCTTTGCGATTTTGATAAGCTCCGGTGCGATATCGGCGCCAGTAACAACCGCGCCCGCGTTGTGAATAGCTCGCGAGAAAAATCCTTCTCCGCAAGCGACATCCAAAATGCGCTTCCCGCGGATAGGCCCGAGTACGCGGAGCAAATTCGGCTTGATGACCGTTTCGTGATATGTATTCCCTGACTCTGAAACATGCTGGTGGTACCAATCTGCCACATGCCCCCACGACGTCTCCTGCTTTGCGGGTTTTGTTTTTGTATTTGGCCTGCAATCCGATTTCTTTGGTGGTTTTCGCATGTTCGTCAGTCTGGCTCTTTCTGGCAGATATCAATCACAGCCAATTCAAGCGGAAGATGCGGAACTGCGGAATATGCCATTTGAGCGTAGGCATCCAGAAGCGCGCGCATCGTGCCCGAATTCACGCCCGGCTCTTTTGACAATTTCTTTGCAAGCTCCGCGTCGGCTTCGCCAAATTCCTGCGCGAGCGACTCCGCGACATCGGGTGCAAGCCGAAGGAGCAAGACAACACGCATGCGATGAATGAGTAGTTTCGCCAGCACCCTCGGGTCCATGTTTTCCGATACGGTTTTCTGTATCACTCCGAGCGCCGCGGAGTCGTCTTTTTTCGCGAGTGCCGAGAGCAAGTCCCGCACAAGTTCCGCGCGCGGAGCTCCGGAAACCAATTCCACTTCTTCCGCGTCTATTTTTTTATCTTTTGAAACGGCGAGCACTTTCTGCAAAATACCGAGCGCGTCGCGGAAAGAACCTTCCGCGAGAAGCGCGATTAGCTCCGAGGCGGGGCGCTCCAGAGAGTACCTTTCTTTCTTCGCCACGTCGGTTATTGCCTGCGAAAGAATTTCGCGCGTCGGCTTT
>CAYHST010000052.1:3562-6627 GCA_964359415.1 uncultured Candidatus Saccharibacteria bacterium | reverse complement strand
CCCCCGACCCTCGCAGTGTAAATGCGATGCTCTAACCAACTGAGCTAAGCGCGCGTCAAAAGTAAATATTCTTTACTTTTGGTGCCCATCGGCACCTGGGAAACCCTCGGTTTTCCCATTCCTTCCTCCACGGGGAACTTCCGTTCCCCGACCCCTTTCCATACCGGGGGCACACACAAAAAAGACGCATGTCTTTTTTGTGTGCCCCCGGTAGGAATCGAACCTACATTAACGCCTTAGAAGAGCGCAGTTCTGTCCATTGAACTACAGGGGCTTGCAGTAGTTTTACCCCAAAATACCCGTTCTGTATATGTTTTTCTGGCAACAACAAAACGAACTAGCGTGAGGGGTCGGAGATTTTTTGCGGTACTGTCTTTAACGAATTGAATCGCTCCTCACGCTCTCTGAATGCCTTTATCGTCGCTTGTAATTGGGTTTTGTCCAGTTTCGGCGCCTGCTGTGTTGCGTTAACACTCTGCGAGAATGTCCTATCGTTTTCAGCTATCACATAAGATAATTTAGTAACCCCGTACACGAGTGAGAGAGCAAGAACACCAAGCGCTACGAACAGGAGCAAGCGCCAATAGAAATCCGCCAGCACGCGCATGCATTCAGGCACGTGCCGATACATGTACGCATCTCGTATACTGGTGTACGCGTTTTGTTTCATGATGAAATATCGGCGGCAGTAACAACGCGTATGCGCGCGGTTAAATGCCAAGTCGATTTAGCAGACTTGGAATCAGAGAACGCCATGACGCGTTCAAATTCCAGATTTTGAATAGAGGAAAGTATTGGGAGAGATTCAAGCAACGCGGCGGCCTGCATAACCGCCGCAAAAGTCCCGTCCGCTTCAATAACAAAACCAACTGCATTGAGCGCCGCTGTCTTCCCCTCGCTTTTCTTCTGTGCAGTAGATTCCGGTGTCGCCGCTCCAATCTTCAGTTGAACTCCGGAAATTTTGCCGATACCCTCAATTGTGTCGGCAACACTGATAACGTCCGCATGAGTTAGACTGTCCAACTGCGCGCGCTGATTTTCAGTATCGCGCGCGAGCGCGTGAAGACGAACAGCCGCGATGTCGCGCTCGGATGTAGTCTGCACATCCGTTGTCTGCGACGAACGCGATTCAAGTTGCGTCGATATCCATGAGTCATACATAACAACTGCGGTCCATAGAACTAAAGCCGCCGCTACAGCTATCCAGGCAAGAACTCCGATGTTACGCATTCTCATATAATTACAATATCCCTGACAAAGTAATGGTAAACTTCCCGCCCTCGGTTCCTATCAGAGCCCCCACAGGAACAGTGGCGCTATTGAAACGTCCGCTTTTAGAAAGTGCGTCTTTGTAGCCGCTGATGCTTTCGCGAGCCTGCGAAACCCCGGAAATCGTCATCGTTCCGTTTCCACCGGATATGAACGAAATGCGCTCAACGCGGACATCTTGAGGACGAAGTGCGAGAGCGGCATTAATAGCTTCTGTCGGGGAGGTCGTTGTTGAAACAAACGTCTGAACGTAGAGAAGCAGGGCCTGCGCGCGTATGAGGTCGTTTCGTTCACTTGTCTGTTCAGTAATTGCCGCTGGTGTTGCACCGGCTGTGTCTGCACTTTGTTGCTCCGGATTCCGGTACTCAATTTTCAAGGCAACGTGGGAAGGGATAAGCATTAACGCGGAAAGAACGGCCGTTACAAGAAATGCCAGAGCGCCGACAAGTAGAAGCCGGTTCTTAAACCTGCTCAACTCAATCTGCAATTTCTCTTTCGGAAGCAAGTTTGACATAATTTAGAATTCTCTACATTCCACGGAGTGCAAGCCCTATCGCGGTTGCAAATTGGAGGGAAGTTTTTCTGTCAATCGGCGGAATATATTCCTCGAACGAACACACGTTCTGCCACACGTTTGGTTTCTCCGTTGGGGCCTGCACGCGCTCTGCGATGTAATCGACGATGCCCCTGATATTCGCGCTCCCGCCCACTATGAAAACCCGCTCCACGGGCGTCACGCGCTCTCCTTTCTCGTTCCTGCGCGTATCCCAGTAGCGGTAATGCTTCGCCACCTCGCCGGCCAGCACCGATACGGTATTCGCGACAATCTCGGTTCCAGCTGATTTCGCCCCGTCTTTCGACAAAAGACCCTCCATGTTTTTTATTTTCTCCGCCTCTTCTTTCGAGACGGAAAGCTTTTCCATGAGAGCGTGCGTTATGGGATTCCCGCCAACCGCAACCGTGGAAGTGAATATCGGAATCCCATGCTTCAGAACCGCAAACCCTGTCCTCTCTAATCCAAAATCAACGGAAAGCGTTATCGGCTCGTCGGGACTGCCGCTTGATATCGCGCGAGCAATGGAGCGCGCTTCCACTTCGAGAGACAGCAATTCAATTCCTGCCGCGTCAAAAACTCTCGCGTAGCTCTCCGATAGGTCGCGTGGAAACACTACGACGCCTATCTCCGTTCCCGATACATCGTTTTCCGATATGATATTAAAATCATACACAGCGTCCGAGGGAGGTATCGGAACCCTTCCCTCAAGCTCAAATTCAATCATCCGCAATATTTGTTCGCGTTCTGATTTCGCGGGAACGTGCATGTTGAAAACGAATGCCACTTCTTCCGGAAGCGCGGCGTGCGCGCGCAAAACTGGCCCGAGTTCAATCTTCAATCGAGCCAGCGCTTCGGTGAGAGCGGCTTCGTTCCGTATCGTTCCTTCAACGACTATGCCTGGCTGGAGCGGAAGCGAGCCCCATGCTAAAACTCTGCGGCTTTCTTTGTGCGGAACAATGATTATCCACTTGATTGACGCGTCCGAAATATCTATCCCAGCTGAGCGAGGAACCAAAAGATGCGGCGTAGGAAACCAGCGCGCGAACGCGCGGGAGAATGAGCTTTCCTGCATGAACGAATTGGAGAGTGTTTTAGAGGACCACATTCCGTAATTATACAGCACTCCGCGCGCAAACTGTCAGCGTATGCGCGAACCGGGTGGCACTTCCTTGTCGGGATTCATCAGTGAAATTCCAGTTTCCTCGCCGACAACAAGAATCATCCCATGGCTTTCAATTCC
>CAYHST010000052.1:0-3462 GCA_964359415.1 uncultured Candidatus Saccharibacteria bacterium | reverse complement strand
GCTTCCCATGCCTTTTCAACCGGCAGAGATATTTCCTTTCTTAATCGCACGACAAAATTCTCGGCATCTTTGGTAACCGGATTTCGCAAATTGGAAAATGAGAGCGTATCGCCGACGATAACAGTCTCTATTTTCTCGTCTGTAATCAGGCGTTTCAGCGATTCGAACAGCCGCGCATCGTTCTCTATAGTCGCGCGCGGAAATGCGAGCGTTCCTTCGCTATTGGAAACCGCAATTCCAATCCTTTTCGCCCCGTAATCAATGCCGAGGTACTTCATCCCGTTAGAGGTAGGAAGCTTGCGCTTCCGACTTGAAATTTAGATATCGTAACCTTTCGACCGGTGGAAAACATATCGCAAATATAACACCGTCTGAACTTCCGCGACCTCTAACGGGATTCATCATATAAGTTTAGATGTTTTATACGCCTCCGGCTTGTATGCGCCTAGCCGCACCACGCGGGTTTTCATTCCAGCTTTTTTCAAATCTTTTTCCAGGTTCTCCACAAACTCGCCTTCTTGGTCGTACCCGAGAGCAATTATATCCGGCATATTCGCACGAATATGCCGGATATAATCCGCTTCATCGCCGAGTACCGCCTCGCCAACGAGCTCGTGACGCGCAACCGCAGTACGGCGCGCTTTTTCCGCATTTCTTGGCCTCATTCCTTTAATCCGTTCTGCAACTTTGTCGCGGGCAACGGAAACAATCAGGTAGGGGTTCGGGGCAAGCGCGCGCGCTTGCCTAAACAAGTCCTCATGCCCCTCGTGAATCATGTCAAAAGTACCGAAAACCATGACGCGAGTTATATGATTATTGAAATAGGCGCGTACGCGTACAGCGTCCCTTTCAATTGCCGCGCGTAAATCTTTATCATTTGAGAAGTCCCCGTGCTCTCTGATTTTTTCGCACAACTCTATCGTTATATTTTTTCCGCTTAACTCACCGGAAAAATCCAGCATATGCGCCTCAAGAACTTTGCGTTTTTGGTCTGCAAATGCCGCCGCCATGTATTCGGTGTTACCAACTCTCACCCGCGCCGCGTAAATGCCCGATACCGAATTGTCCGCAAGAGAAATATTTGTCGTGGGAAATCCAAGAGCCGCCGCGCGCCCCTGCCCCTTCTGAACAATGCCTGTGTATGAGTGCATGGTGATTTAAAGCTCAACCATGTCGCTTATATATTTTATCGCGGCGGTCAATTTGATGCACTCGAATGAGTTGCTTGGATGGCTCAAAGTGGTAAACCACACGCCGGTCGCCGATACGAAACTTAAAGAATCCTTTCCAGTCGCCGTGGAGCGGCGCCGGAGTTAGTTCGTCAAAATGTTCCGCAAACCATTCCAACCGGTCAATAATCTGCCGGCGCATCGGGCGGTCGAGCGCCTCAAGTTCCACGAGAACTTTGTCAGTATATTCTACTCTCCACTCGCTCATGCATTAACAAAGACGTTTTTTGACTTCTGCGTGAGAAATCCATTTTTGTTTTTTGTTTTTTGCGGCGTGAAGGCGGCGTTTTGTAGTCTCCGTAAGTTCCAACCCAAAGTCAGGATCGTCCAGAATCTCCCGGATAGAGTGCGCGATAAAAGCTTTGAGTTCCGGCCCTATAGTGCCGTTTTTTTGCATCGTAGTAACCATACGAAATTACTATATCACATATATAGAGCGCTGATGGCATACTCGAAAAAGGCCTTTGTACTATTGCACAAGGCCGAACTTTACGAGGCGCGAGCGGATAGAACCCGCCTGCCTGCCGAGAGACTCCGCGAGCGTTTTCACTTTTTCACCGGAGAGATAACGGTGCCGGAGTTCCGTGTCATCTTCTTCGCTCCACGGTCGGTATGCGTTTCTGTGCTGTTGCCGAATGTCGGAAAGAGAATATTTCTTGTAAGTCTCCGCGGCGGCGCTTCGCGCGCGAGTCGCCTTTGTTAAATCCTTTCTGCCGACGGGCATTTCAAGCTCTCTTCCGCCGCACGCAACCACAAAATTATGCTTAAGCATGTCATGCTCCTTCTTCGGCATTTCTTCAAAAGCTTTCCGAGCAGAAGCGGAGCGCAATTTGAAATCTCTGTCGCGCTTCGCGACTTCCGGATGCACTTCTAGCGCACGCCCGTTTAATCCTGCAAGCGAGAGTCCGGCAAGAGTGCGCACCCGCGAGAGCGCCACATACCCCTGCCCGTATTCAAATGCCTGCGATAGGTCCATGTGCGCCCCGTCCAATGACATCCCCTGGCTCTTGTGGACGGTAATCGCCCACGCGAGCCGGAGCGGAATTTGTTCAATCCGCGCGAGCACCTTCCCGCCGTCTTCCACGTGCCACTCCACGGGTTCCGCGATAACCGTGCGGCCGGAATGGGTTTTTACCGCCGGATAGCCAGTTTCTCTTTCAAATCCCGTGACAATTCCCAATGTTCCGTTCATAAACTTCCGTTCCACGTCATTTTTAGTAAACATCACCCGCGCGCCGATTTTGAGCGAAAGCGTTTCAGGAGAAAGGCACCCGCGCTTCAAGGTTTCCACGAGCGCGCTTTTTCCGCCGGAGGTCATCACAAATTTCCTAACATCGCCGGAAATATTCGCGAGTTCTTTATCATTGATACGGTCAACATCCGCATTGTGCGAGTAGAGTTGAGTCATTCCAGCGCGGGCGGAAGATGCGCGCCGCTTTTCCAGAAGTGCGTTATGAGCAGATGTGAACGCGCCGCGCCGTATGCCTGAAAGCAATTCCAAAAACGCTTTATCTTCTTGCCGGTGCTGTTCCGAAAGGTAGCACACGATGGGGCTCAGAGTTTCCCACGCGCGCGCAGAGAATGCGAAATGCGTGGCCGGCTCTCCGCCCGAGGCGGATCCGCCTTCGGCGGAAAATGTGTCAGCATCCAGTGTTTGTTCTTCTTTGTATTCCCACCGCACAACCGGAGGCAACTGAAAAAAATCTCCCACGAGAACAACCTGAAGCCCGCCGAAGGGCGCATCTTTGTGCCGTATCTCGCGGCACACGGCTTCTACCATCCCAAGGGTCTTTGCGGAAAGCATTGAAACTTCATCAATGATAAGCACGCACGTATTGCGCACACGGCGCACGACCCGCTCGTTCTGCGTAATTTTGTCCAGCGCATACAAATCTAAATCACGCTTCACTCCAATACCGCTCCACGAATGTATCGTGTAGCCGCCGATGTGGGTCGCGGCAATTCCCGTAGAAGCGGTAACGGCTGGATAAATCCCCAGCTCTTCCAACCAGCGGACATACTGATTCACCGTATGCGTCTTTCCACTCCCCGGCTCTCCGGTTAAAAATACATTTGCGCCTGTCTGCAAAATTTTTAGCGCGGTTTCCTGCAACATGAATGCATCATAGCAGAGTCGTTGTTTCCTTAACTTGCGGTGGGTGCAGGACTCGAACCTGCAAGCCCCTTGCGGGGCCCCAGTTTTCAAGACTGGTGCCTTACCATTCGGCGCAAC
>CAYHST010000051.1:2484-6800 GCA_964359415.1 uncultured Candidatus Saccharibacteria bacterium | reverse complement strand
TGGGATACCTGAAGCTCGTAGCCTTCTCTGCGCATTTGCTCCAAAAGAATCGCGACGTGAAGTTCGCCTCGGCCAGCTACAGCATACCGCGTTGCGGTATGCTCGCCCGACGCTTCGCCCTGCGAAGCGTTTAGGGAAGAAAAATCTACGCGCAATCCGACGTTTATTTCAAGCTCGCGCTCCAAACGCTCGCGGATTTGGCGCGATGTGACAAATTTGCCTTCGCGTCCCGCGAAAGGAGAATTATTTACGAGAAAATTCAGCGCGATGGTCGGCGGGTCTACCTCAATCGCGGGCAGAGGTTCCGCGTCCACGTTCGTTGTCACCGTTTCGCCGATGTAGATATCTGGGAGTCCCGCTATAAGAACGATATCGCCCGCCTCAACTTCGTTCGTTTCCACTCGTGCGAGACCTTTGAATGTAAACATCTTAGTAATTTTCCCCGGTCGCGCTGTTCCATCCGGTTTTACCACAAAAACTGCGTCGCTGTTTTTGAGCGTACCTTCGTAGACGCGCGCGACAGCCAAGCGCCCGAGGAAATTGTCGTAGCCGAGGTTGAAGGGCTGGGCTAAAACGCGGCTCGAAGCGCCGCGTTCGCCCGAGGCAGTGGGCACGTGCGCGAGAATTGTTTCCAATAGCGGGGTGAGGTCTTTTGATTCGTCCTCGAGTTTCAGTTTTGCGATTCCCTGCCGGCCGATGGTGTAGACAACTGGAAAATTGGTCTGCTCATCGGATGCGCCGAGTTCCATGAAAAGTTCCAGCACCTGCTCTTCCGTGCGCGCAGGGTCCGCCGCCGGTTTATCTATTTTGTTGATGACGACTATGGGCTTCAAGCCGAGCTCCAATGATTTCTTGAGAACGAACCGTGTCTGTGGCATCGGGCCTTCTTGCGCGTCTACCACCAAGAGCACCGAATCAATCGAACGCAAGACTCGCTCGACTTCAGAGCCGAAATCGGCGTGGCCTGGCGTGTCAACGATGTTGATTTTCGTATCTTTGTACGGGATTGCAGCGTTCTTGGAATAAATCGTGATGCCGCGCTCGAGTTCCAGGGCGTTTGAATCCATCGACACGCCCTCTTTCGCAACGCCCGTCTGTCGTAAAAGCGCATCCGTGAGAGTCGTCTTCCCATGGTCCACGTGAGCAATTATTGCAATATTTCTTATTTCCATGTTAGATTTTGTTAGTGAACGAAGTGAGCTTAGAAAATCTTACATCCAGCACCTTTGTTTCATTGAGAAACGAAGGTGCTGGGTGAAGAAAACATAGTCGCCTTGCTCTTTGTTTTCTACCAAAAAACCCGGGAGCGCCGAGAATTAGCCCAGATAATAGCTGGAAAAACGTTTCTCGTCAATGCTTCGTCATGGTTGAGGTTTCCAGTCTAATCCATTATCTCCTCAATCATTGATGTATACTTTCCAACATGACTGCCATGGACAAGGATTTCTCGTTAAAGCCTTCGTTTGAGGATTTTAGGAAAAGATTACAGGGAGCAACATCAAAAGAGGAGCTTGAGTTACAAATAAATAAACTACTGAAAACATTTCCGAATCGATATAAGCCTCTTCAGGAGTATTTAAACGAGGGAAATGAAGACATAAAAGAGCGTCTTGAATATTTAACATCTGAAGTTGAGAGTGATTTTCTTGACGTCGGATCTTACGACGGCTTTTTTGTCTTTGAACTTGAGCGAAAAGGAAAGCGAGCAGTTGGTACAGACATGATGGACATGGCGATTGACTATAGCGTGGGGCAATTGAAACTTCACCCTGATTCTCACGCTGAATTCCACAAAGCGTATGCAGAAGCGCTACCGTTTGAAAACGCTATCTTCCAAACAGTGATCTTAAGTCACACCCTTGAACATGTGTTCGATCCTGCAAAAGCAATCTCTGAAGCTGCACGCGTTGCGAAAGATAATGGGAAGATTATCGCTATCGTACCACCGGAACTTGGAAACGAACCGACACATTTACGTGTGGTTGCCCCTGAGTGGCTTGCAAATGAACTTGGCAAATATGGTCAGGTCAGTACGCCACGAACGGTTGGTGACGGAATCGCTATCGTGTGTAAAAAAGGATTGTAACAAGATTTACTATTTCAAAACACCCCACATTGCCGGGTCTTCGCCGCCGTCAATCTTGAAAATCGCGACGCCGCGCACGCCGAGCTTTTTCGCTAGCGCCACCTTGTCCGCAATCGCTTTCGCGTCGCTCCATACGAGATATCGGAATGCCGTTTGAAGGCGCGTTGAGGTGGCAACGTCTTTGGGCGCGTCTGTCACAATCTCTCCCGGCATGGGCAGGGCGGGCATTACATCCGCACCTATCAACATCTGCGTTGTTGTCGGCACATACGCGAGTCCCATCTCTCCCCAAGCGGTGCGTGCCGGCGTAACTCCATAAGCGGCGGCTATCTGATCGGCGTAGCGCGGATTGAATGCCCACTGAATTTGATATTCATAATCTCCAACCGAGCCACCCACGCGATATTCGTCCCCATACGTCGCAACTCCTATCATTATTTTCTTTTTGCTTATCTGCTTCATGGCAAGCCTGATTGATTTCTCAACCCATGCCGTATCCGCAAGCGGAGTGTAAACAATGGCCTTATTTTTCTTATTGAGAGTTTGGTCGGCCGTGCGCTGGTCGTAAGTCATAAATCGCACGCGGTCGCAGTATTTATTTATCGCAACAAAGTCATTCGCGTATTCAAGTTTCTTCGGCACTTTTACATAGGCATCCTCCGGCGGAGTGCGCGCCTCAATGGTACACATTAGCCACTTTGTTGAACCGAGGCGCATCTGCATGCCCTTCAGAAACAGCGAGAAGTATTTGTTGGTGGATGCTCCTTTTCCCTCAAAATCTATGTCGATTCCGTCGTAACCCTTCTCGAAAACTAGCGCCGCGATTCTGTCCTCAAGCGCGATTCTTTTTTTATCATTCTTCAAAATGCCGGCTATAAATTCTCCGTTGCTATTCATGACGGTTGGAATTATCCGCACGCCCCTTCGCTTCGCCTCCGCGATGAACGATGTCCACGGTTCGGCGTCCATTTTCCCGTTGTCCACGAGTGTGCCGTCGGATTTTAGAGTGTAGACGAACGGATTTATTTCCGTAAACACATCCAAATGCTGTAGCGCGTCGGCCGTGCCGGTTGCCGTCCTCCAATAAGGAATCCAGCCGGAAATTTCAAACGGCTTCGAGATGACGGCGGCATCCGCGCCCGCTGGCAACAAAAAGAGAACTGCAAAGACTGCAATCGCAACGAATCGTCTTGCCTTCATACTTGAGTGTACACTACAGAGTCACTTCGGTTTTCTTCCATGTATTTATGTTGTGTTCAGAAAACCCAGCGCCAGAAAAAGAGTATATCGGTTTTCCATTCTTCTTGAGAGTACCGTTAAACCTAGAAATTTGTTCGGCGACACATGGTTTCGGCAGGAAAGAAGAGACTTTTACTGCGATCATGTCGGTGAAAGCGGGTGAATAAGAACAGTTCAATGTATAATGCCCACCTGTAATTTCAAAGCTGGTTGATGTCGGCATCTTAATGTGAGTGATTCCATCGGTACCCCATTTTCTTTCCCATATCCTAAGTGTCGGGCTTTCAAAAACTATAACCTCACGATTTATCTCCACATAAACAAAAGACTGCGATATGCGGCCCCATTTATATGCCAAAAGAAATGCGACAGAAATATTGTCATCATTAAATTGCCCCCAATCGTATCTTGAGAATAGTGGCAACCATTCTCCCCAGTTTGTATCTGTGTACCCGATTGCAGTTATTGGTATTTCTCCACCATTTATTGATATCGATCCCGAAACACGAGCTCTTGGCATTTTTACTAACCAACTTGAGTTCTCCCACGGCATTATTCCGAAGTTAGTTTTCTGAAAGCTTTCTATGGTTCGAGTATTCTGAAGGTACTCAAGATTCCACGAAACATTGTTAACATCTCCAGTGATTACATAGTTATGGGGAGTCTTTTCGTCTAGCTGTGCCCTGCCCATCGTCACACTCGCTGTGTTGGTGTCAAACTGAATCTTCTCCATTGGAACTTTGATTGCGCCACCGTGATATTTCCCACCATGGTATATTCGTGCCAGGAGTCTGCCGGAACCGATAGGGGTTTTATGCTCCGGGTCAATTACAATATACATAATGTACCCCGCCATATCACCCTCAATAAAGTTGAGATACTTCCACTCGAAGTACGCGTATTTGTGTTTGTCTTCTGGGAAATCCAAATAATGCCACCTGTCCCTGTGCGGGGCGGCGTATTTTGATATGTCGTCAATTGCTTGGTTTTT
>CAYHST010000051.1:0-2384 GCA_964359415.1 uncultured Candidatus Saccharibacteria bacterium | reverse complement strand
GCATCGTTCCACGCCAGGCCAGCCACGAACCCGAAGCCCCCGCCAATATATGCAAGAACCTTGCTGCGCAATTCATCTTTTAAATCATTCATGCGAACAATATACCACACTGCGCCCGCGTAGAGCGGGCGCAGGAAGTCTTCGGTATTTAGTACCTGGTATTCTGTATTTATACAAGATACTGAATACAAGATACTGTATACTCTTTGATTTACTTGTGCCTCATCCGGCGCTTGCCTCCGGGAACCTTTGAGTAATTCCGCTTTTTCTTTTTTGCCATGTGAAATATTTATCTGCTCTTCTAATGCTTCCATCCTACCACGAAAATGCTGGTGTTTTTTGCATTGGAATCTTTCCTAATGCCTATTGCCTAATGCCTCTTGCCTTCCCCAGGATACAGCGCAGGCATTCTTTCTGATTCTTGCGAGTCTTCAGATATTTGTTACCGCAGGCGCAAACAGGCGCCTTTTCGCGCTCCGGTTTGGCAACAAATTTACCGCGCCACTGAAAGGTTTTTACTGGCATATTCATAGGGACAGCATAATAATACATCCTATAGAAGAAGTCAACCCCGAAAATAACCGGCGTAAAGTATTCTCATATTCTTAAGAATACGAGAATATTTTTATGGACCCAGCGGCTACCCTGCTCTTGCCTGCTGATTCTTACTTCATGTCAGACTTCAGCTTCTCCGCTTTGATTTTATTAAGGAGCTTTTTCACTTCATCAAGACTCGCCGTGTCCAGAATGGAAATTGGAATCGGTTTCAATCCAATTTCTTTCAACGCTGAAACTTTTGCCTTCACTACCTTGGGGAGAACGGCATCGGTTTTTGTAAGAAACACATATTCCGTCTTGACCGACAGCAAAGGATTGTGAACTTCTAATTCGTTGCGGATGATTTCGTAATCGCGCGCTGGATCTTCCGACTCCGCGGATATCAAATGAAAGATCGTTGTCGTCCGTTCGATGTGCTTTAGGAATTTAACGCCGAGCCCCTTCCCTTGCGATGCGCCTTCGATGAGCCCCGGAATATCCGCGATGATGAGTTCGTAATAGGCGCCCAAGTGCGGTTCTAGCGTCGTGAACGCATAATTCGCTACCTTAACTTTCGCGGAAGTCAGTTCATTCAAGAGACTGGACTTCCCCGCGTTCGGCAAACCTACCAAGCCGACATCGGCGATAAGACGAAGTTCCAGATGATACTCGGCCACGTCTCCCGACAATCCTTCTTGAAATTGAATGGGAGTAGTATTTATTGCCGAGCGGAACTTGAAATTTCCTTTTCCGCCCATGCCGCCGCCGGCCGCCAAAATCCTCTGCCTGACATGTATCAATTCCTGTTTGTATCCTGTTCCAAGATTGGTAATGGTAGTCCCCGTTGGAATTTTGAGAATAAGGTCCTCGCCCCTCCGTCCGTCAAGAAACTGGCCCCGGCCGTTCTTGCCGTCTTCCGCTTTCATCACTTTGTTGCTCGCGTACGACATAAGCGCGTTGATGTTGGAAATGCCCTCAAAATACACGTTCCCGCCGTTCCCGCCGTCGCCCCCCACCGGCCCCTGCGAGAGCTTCACTTTGTTGAACGCGACAGCGCCGCGGCCGCCGTTCCCCGCGTGCAATTTTATCGTTACTTCGTCTACGAGCATTTTGGAACTCTATCACAATTGACTGATATTGCGTTAAAACGCGGCACATTCTAACATTTTGCAAAATGTTAGAATGTGCCGCGTTCAGGCTTTTTTGCGTAGAAAAGCGAGTTTCTTTTCCCGAGTCCATCTCTTGATTTCTGCTTCTCTGGCGCGAGCCTTCGCGAGTATGCGAAATGTTTCAGAGTGTTTAAGGACCACCGGACGGCGGATTTTGGTGTAGTGCGCTCCGCTTTTCGCGCCATTGTGTTCGCGCAATCTTTTCTCCAAATTATTCGTGCATCCCACATACAATGTTTTGTCGGCACATTCGAGTATGTAGACAACGTGCGCGCAAGACTTCATAAAAATCTAAAATTGGTGCGCTTGAGATTATCCGTCAATAGTAAAACGCCGAGCGTGAGCGGAATGAGGGACGAGAGTTGCCACACGTTCGGAGCCTGGCCCAAGACCAGCCACGCGACTATCAGTGTCAAAAAAGGCGTGAAGCTGCTAAGCGCGACGCCTTTGGTAACAGAAATTCGATGTATTGCCTCTATCCAAAACACTTTCGAGAGGCCTAGCAGAAGAACTCCATTGATTAACAAAAACGGGAGCGAGACACGAAAATTTTCGAGAGATGTTTGAGCCCCGAGAAAATATGCGAGTACAGCGAGCGCGGGAATTGAGAGCAGTGAGCGGACGAACATGATTGATTCGCTTGACGCGAAGGCGCGGGCTTTCTGCTGGAACATGTTG
>CAYHST010000050.1:1256-6916 GCA_964359415.1 uncultured Candidatus Saccharibacteria bacterium | reverse complement strand
GCCGGCGGTCAACCGGGCCCCGGGGGGGGCAATAAGGTGTCAGGAACCTTTTTCAACCTCTTTTAACGGCATCTTTGCGGGTGCCGTTGTTTTTTATCTGCGAAGGATACTTCTCTCAATATCCGCGATAGTACCGCCGACTTTTTTGCCGGGGTTTAGGATATTTAATGGGTCAAAGATTTTTTTCACTTGCGCGAAAAGCTCGCACATCTTCTCTCCGAACATAATGCGCAGATACGGAGTGCGAATTATTCCGTCGTTATGCTCGCCGTCTATTGAACCGTGATATTTTGCCACTAACTCGTATACCTTTGGCTGAAGTTCCAGTATCGCGCGCTTGCTTTCGGGATTGGTGAGGTCCATTAGCGGAATGATATGAAAATTTCCCTCGCCGGCGTGCCCGGCTATCGTGTAGAGAAGGTTATAGTTGGAAAGAAGCTTATTAAGTTCGGGCCAAAACGCGGGATAGTCGTCTGGATGCACGACGATGTCGTCTATGAACGGAGCCGCGTGCAATCCGCGCAGATTTTTCCGCAGAAGCGCGAAGCTTTCGCGGCGGATAGTCCAGTATTTCGCCGCCTGCGTTTCGCTTTTGGCGATTTTCGTGCGCACGGCGAGCCCATGAAGAGATTTCTGTGCGGCCTCGGCCTGAAACAGGGCATCGTGCGGAGTCTCATCGGAAAATTCGGCCATGAGAACGAGTTTTGGCACTCCTCCGAAAAGAACCATGAGTATTTCCGGTACGAAAGCGAGCCCGAGCTTGAGCATCTGCACGATGCCGAAATGCCCGATGATTTGCGGAATGAAACGTACCGCGAGACGGAATGTCTGGTCGTCGTACGATTCAAACGATTCCGGATTGAATTTCAGAACGCGGTGAACAACTTCCGGCAAAATGTCTATGTCGGAAAGAAAGATAACGAGCATCGCGCGGTGCGGTTTTTTATGGACAAGCCCGATTTTCGCTTTCGTTATGAGCGCGAGCGTTCCTTGCGAGCCGGCAATCAGTTGCGTGAGGTCGAACGTTTGTTGTTCCTTGTCGTACACGTTCCATAGTGCGTAGCCCGCGGAATTTTTCGCGACTGTCGGGCGCGCCTTCTCGATTTCTTCGGCATTATTTTTAATAAGCTCGTGGATTTCGCGGTATATGGAACCCTCTAGAGTTTGTTCGGATTTCTTTTTCTCAAGTTCGTTTTGAGAAAGCGGATGCAGGGTCGCGCGCGATCCGTCGGAGAGCACCACATCAAGCTCTCTCACATAGCGATTTGTTTTGCCGTACTCAAGCGTCAGTTCTCCGCCGGAATTATTGGCAATCATTCCTCCCAAAGCGCAGAGCTCGCGAGAAGCGGGGAACGATGGAAGAATTTGTCCGTTGTGCGCGATAGTCGCTTTTTCAAAGTCGCGATAGTAAACGCCCGGCTCGGCTACAGCCAAATCAGTCTGTATTTCGCCGATATGATTCATGTGTTTCGTGAAGACCATTGCGACAGAATCCGTGAGAGGTCCGCCAGACATATCCGTGCCGGCAGAGCGCGCGGCGAGGGATATGTTATCCCCATGTATTTTCGCCTCATGAACGTAGCGGACTACGGCCGATACATCGTCCGCGTTTTTCGGATACACGACGAGCGCTGGCGTGCGCTCAAAAATGCTCGTGTCTCGGCTGTATTTTTGGAGCGTCTCGGCGTCGTCCGCGGCATCCACGTCGAGAAGCGTCGCCAGGCGGTGCCGCAGAGTGTCCGAGCGAGAAATGGGACGCGAGCCGATGAATGTCATTGGCGCCATTATACCGTACGATTCTGTGCTAGAATTAATCCATTACAATAAGTAGAACTCATGCGATATGGCAAAAGGAAATAACGCGCAAAGGAGGGAGGCGAAGAAGCCGAAGAAGAACAAGAAGTAGCCGGAACCCCCGCCCTCCGCCGGAGGGCGGGGACTTGCACATCTGCAAAAATGCGTAAAGAACTCAAGAAAATACTTGTACAGACAGCGGGGGTAATTTTTGTGATTCTCGGAATTCTGGGTTTGGCCTTGCCATTTTTGCAAGGCATTCTATTTCTTGTTATCGGCCTGGCGCTCCTCTCTATTGCGTCGTCCGAAACGCGCAAATGGATAGAATCGCACACAGCGCGCTATCCAAAGATTCATTCCGCCGCGCAGAAAATAGAGAAATGGATAACAAGCATCATAGGAGACGTTGATAAAAATGAAAATAACGAGAATGCGGAAAGCGGGTAGACTATTGCGTAGCGTTCAACTTCGCGCGCGTGCTCGGGCCAACCGTGCCATATCCTGGGTTTCCTTTTTTCGCAATCCCGTATTTTTCTTGGAAAAGCCTGACAGCTTTTTCCGTAGCGGGACCATAGAAGCCGGAAATAACTCCTCCGGGATAGATTTCAGGGTATCGCGCTAGGAATTTTTGCAATGCGGTTACATCGGCATTCGAAGAACCGCGCGTGAGCGGACGGCTGAAAATATATTTCGTTGAGATTGCTTTAGCCGGAGGAAGTAACGCTTGCGGCAGGGAAGCCGAGGAAGATGAAGCGATGACAGCAGAGGGCGGTTGAGATTGAGCCGGAGAAGAAAAAACAGCCCCCGCCGGAAAAATGGGCAGATTCAGCGAAAGCGATGATGTTTGGAAATATATTCCGCCGGCATTTTGCGGCAAAAGCATTGCCGTGAGATTTACGAGGTAGCTGTTTGTACTGGCAACTGAAACGGTCGTGGTGCCGTTTGGCGCGAGCGGAGTCGCGAACGCGGACGTGCCGCAGGGCAGTTTGGTTTTTGAAGTCGAAGTGCCGGCGAAAATAGAAATACCTTCTTGGCACGCGAATGTTATGTTCGCGCCGGCGCTGTCCAGCGTACTCCATGAGAGGTCTGTTGAATCGTTTGATGCGAGGCGCGCAGCCGAGCTTCTGAACTCTCTCGCGGAGGGACTCGCCGGAAGCGGCGCGCCGAGAACAGTAAAGTCCGCGGAAAGCGAATGTGTCGCGTCGTAAGTATTTCCTCCGATATTCGGCAACACACCGACTCTCACGAAGACTGGAGTGCGCGACGAATTTGTCGGATATACGATAAGAGTTCCCGAAATCGCCTTGTCTTGAGTGAACGCCGGTTTCCCGCACGGGAGTGAATCTGTGGCGGAAGATGAAGTGCGGATGCGAATGGATTCCGCGCATTCGAATTGGAAATTTACTCCGTCCGCGTCGACGCCTTTCCAAGTGAGAGTGAGGGGCGCGCCTGAAATAAGCGTCGTGGTTGATAGCGAGAAATCAATTATTGGTTGCGCCGAAGTTTGGACCGAGAGCGTAAGACTCCTGGCGCCCTGGCTGTAGAGGACTCCTGAAGAATCTTTCGGATAAAGCGTTACGAGGACATTTTGCGTCGCTCCGCTTACGTTGGTAATAATGAATCCCGCCGAATCTGTCGGATTTCCAGTTACCGACTGGCGCGAGTTGCAAGGAAAACTTGACCGGTCAATTTTCTTTATTGTTACGCCGAGAGGGCAGTTGAAGTACAGTTCTTGCCCGATACTGTTTGATATATTCCATGAAAGCACGGTGGACCAATTGTTGGGCAGTGATTGCGGGTCGGCTATGAACGAGTTTACAGTTGGGGTAGCCGCGAGCGCGATTTTCGCGAAAATTAAAGAAAGAAAAATAATGCCGAGCAAAATACCTGTTCGTCCTCTGCCTCGCGCCATAGAGAAGAGTGTAATGCGCATCGCATGGCATGGCAACGCTCTCTGGTGCGTCAATCACGGGCGGCTCTCTATCTATTTGAGCCAAAATGCTGTAAGTTCTTCGGATGCCCGGTAGGACAATTTCGAATTGCCTTGTTATGAATACTCACCAGCGAACGAATGGAGAAGTCTCTTTACAATGTTTGCATGAAAATCGCTGCCTAGTCTGCGGCGTGAATTATTCGAAATTGTACTAACCGGGATGCCGAGTAAGAAAATAGTCGTCAGATTTGAAGACGTGTCGTTTGAATACGGCCGCGCGAAGCCAATCCTTGATGAGGTTAGTTTTTCCGTGCGCGAGGGCGCGAAGATAACGCTCATGGGCCAGAATGGCGCCGGCAAAAGTACGATTTTCGGATTAATCATGGGAACTATCAAGCCGGAATCCGGCAGTATCCACCTTTCGCACGGCCTTACAATCGCCTCCGCGAAGCAGGTCATGCCGCGCGAAGCGCACGACCTTACCATTAAGGAATTTTTTGAGAAATGTTTTGACAGGAAAGTCTACGACATCGACCCGAAGATAGACGCGGCGCTGGAAGCGGTCAATTTACATGCGCCCCACAGCAGAATAATCAAGACATTTTCCGGCGGACAGCAGGCGCGTCTTCTCTTGGCCTCCGCTCTCATTCAGAATCCTGACATTCTGCTTCTGGACGAGCCGACCAACAATTTAGACAAAGCTGGCATCGCGCACCTCACCAAATTTCTCGTAGAGTATGAGAAAACTGTCATCGTCATTTCTCACGACGCGGAATTCTTAAACGCATTCACGCACGGCGTCTTGTATCTCGACGTCTTTACGAGGAAGGTGGAGCAGTACGTCGGCGATTATTTTGACGTTGTCGCCGATATTTCCGCGCGCATAGAAAAAGAGAACAGGAAAAACGCGCAGTTGGAAAAAGATATTCAGGCCAACAAAGACAAGATGAACTTTTTTGCGCAGAAGGGAGGAAAGATGCGATTAGTCGCGAAGAAAATGAGAACGAAAGTGGAAGAAATGGAAGAAGAGAAAGTTGACGTGCGCAAAGAAGACAAAACCATCCATCCATTTCACATTCCCGCGCAGAAAGATATTGTCGGCGAAATCCTTTCCATCACATCTGTCACCAGTGGGATGTACCACAAAAAACAAACAACGCGGGAGGTAGACATTCATTTAAAACGCGGAGACCACCTTCTATTGAGTGGACCGAACGGAATCGGTAAGAGTAGGTTACTCGAATCCGTTTACAACGGATATCTCAAAAGCGCTCGCATAACGGAAAACGTAAGGGTCGGCTATTACCGCCAGGATTTTTCCACGCTCAACTTTGAGGACACCGTTTTTGATTCTTTATACACGGTGGCGCGCAGACATTCAGAACATCACGTGCGCTCCGTCGCGGCAGGGTTCTTGATAACAGGCGACATGATACACGCACGAATCGGCGACCTTTCAGAAGGGCAGAAGGGACTTGTGGCGTTCGCTCGCCTCGTGCTTCAAGAGCCGGGGCTATTGATTCTAGACGAGCCGACAAACCACATAAACTTCCGCCATATCCCAATAATCGCTGAAGCGCTGAACAGTTACGACGGGGCGATGGTGCTGGTTTCTCACGTGCCTGAATTCGTCGCAAAAATCAGAATTGATCAAGTATTGGATTTGGAGAAGTGAGAATTATTCTCGCATCCTTATTGTCTAATTCGTGAGAATTAGGCAATAAGGCATGAGAATGACAAATCAAAACCCAAGCGCCATCAGAAAGTCCTGCAATTCTTTGCCTTGAATCGGGCGGTGTTCTCCCGGCGGGAGGTGGCCGAGTTTTACATTCATAATTCTTTTTCTCTCAATGCCGGATGCGTCGAGGCCGAACACGCCGCACATTCTGCGTATCTGGTGCTTTTTCCCTTCGGTGAGAGTTATTGAAAATTT
>CAYHST010000050.1:0-1156 GCA_964359415.1 uncultured Candidatus Saccharibacteria bacterium | reverse complement strand
TTTTGCACGGCTTGGTTACGTAACCGCCGATGTCCACGCCTTTCTCAATTCTCTCTTTGAAATCGGCGGGCAGGTTCGCGGTACACGTGACCCAATATTCTTTTTCGTGTACGAAGTCTGGATTAAGAAGCGGGTCTACGATTCTCCCGTCGTCGGTAAGAATAATTAAACCAAAAGAATCTTTATCCAACCTGCCGACAGGAAAGACATTCTTTAGATTCTTCGGCAGGAGCATCGCAATATCTTCCTCCTCATCCCGTCTACAGGTGCCGATACCCGCCTTATCGGCGCCCTGCGGTGAATGGGTGATAATTCCGCGCGGCTTGTTGTATGCATAGTACCTGCAATTCTTAGCCCGCCACTTCACCTCCACCACGTCCTTTTCCGTGATTTTGTCGCCGAGTACCGCGACCCGTCCATTGATAAAAACCTTGCCCTTTTTTATTACCTCATCCGCCTCCCGCCGCGTGCAGTATTTTTTAGAAGCAAGATACTTATTGATGCGCATTGGGTAGTTTGGTTTGTCCATAGAGCGAGGGGTGTATTCTGCAGGAAACTGAATGTTGTGCAAGTCTAAAGATAAAAATGCTAAAGTGTTGACATGTCGCCGATATCCGAGGAACGAAAAGGGGAGGGATTTATATATTTGAGCGGGATATTATGGGCATTTTTCCCTGTTATTACGGTGCTTACGTACAAGTCTGTTTCGAGTACCGTATCTCTCGCGTGGAGTACTTTCTTTGCGATGCTCTTTTTTGCGGCGCTTATACTTTACCGTCAGAAATGGAGAGAATTAAGAAACGCGTTGCTGTGGAAATATGGACTCCTCATAGCATTTTTCATAGGGGTGATGTATTACGGGTTGATATTCATAGGCCTTCAGTTCACGTCGCCGGGGAATGTGGCCATCATAGCGCTATGCGAGGTACTCACTGCGTTCCTTTTGTTCAATGTTTACAAAAAAGAATCGTTTTCGGCAGAGTATGTTGTCGGAGCAATTCTCATGGTACTCGGGGCGGGAATCGTACTCGCGCGGGATTTCTCCGGAATAAATATCGGCGACCTCTTCGTTCTTGCCGCAGTCTGTTTCCCGCCGTGGGGCAACATGTTCCAGCAGAAAGCCCGCGCCTTCGCGTCAAGCGAATCAATCATGTTC
>CAYHST010000049.1:2111-7059 GCA_964359415.1 uncultured Candidatus Saccharibacteria bacterium | reverse complement strand
TCGCTCCGCGCTGGGCATGGGTCTCTCAAGGGCGCGCGTGTCGTAGCGCGCGGAGGCGAAGCATATCTTGTGGGCGCCACTATTCCCGCATGGCAACCAGCCAACGCGCCGAAATCGTACGACCCCGAAAGAACGCGCCGATTGCTTCTTTCTAAAAAAGAAATTCTTAAGGTTGCACAGGCGGAATCCGAAAAGGGGTTGACAATCGTACCTCTTTCAGTGTACAATGGAAGGTCCAAACTGAAGCTTGGAATCGCGATAGCGCGCGGAAAGAAAAAAGAGGACAAGCGCCACTCAATACGCGCCCGCGAAGAAAAGCGCAGAATGGATAGAACTTTGAAAAAGTACCTGTGATTAGTCATCCGCTGAGAGCGCGGGTATAGCCTTCCCTCTCCGGGGATGATTTGATTCGACAGGGGCATAGATAGCGACATGTGCGCCACGGGAGTGAGCGTCTCCCATATCACCACTCAAATTCTAAGTGCGAACAAAGTAGCACGGGCAATTTTGTCACCTATACAGGTGGCAGACTTGCAGCCCGCTTACGCTGTAGCCTAAACACCTTCGGGTGTCGGCCGACCATCGGCTTGCCGACGGTTTAGGCCTAAGCGCCGTCCACGAAGCCGATGCTTGATCAAGCTTCGCTGGGCGTCAAAAATTCAAGCACTGATGCGCGAAGCCCTGCGCGCGTCTAAGACTTCGGGCTCGGCAATGCATTATTCTGCTTATCTTAGAGATGCAAAGCTTAAATCCGCTTCGGCGGGCAAAGATATCCAACGCGGCGTAGCATCATTCGAAATCTAACCCTTGGACGGGAGCTCACTACTCCCCATCTCCACTGCTTCGCCAAGGCTTCGCAGTGCAAGCACTTGGTAAACAAATAGCTACTCAACAACGAGTGGCTATTTGCATTTCTGACGAAGCAGTGTCCTTCGTAGCTCCAACAGGAGCGAAGTAGGGCTATAATTGTCCTATGCATTTCGTGTATATTCTGCAAAGCCAACAAGACGCAAGTCTGTATGTCGGTTCAACCGACAATGTAAAGAAGCGATTTGCTGAACATAACTATGGCAAATCGAAGTATTCGAGCACGAAACGACCATATACATTGAGGTGGTTTTGCGCCTTTCCGACAAAATCAATGGCACTAAAGTTTGAGAAATATCTGAAACAAGGATCGGGTTTTGCTTTCGCCCGAAAGCATCTTCTTTAATACTTCGCAAAAAGCCCGCATACATAAAAGATGCGGGCTTTTTGTATTGATGTGGTAAAACGCTATAATCAACAGGTGGAATATCTCGCCGGAATAGCAATGATGGCTATCGTTTGGCTTTTCTTTTTCCTTTTACGCAAAGACATACGCAAAGAAATAGTATGGGGCGGTTATTATTACCTCTCGATACTTTCTTTGGGTTTTATTTTGATCAAGATTTTTGCTCCTGACATCCCGGCACAAATGACAATTACGCCCGGGTATTGGAACCCTAATACATTATTTGATCTTGCGAGAATAACAGGCGGATATTCTTTGGAAGATGCCTTGTATATGTTTTTCACAGGCGGAATTGCGGTTGCAATATACGAAACTCTATTTCGAAAGCACATAGGCCATCGCCAATTAAGACACAGGCCTCACTTCGCGCTTATTATCGGCGGATTCGCAGGCATTATAGTCGCTGCGCTTGGAGTGAATCTGATTTATGTCCTTATAGCCTTCGGTTTCGCGGGAGCCATAACAACATGGTTGCAACGACCTGACCTCATTAAACATTCGATACTCGGTGGAATCTCATATCTCCTTGTATATATTTTCAGTTTCTTATTATTTCTCGAGGTTTTCCCAGAATACGTAACAACTTATTACAGTCTGCAAAACATAAGCGGAATATTACTACTCGGAATACCGCTTGAAGAACTTGCTTTTGCCTTTGGATTCGGGCTCATGTGGTCGCCAATATACGAATATGTAAAAGATGTGCGTTGAAGCCAATTTGCTGAAATAAATACCAAAAAAAACGGTGTATCATTGTGTGCAAACGGTCGAGATTATAAGAAGTGATCTAAAATACCTTATGATGAGAAAATCAATCGCATTCGCAACTGCTTTCGCGACACTAGCGATGGCCGCTCCGGCGTTTGCCCAAACGGCTACTGGCATTGCGCCTGCGGGCGCAAACACGAACGCTAATGCCGCCGCTAGCAAGATTCCTTGCGTAGGCGCCGCGGTCAGCGCGCGTGAATCAGCAATCGGTTCCGTTATCGCAACCAACAGTCAGGCAATTCAGGCCGCGTACAGCGCGCGCGCCGCCGCACTCAAGGCGGCATACGCGGGCACTTCCGCGGCACAAGTGAGAACCGCCGTTAAGGCCGCTTGGCTGGCGTTCAACACGTCGAAACGGGCCGCCGCCAAGGCGTGGAAGACAACCCAAACAGGCGCGTGGTCGCAATTCCGAACAGCCGTGAAATCCTGCAAGGCCACGGCAAACGTTTCGGACGCGGATAATGCAAGTTCCGAGGCCTCAATACAATAGCTCCAAACGGTCGTGATTCGCATAGAAAAACCCCGCGTCAAACGCGGGGTTTTTCTATGCTTTTGAGACTCGACTTCTGTCAGTCTATTTCTCCAACTTCTTCAGAATCTCCTGCAAAACATTGTCTTGGTTTTCCAGATGCTCTAAAATAGCCCCTATTTCTCTTTCCGCTTTCGTGTTCACTTCATAATCGGCTTCCGCTCTCGCCTCGGCGTGCTTTCCCTGCAGGTTCTGCCCAATCAAAAGCAAGGGCATCAGAATAAGCTGAATCATGTTGGAGATGAAAAGCCAAAGAACAAATGCCGGATATGGGTCAAATGCAAGTTCCAATGGCGCAAAGATGTTCCATCCAGTCCATAGAATTGTCCATGTGAATAAAACAAGGAAAAAGCCCATCGTACCGATGTGTTCGGTAATCCAAACGGCAAAACGCTCCAGCGTGGTTAATCTCTCTTTATACTCAAGGTTGATATTCCTAACCGGCTTTCTCGCCTTTTTCAGCTCCGAGAGCGCTAGCGGCTTCTTTAGTTCCATCATGCGTACAGTCTTTCACAAACAGCCGAAAAATCAACGGCCAAGCAGTTTCAGAAACTCTTCGGCAGTAAGTCTGGCTTGCCTCAAAATACTAGAGAGCGTACTTCTCGTTATGTCACGGCTATGTCGCGCAACAGTAACAAGAATCCTTGGGTCTTTCGGATGCTTCAACTGCACGTGGCTTCCTATTTGGCGAGCAACATAGTAACCACCACGGAGTAGCGCTTGCAATATCTTGGCCGCCGTTAGAATAGGAAGAATGCTCATGCGACGACAGAAAAAGTGCCGGAGCGCGCAAATTTCCCATGTACTCGTCTGGTGTCATCCACAATAATCTTCCGCTCATCAAGAGCAGATAGGCAGTGGAGTACTATCACTTCCTCGGCATACTTTTTTGCCTCGTTTAGAGAACGAGCTTCGGTAAGAACGCCTGGAAAGGCCGGTATAGAAACAAAATAAATTTTCTCGCGCTTAGAAAACCAAATGAGCGCGTAAAAATCTCCGTACGTGGTCTTTATGAGATATTTTTTCTTCATGGAAACATTTTACTCCGTATACACACAATATACAAACTGTTAATTTACATGTTCTGCAATGAACTGCTTGACCAATTCGGTGTCGTTCTCTATGCGAGTTGTGTGTTCGGGAAGATCCGCTAGATGTTTATAACTCTTTGGAACCGTGGCCTCGAATCCGAGCGCCTCGCGAATGGTATCGGCAAACTTCGCGGGCTGTGCCGTTTCCACAACGACAAGCGGAACTCCTTTTTCGCGCTTCTCCAGCCCAACCTTCATAGCAACGGCCGTGTGCGGGTCAATGACAACTCCGTACTTTTTATGCGCCGTGCGGATTGTGTCCAGCACTTCGCCGTCTGTCGCGCTTCCCGATGTGGTTCCGAATTCCGCTCCGGGGTTGGAATTGCCGATATTGAATTCTCTTTTTTCGTCGAGTTCTTTCCACAGGGCGCGCACTTTCGCGGAATCCCGTCCGACATAGTCAAACACGAAACGCTCAAAGTTGGACGCTGACGCGATATCCATGGATGGGCTTGATGTCACTTTCACATTGCTTCCTTTGCGGATGCGATAGATTCCGGTCGTGAAAAATTGGTCTAGCACATCATTCTCGTTGGTGCATACAATAATTTCAATATTCAATCCCATCTCTTTCGCGATGTGAGCGGAAAGCGCGTTGCCGAAATTCCCGCTTGGCACCGCGTACGCAATTCTTTCTAAATTATTCTTGGTCATCCGTAGATAGGAGTAGAAGTAGTAAACTATCTGCGACGAGATTCGCGCCCAATTTATAGAATTCACCGCGCCGAGCTTGTACTTCTTTTTGAAATCCGCATCCGCATTCGCGTTCTTAACGATTGTCTGACAATCGTCGAATGTTCCATTCACCACCAGATTAAAAATGTTCGGCTCATTGAGCGTATACATCTGCAGTTGTTGAAAGCGGCTCATGCGCCCGTATGGCGATAGCATGAAAAGCCGGATTCCCTTTCTTCCCTTAAGCGCATACGCCGCCGCGGAGCCGGTATCTCCGGATGTCGCGCCTAGAACGTTTAATTCCCTGCCTTTTTCGGCGAGGACGTATTCCATAAGATTGCCCAACAGCTGGAGCGGAACATCCTTGAATGCGAGCGTCGGCCCGTTAGAGAGTTGAAGAAGCGAAAGCCCTGGTTCAAGCTGTTTGAGCGGAGTGATTGCATCCGTTCCGAAAATTTCTTTCGTGTATGTGCGCGCGATAAGTTTTCGCAAATCCTCTTCCGGAATATCGGTGATAAAAGTCCGAAGAATGTTAAAGGCGACTTCTTGATACGTTTTCCCGCGCAAATCATCAAGCTCCGCGTCCGTGAATTTCGGATATTGCTCCGGAAC
>CAYHST010000049.1:0-2011 GCA_964359415.1 uncultured Candidatus Saccharibacteria bacterium | reverse complement strand
TAGGCATCAGTTTGAGCTGACCCTAACCCCAGTGTTGCCCCTCACGGGGCGTGGCTTAAGGTCGACTTAGCCGAACACTGCAAAACCCAGCTGCGCGGCGGTATTGCAGCACACCGCCGATGTGGAACCGCGGAAGCCCGCGGTTCCGTGGTGGGTTTTCATTTGGATTCTCCCAAAAGAAATTGACCAAAATCGGCATGTGGGTGCACCGCAACTCGGCAATCCCACTACCGCATACCAACCGCTGGTACAACAAAAAATAGCGGCCTAAGCCGATGCTACCCCCCCGATTTTTTTGCAAGCCATCTGACTGCGCTTCTAACTGCGCTAACAGAAACTTTTCATTGGAATTCTGGCAGTCAGACTGCCAGAATTCCGTCTTTGCGAGCGCAGCGAAGCAATCCAGAACAGTCTAGCAGGGCTCCCTAGATTGCTTCGCGTTGCTCGCAATGACTTCGTACTGGAAAAGAAAGTCGACCTTCTTTTTACGTTTCAACTACGATAACTCTGCGAAGTAACGCGCCGGGAAATGCGCGGAAGCACATATCGGTCTAAGCCCCAGTAGCCCGCGACGCGCCATGCCAAGACGAGAAATATTCCGAGCGTGAGAAATATTGGATTCACGGAAACTGTGCCGGCCAATAGGAAATTCAGGTTCATAAACGCGCCAAAGAATGCGGCCAGCCCGACAAAGAGGCCGAGTATGAGTGCTACGCCTACAATAACTTCTCCCCATGCAATCATGTACGACCACAGCTCTGAACTAGGCAGGACTACGTTTTGGAGAAATGCCGCGTACCACCCTTGCACATCCGGATGACAAGGCGCCGGCGCCGGCTTGCAAAATTCCACCGTTTTCATCAAAGCGCCTTTAACGAAGCCCGTAATCGCGGCACCGGCTGAATCCCCCACCCACGCCGGATTATTTATTTTGTCCCACCCTGCAATAAGCCATTCGTACCCAAGATACACGCGCACCACGAGCCACAAAAGCGCGCTTTTAGTGCTGGAGTAAAAGAAATGAGACACAGCTGATTCTTGAGTAAAATATTGAGCCATAAGCGTTTAGCCACTGTTGGGTCAATTATCCACTAAAATGCAACATCTGCACCCCATGGGTGTGTACAAAATGGTCTTGGCGCGATTATGCGTTCAGCTTTAGACAGTACGCGTTAGTATCTTTTTTCTCAAAACCGAGCTTTTGGTAGAGAGCGTTTGCCGCGACGCGGGCGGGGCGGCTTGTGAGATAGACTGCCTTGAGCTTTTTCTCGCGCGCTAAATCAATGAGTTTTTGCATCAGCTTCTTTCCGACTCCCCTCCCGCGATACCCGCTGTCAACAACCACGTCTTCAATTTGCCCTGTCCGTCTGCCAATGCGAACGGTGATGCAGAGCATGGCCATTCCAACGATTCGCACGCCGTCCTTCGCAACGATAATGAGCGTGTTCTTATCTTTTAGTACATCCCGAAGCTGTGAGATTGTTATGACTTCTTTCTCGGAGCCGTTGCGCACCTGCGCCAAAAGCCCGCGTATATCACGAAGCGCCGGCGCGTCTGCTTGTTTGAGAATTGCAAACTTGATTGCCATTAGACACATCCTACCCTATCGTTAAATCAGATACAATTGTCCTAATGAATAGAAAAATCCTTATTGGCCTCGTTATTATCGCTTCGCTTTTAGGGCTTGCGATACGCCGCGCGCTTCCAATACGCATGCGGAATGTTGAACCTGTCGCGCAATCGGCGGCAGTAGAAAAAGCACAGAATACCGCACCGGCAATTTCCCAAGATTCGGAAACATTTTACCCTGTAACAAAAGTCGTGGACGGCGATACGATTGCAGTCGAGATGAAAGGAAAAATCGAAACCATCCGCCTTATCGGACTGGATACGCCGGAAACCGTTGACCCGCGAAAACCGGTACAGTGCTTTGGAAAACAAGCCAGCGATAAAGCTAAAGAATTATTGAGTGGAAAAAACGTACGGATTGAGACGGACCCCTCGCAAGGCG
>CAYHST010000048.1:0-7455 GCA_964359415.1 uncultured Candidatus Saccharibacteria bacterium | reverse complement strand
TGGCTGTGCATGGGGAGGCGGGGTATAGGTTGTGACTCAAAGGTACGAGGTCTTTTTGACGGAAGATAAACCCGCACCGTCAAAAAACCTCGTACCTTCTCGCTGAAGTTGGGAAGATGCGTGACGGATAAAACGAAAGGGGGTCCGGCGCGATTATCCTCGCCGAGACCCCCCAGTATGCGCACACATCGCCTTTATTTTTGCGCCTCAATGGCGATGCTCGTGCTCAAGTGTGACGCAATGTCTATTTCATTCGGGCGACTCTTGAAAGCCGACCTCGTGAATGGTATGCCCGAAGCATACGCAAACCCGTCCCCGTTTTCTTTGACGCAAGACACCGAGATACACGGTATCAAAACGCCACTATCCTTGCGGAAAAAGGTTACCATGCATTCGGTGCAGGTAATATTCGAGAGGCGGAGCGTTTCTGACATATTTTTGCATCCACTCTCGACTATCCTTTTGTATTCCGGCTGAATTTCGCCCTCCCACACCTGAGGTATATCGAAGACGATTTGCATAAAAAGACCTGCCTTTCTCCCCTGCGTGGGGGAACAAGAAAAAACAAAAAATACCAAACCACATCAGCACTATGTCAAACCAGAGAGAGAGAGTCAATTGAAATATTTCCAGAAAAAGGGACAGGACAGTTACCACTGTTTCTTGCAATCGCCTCAAACGGCGCCGTTTGAGGCGATTGAGCATTCGTTTCCCGTAGGTTAAGCCTCCGGCGGTTCATTTAACGATATGACGCTAGCTCATGCGGCCGCATAAGCTAGCGTCATACGGGTTTTTCATAAACTTCTCACATTATTCAAAATGCTTCTGCGAGTCAGCGAGGCCGAAGAAGCCGAAGGGTTGGACATGGCGGTGCATGGAGAAGCAGGGTATCGGCCATAACTCGTATACCGGTGAATAGTTGGAGGTATAAAAATGCGAGTTCCGGTGAGGGGAAACCCGCACCGGAACTTTGCGGAAATGCGGAATATAAAATACTAACAAATTACGCCTAGGCGTAATTTGTTAGTATTTTATAGGGCTACGAGATATTGATTCGCCTGTGGACGGGCCACAGCAGTAGTTAGCGCACAGGGGTGCCTACCGCTTTCCGCATGCATACAGTACAATTCTCACATGAAGATTTTGGTTTTTGATACTGACAAGGAGACGCGCGAGATTCTTGCGCCCGCACTCAAGGAACACGCGGTGGTTTTTCTTGAAGGACCGGTTTCAATAAAGGAACTCGCGGAAAATGCCGATGCGAATGTCGTCTCAATTTTTGCTTCTTCGGAATTCAAGAAAAAGCAGATAGACGCGCTGCCGAATCTCAAGTGCATTTCCACGCGCTCGACGGGAACCGACCACATTGATGTTGCTTACGCAAAAGAAAAGGAAATCACCGTATGCAATGTGCCGCGGTACGGAGCGCACACGGTCGCCGAATTCGCCTTTGCGCTCATGCTCACTCTCTCTCGCAGGATTTTTGAGGCATTTCACCAGGTGCGGGAAGAGGGAAGTTTCAAGACTGCTTCGCTTGAGGGCTTCAATCTTTTTGGAAAAACGCTCGGCGTTGTCGGCACCGGAAATATCGGAAGAAATGTCGTAGGAATTGCGAAAGGTTTTGGAATGAAAGTGCTGATGTTTGACCATCATCCGGATACATCGCTTGAAAACGAGCAAGCGAGGTTCGTTCAATTTGATGAGTTGCTCGCGGGTTCGGACATCGTAACGCTTCACGTTCCGTACACCAAAGAGAACCGCTATCTCTTGAACAAATCCGCTTTCGCAAAGATGAAGCGCGGAGCTTTCGTCATCAATACGGCGCGAGGGGAACTCATTGATACAGAAGCTCTTTTAGACGCTCTGAAAAGCGGACAAGTTGCAGGGGCAGGCCTCGATGTCTTGGAAGAGGAACGTATACTGAAAGATGAAATTGAACTTGTGAAGGGAATTGAATCGACGAACGAGCTTAAAATCCTCATCCGCGACCACGCGCTCATAGATATGCCGCGCGTTGTCATTACTCCGCACATCGCCTTTTTTTCCCGAGAGGCATATCACGAAATATTGGAAGTGACCGCATCGAATATTACAAACTTTGCTAAAGGACATGCGACCAATGTCGTTACACCATAACCGTATTCAAGAAGAGACGTATTCTCAAGGTGAGACCTTGGGAGTGGCTCTTTAAGGTCTCACCTTAGTACAACATTATGAAAACATGGATTACAAACAGCAAAGCGTTAAGCACAAACGCGCTCCGCGCGGACGCTCTTTCCATCGCAGAGGCCGCGTACGCCGCGATTGATACGGATACGGTACTCCGTTCATGCCTCGTGCTCACCGGCTCTTCGCTCTCGGTGCAAGGAAAGACGTACGACCTTGCTAAGTTTTCCCGGATACGGGTTATCGGTTTTGGAAAGGCATCGTGCAAAGCGGTACATACGCTAGAGTCGCTTCTCTCCGGTCGTATTTCGGATGGCGTAGCAATAGACATTCACGCTGGCGTCTGCGATATCGTTTCCGTTGAAAAAGGCACGCACCCGAAGCCGTCTCTGGAAAACGTGGTTGCCACGGAAAAGATAGTGAACATGGCGAAAGAGAAATCCGACGACGAACTTTACATTGTCGCCGTCTCCGGCGGGGGTTCATCGCTTTTGTGCTGGCCCAAGAGCGAGTATGAGCAGGGCAGAAGGCTTTATGACGATTTCGTACGCGTGGGCGGAACGATAGACGAGATGGACATGGTTCGCAAACATATCTCGGGAATCAAAGGCGGGGGGCTTGCCGCGCTACTATATCCGGCGACGGTTATCGGGCTCGTGTTTTGCGATGTTCCGGGCGATTACTTTGAATATGTCGCGTCTGGCCCCACATACTACGATGCAAGCACGGTCGCGGACGCGCAGGCGGTTCTTGATAAATATAGCTTGAATGGATATGCGCTAAACGAAACCCCGAAGGACAAAAAATTTTTTGAGCGAGTGTGCAACGTCAAAATTATTTCAAATACAGTGGCGCTCGACGCGATGGCGGCGGAGGCGCATCGTCTCGGCTACAAGCCGGTCAATGTCGGCAAGTCTCTTTATGAACACCCCGCAGAGTTGCTGAAGCGAATGCGGCGCGAGCTTGGAGATAAAACAGCTGTCATCGCTGGAGGAGAGCCGAGTTACATTGTAAACCACAAGGGTAAAGGAGGCCGGTGCCAGTACGTTGCCGTACAGGCATTGGAGGATATTAAAGACGGGGAAGTCATGCTCGCTTTTGCTTCGGACGGAATGGATAATTCCGATTCGGCGGGAGCGATTTCAGACATGGAATCAGTGGCGAAGGCGAAAGCAAAAGGCCTATCAATTGATGGCGCGATTGAGAGCTTGAACACATACGGCTTTTTACAATCCACGGGAGACATGCTGTATACTGGCGCTACCGACGCGAATGTTTCGGATTTATTTTTAATGCTGAAGAAATGAAGTTTTCATGCAGAAAATCACAGACATAATCGCGCAAGAAACATCAGACTCGCGCGGCCGGCCGACGATTTCCGTTACAGTTTCCGCCGCCGGCGCGAGCGGAACGTTTGGAGTTCCCTCTGGCGCGTCAACCGGCTCTCTTGAGGCATGCGAACTGCGCGATGCCGATGGCCGCGTGTCGCGCGCCATTGATAATGTAAACTCGCTGATAAAACGAGAACTTGTCGGAATGGACGTGCATGACCAGTCGCAGATAGACGCGAAGCTCATCGCTCTTGACGGAACGGCGAACAAATCGAAGCTCGGAGGCAACGCGACTATCGGCGTGTCTATCGCCGTCGCCAAGGCGGCCGCAAAAACGGAAAACATGGAGCCGTTTGAATACTTGCGCCAATTAGCCGACATTAAAGCGTCAAGAAAAGTTCCCTACCTATACCTGAATTACATCAATGGCGGAAAGCACGCGAAGTCGCCTATCGCTTTTCAGGAACACATGCTTGTGCCAGACACTTCTTCTGTTACCGAAGCTCTAGAGATGGCGAAAGTTCTGGAGAAGACTCTTTACGAAATAGTCGCCGAAAAATATGGTGCTGAAACGGCCGCAGAAGCGGGAGATGAAGGAGGGTACGTACTTCCCTCGGGAACATATGAAACGCCGTTTGAATTGTCGGCGCAGGCGATTAATGAGTCCGGCTTTGGCGGCAAGTGCTTCATCGCGGCGGACATCGCGGCCAGTTCCTTTTACGAAGGTGGTTCATACGTAATGCAGGGCGAGAAATATTCTGCCGATGACTTGCGTGAAATATATCTGTCTCTCATAAAAAAATTCCCCATTCTCTCCATTGAAGACCCGTTCTTTGAGGAGTCTTTTGAAGACTTCGCGAAACTTCAGAAGGAAACCAGCGCGCGCATCGTGGGCGACGACCTGACGGTGACCAACAAGGCGATGCTTACGCGCGCCGTAGGAATGGGAAGCATCCGCGCGATAATAATCAAGCCGAATCAGATAGGCACGCTTTCGGAGACGCTGGACACGATGCACGAGGCGCGTTCGCGCGACATAGACTGTATTGTGAGCCACAGAAGCGGAGAGACCAACGACGACTTTATTGCCGACCTCGCGTTCGCGTTCGGCTGTTTCGGATTGAAGACCGGGTCATTGCGGAAGCCGGAGAGGGTTATTAAATATAAGCGACTTGAAAAGATTAGTTCTTTATCAGAGTGACAAGCTATGCAGTCTCGTTCGCAAATAGTAGCCACCATCGGTCCAGCTAGCGGGGAAGTTTCCACCATTGCGCAAATGCTGGAAAAGGGCATGGATGTCGCGAGAATAAATTTTTCTCACGGAACGCACGAATCAAATGGCGGATACATAAAGAATATTCGCGAAGCGGCGAAGACGGCCGGCAAGCGCGTTCCGATAATTCAAGACCTAGCGGGGCCAAGGATGAAAACGGATTCTGGACATGCGTTTGATGCAGAAGAAAAAGAAGTAGTTACAAAGAAAGACCTCGCTGACCTAGATTTCGGAATTAAAGAGGGCGTGGAGTACGTAGCTCAATCGTATGTCGGCTCCGCGGAAGACGTTCGCGTACTGCGAAATGCGATGAGCGAACGCGGAGCGAAGATTCCGATAATCGCGAAAATAGAGCGCGCGGAGGCTGTCAAGAATTTTGATTCGATTTTGAAAGAGGCCGACGCGATTATGGTCGCGCGCGGGGACTTGGGGCTGAACGTCCCGATAGAAGAAATTCCATTTCTAGAAAAAGACATAGTCGCGAAGGCAAGAGTCGCGGGCAAGCCTGTCATCGTCGCGACAGAGATGCTGTACTCAATGGTGGGGAATCAGCAACCGACACGCGCTGAAGTAACTGATGTCGCGTACGCGATTATTATAAGCTCCGACGCGGTGATGCTTTCTGATGAAACCGCGCAAGGCAAGTATCCCGTTGAATCAGTGGCGATAATGGAAAAAATCGTCGCGCGCTCCGAGCAAACCGCGAAAACCGGAAGCATCAACGCGCTATAAGACCGCTATTTCGCAACACATCCATTGAGATGACATCTCAATGTCTTCATTGCGGAGGCCTTGCATTACCCCAAAGCATGTGGTATATGTATGGCCGGACATAGGCCTTGCTCTGTTACTCAATACCTTTATTAGGCCGTTATTAAGCCGTATTTTAGTCCAGATAACCAACTGCATAACATTATGTATAGAGCATACATTTCGGGAGTAATCGCGGTTTTGGGCATCATAAGCCCCACTATCGCCCTGTCGCAGAGCTATTCGTATCCATACATGACTGGAACCGGCTGTGTGACTCTCGCGCGTGATTTGTCCGTAGGTTCGCGAGGCGCTGACGTTACATCTCTTCAGAATTTTCTTCTAGCGCAGAATTACCCAGGCTCCGGCGCGTGGATGGTTACCGGTTATTTCGGCCAAGCGACTCGGCAGGCGGTTCTCAATTTCCAATTGCAGGGATTCATCGCGGGGACGGGCATTGCCGATTCGCAGACGCGCGCGGCAATCGCTTCTCTTACGTGCGGAGGCAATAATCCATATGTTTTGAATTCGGGTTACTACAATACCGTGCCTGTTGTCCCGACCGTCTCTCCTTCGTACAACTATCCGAACACCACGAATGTTTTCATCAGTTCTCTCTCTGTCACTTCTGGACCGATAGGAACTTCGGTTACAATTTATGGCAACGGCTTTGATGCCGTCTACAACAATGTGTACTTCGGCAACACTCCCGTTTCCGGCAACATCGCTTCCAACGGAAGTTCGCTCACGTTTACCGTGCCGTCCTCGTTCACTTCCAATTGCACGGGATATGGATGCCAATTCAACTCTCGATATGCGAATCCGGGCGTGTATCAGGTCTACGTAACCAATACGCGAGGGACAAGCAACAGTCTTCCGTTCACCGTTACCGGAGGGGGAGCGGCTCCGTGCCCGTGGTATGTAAATTTCGGCAATTGCGGCGGTTGGAACGGCGGAGCGTATTGGAACGCGAACATAAACAGTCTCGCGCCTGTATCCGGCGGAGTCGGAACATCTGTCACGATTTTCGGCTCGGGATTCTCGCAACGCGGAAACTCTGTTCGCTTCGGCCCGGGCGTCATAACGAATCTCACGTCATCTGACGGCACATCGCTTTCGTTCATCGTTCCATCCCAGCTCATCGGCTACGGCTCGCAGTCAATGGAACTCGGAACGTATTACGTCTCCGTCACGAACGAAAGGGGCTCCACCAGCAACGCGCTTCCGTTCACCGTGACTTCCGTCCAGCAAAATGCCCTTCCTCCGGCAATCACCAGCGTGAACGGACCTGCAAGAATTGTCGCGGGAACGCAGGGGGTGTGGACTGTCACCATGAACTCCTACGGCACATCAAACGTAACGGCCTCCGTGCGGTGGGGTGACGAGGGCGCGTATCCGCTTCCGGCATCCTCGCAGACTGTTTCTTCACTCGCATCGCAGACGCTTACCTTTACGCACACATACCAGTCGAGCGGGGTGTACATGGCCGTGTTTACAGTCTCCAACAATTCCGGTTCGCAAAATACCGCGAGCGCGACAGTCACCGTTACTCCATACGGCGCCGCCAGCCAGCTTGCGCTCGAGAATCTCGCGCCTGCGGCTGGGCGTGTCGGGACACTCGTTGCATTTACTGGAACCGGCTTTACCTATTCGGGGAACACGGTGCATTTTGGAACGGGCGGCACGGCAAATCTCACATCCTCAAATAATGGAACAACCCTTTACTTCACGATTCCGGCGTATGTTTCGCCTTGCGACATAATCGGACAAGGATATGCCTGTGCGCAATATCTGCAACAGGTGACTCCCGGAACATATCCTGTCTATGTAAGCAACGCCGCGGGCCAAACTGCGTCGCTCTACTTCACGGTTACGCAGTAATTCAGCGAACACGCAGAGAAACGCGGGCCCAACGGCATGGGACATTTGGGCGGG
>CAYHST010000047.1:3401-7568 GCA_964359415.1 uncultured Candidatus Saccharibacteria bacterium | reverse complement strand
GACCGCGTGTGGAAAGAGGCGGGCGAGACGACTGTCATCCAGCTCACGGGAATCGACGACGCGAAAGAGACCCTCATTCACGACGTGCAATTCCATCCTGTCACAAGCGTTCCTCTCCACGCCGACTTCTACGTGCTTGAGAAGGGCAAGAAAATCCGCATCAAGGTTCCTCTCAAGTTCGTGGGCTCCGCGCCTGCCGAGAAAGCCGGAAACATCGTGTCCAAAGTGTTGCACGAAATTGAAATTGAAGTCGCGCCCGCGGAATTGCCTCACAACTTGCCGGTGGACATATCTCTGCTCGCGAATGTCGGCGAACACATTACCGCGGGGCAGATAAAACTTCCTCCGAGCGCCACTCTTATAACGCACGCGGGCGATATAGCGATAACCATCATTGAATTCAAAGAAGAGAAAGTAGAGGAGCCGGTGGCGGTTGCCGCGGCAGAAGGGGCGCCAGTTGCTGGAGAAGCCGGAGCGGCTCCGGCCGCGGCGGAAGCGGGAGCGCCAAAGGCGGAAGCAACTGACGCGAAAAAAGAAGTGAAGAAAGAAGTGAAAAAAGAGGCGAAGAAGTAAGGATTCAGGAATAACGAATTAGGAATAAGGAATGAAGAAAGGTGGTATGCAGTCGCACGGCTGACATTCTAATGTTTTGCAAAACACTAGAATGTCAGCCAGTTAGCTTTTGTTGCTATAATTGCGCGATGCCGCGTTCAATCGCCAATTTTTTTGTAGCAGTTTTTTGCGCTGGTTTTTTGATGCTCGCGCCGCTTGCGGCGCGGGCGGATGTAATCGCAAATCAGCGCGCGGAACTGGAGCGCCAATTACAGCAAATAGAAGCGGATATAAAGGCGAATCAGGGAGTTCTCGCGGAAAAGCAGAAACAGCGCGCGTCGCTCGAGCGCGACGCCGCGATTCTTGACGCGAAAATAACGGCGGCAAAGCTTGGCATCAAGGCGCGGGATATCGTCCTCAAGAATATCCAGAGCGGCATAAAAGATAAAGAAGATTCCATTCGGGCGCTGGACGGCAAGGTGGCGAACAGTCAGGATTCTCTCGCGCAAATACTTCGGCGCACTCGCGAGATTGACGAGACCACGCCCGTGGAACTGGCGCTCGGAGGTTCCATCACTGATGTTTTCAACGATATTGACACATTCCAGACGATACAGCGCGCCCTGGGCTCGTCGTTCAAGGAAATGGCCACAACGAGAACAGACCTCTCATTCCGAAGGCGGGCGCTGGAGGAGCAACAGCAGGAAGAACAGGACCTGCGCCAGCTCCAAGTTCTTCAGCAAAGGTCTTTGCAGAACGATGAAAAAGAGAAGAAAGAATTGATTGGCGCCGCGCGCGGCCAGGAATCAATTTACCTTCAGCTTATAGCGGATAAGGAAAAAAGCGCCGCGCAAATACGCGCGGCCCTGTTCGTACTGCGCGACTCGACCGCGGTAGCATTCGGAGATATCTTTTCATACGCGAAAGAAGCATCAGTGAAAACGGGCGTTCGCCCAGCGCTAATTCTCGGAGTACTCGCGGAGGAAAGCAATTTGGGAACCAATGTTGGAACAGGAAACTGGAAGAAAGACATGCATCCGACGCGCGACCAGCCGGTGTTCGCAACAATTACCGCTGGGCTCGGCCTCAATCCCGATACTTTGCCGGTTTCCAAAAAACCGTGGTACGGATGGGGCGGGGCGATGGGGCCGGCGCAGTTCATTCCATCAACATGGGTTTTGTATCAGGATAGGATAGCGCGCGCGACAGGGGAGAACCCACCGAATCCGTGGAATGCGCGCACGGCGACGTTCGCCGCCGCGCTTCTTCTCATGGACAACGGTGCCGACAAAGGCACGCGCGTGGCGGAACGCCTCGCGGCGCTCCGCTACCTCGCCGGCTGGAAGAATGCGGGGAAGTCCGCCTACGCGTTCTACGGCGACGACGTAATGGAGTTGACGGATAAGTTCCAGGGGCAGATAGATATTTTGGGGGGTTGATGGTCAAGCCCCGCATCCTTTTTTTGGCGGCCTATCGGTAATGATAGGCACCTGTAGACGGGACTAATGACTCATACCGGCAAAAAACGACGCGGGGCTCTCATATCACCCTTTTTGGGCTGGCTAGAAAATCTTTGACAAGTGGCAGTAAAATGATATGAAGTAAGCAAGTTCGCGTCTCTAATGAGCGAACGTAAACGAAAAGGAGGGTGCCATGATGGCAACCGAGCGGTACATCAAAGAGCTCATCGGGGACGTGGAAACAGCTTTACTCCACGCAACCGCTGCGGCTACGGCGATGAAGAAAGAGTGCACCATTGAATTCGCTAACATGCGGATTACGGCTAACCCGGCCGCGGAAGGGAAACTGGTAACGGTCACGTACAAGGGGACTGAACTGGTCATGCAAGACCTCTGGTTTCTCGAGGGACTCGTCAAGGGCATCAATATGAATGTCCGTGCATCCTTCACCAAGAGCATCAGGGCAGAATTCGTGGTTAATCTTGGCGATAACGGTGAGTTAATCAACAACCGTTACCACGAAGCCCTCAAAGCGGGTCGCGGATAGCCGTCCGTATCTGGCGGGCCTTTCTCCGGTCGATAAGTGTGGTCTTTTTCTCCTGCGCGCACGTACGAGTGTCACCAAGTTTGGAGGGTTCAGGGTTGTGCGCGCACCTGACCCTCCTCTTTTTTACATGCTTGTAATTCTGCAAATTTTAATGTATTCTCTTGGAACTATGAAAAAGGATATTCACCCGAAGGAATACAGGCAGGTGATTTTTGACGATGCCACTTCCGGCAAGAAGTTTTTGATTGGCTCGACTGTAAAGACCGCAAAGACAGCGAAATTGGACGGAAAAGAATACCCTGTTTTTAATGTTGAAATCTCAAGCGCGTCGCATCCTTTTTATACCGGCCAGTCCAAGACTATTGATACAGCAGGGCGAGTTGAGAAGTTTAAAACCAGGGCCGCATCAACTAAAGTTAAGCCAAAGTCCGCCAAAGGCGGATCCGCCTCCGGCGGAAAGTAGATGTCTTGCTTTGACGCGTCCCGCCAAAGGCGGGACGCGTCGCGCTATACACTATACGCTATACTCCATACGCTTATGACCGAGCACATAGACCCGAACAACTACGCCGAAGACAGGCGTGTGTCCTATTTGGTTGCGGAATGGAAGAAGCTCACGCAAGCCGAAAAGGACGCGGAGGAATTAGTGAAAGTTGACCCCGCCATGCACGAACTTGGGGAAAAAGAACTCGCCGAAATTGCCGAGCAAAAAGAGCGACTCATGGGTGAAATAGAAAAGATTGTAGGCACTGCCAATGAGCGCGAGTGGCCGAACGAAGTTGTCTTGGAGGTGCGCGCGGGAGTGGGCGGAGATGAGGCATCGCTCTTCGCTGGAGAGCTCGCGAGAATGTATTTGCGATACGCCGAGATAAGAGGTTGGAAATGGCGCCCGCTTTCGGAGTCATCGGCAACCGTCGGCGGATACAAGGAGGCGCAGTTTGAGATAAAGGGAGAAAATTGCTATCGCGAACTCCGGTTTGAAACCGGCGTGCACCGCGTTCAGCGAGTGCCGGCGACGGAAAAGGCCGGGCGCATCCACACATCAACGGCATCTGTCGCCGTTCTTCCAATATACAAACGAACGAAAATCCAGATTAATCCGGCCGACCTTGAGATGGAGACATCGCGCTCCGGCGGCGCCGGCGGCCAGAACGTCAACAAAGTTGAAACGGCTGTGCGCATAATCCATAAGCCGACCGGCATTGACGTTAAATGCACATCGGAGCGCTCGCAGGCGCAGAACAGGGAAAAGGCGCTCACGCTTTTGACGAGCCGTCTCCAGCAGGCGCAAGATGAATCAGAGGCGCGCGCGCGTTCCGCGGAACGAAAAGCTCAAGTCGGCACGGGCGACAGGTCGGAAAAAATCCGCACATATAATTTCCCTCAAGACCGCGTAACCGATCACCGTATAAAAGAATCATGGTCAAATCTGGAAGGAATAATGGCGGGCAAAATATCGGACATTTTGATGACTCTGGATAAAGCGGAGACGGGATGAATCCCGTTAGAAGTTGCGGAAGTTGTAGACTTCACGGTGGTCATATTTACAAAACCATGCGTCGAACAATTACAAACGCTGATAACCAGTCGGAAGCGCAAGCTTCCTAC
>CAYHST010000047.1:0-3301 GCA_964359415.1 uncultured Candidatus Saccharibacteria bacterium | reverse complement strand
AATGATAGAATTGGCTGAATGTCCAGTCGCGCGCTTCTTTTTGCACAGCTCGCCGTCGTCGCGGTCCTCGCAACATTGCATTTGTATGCTCTTGCCCATTTCTCGTATTGGATATTTCCCTGGCTTGACATGATTTCTCATTTTCTGGGCGGTTTGTGGGCAGGACTTTTTTCTTTCTGGCTTTTCGTCAAAATCGGCAAGGAGCCGAATATTATTTACTGCGCGGGAGTCGTGTTCGCGCTTGGAATAGCGTGGGAATTGTTTGAAGCATTGAACGGCGTTACCAACATTTCTTCCGAAATGCTGGATACGCTCGGAGATATTTCTATGGATATAGCGGGAGGTATTTCCGGAGTATATCTTGCGAGATTAATTTCTAAACAGTTAGCGAGATGACTGCGCGACTAACATTTCATGGGGGCGCCGGAACCGTGACAGGAGCAAATTTTTTGCTTGATATTTACCCCGTTAGAGAAAAGTCCCGACATCAAGTCGGGACTGAAGCTTCGTCCAAAGACGAAGCGTTCTCTAATGGGGCGGGTGACGTGAAGATTCTCATTGATTGCGGAATACATGAGCGCGAACAGATGTGCGACCCAAAAAACTACGCCGCGTTTCCCTACGACCCGAAGACCATTGACGCCCTGTTCATAACGCACGCGCACGCGGACCACATCGGGCGCGTACCCAAACTCGTGCGCGACGGATTCAAGGGAACCATATTTTCGACGCCCGCGACAAAAGATCTCTCGGAGATTATGTTTGGCGATTCTCTGAATGTTATGAAACAAGACATGGCAGAGCAGAACTGCGGGATTCTTTACGAAGAGGAGGATGTATCGCATGCCCTATCTTTATGGAAAACGAAAGAATATCACGAGTCATTTGAGATAGGCGATGCCCGAGCTGAATTTCTTGACGCGGGGCATATCCTCGGTTCGGCGATGGTGAAGCTCACCCGCAACAACAGAAACATAATCTTTACGGGCGATCTCGGCAATTCCCCGGAGCCTCTCTTAAACGACACTGAAAGCCCGGAGGGAGCAAACTATTTAGTGATGGAAAGCGTGTATGGCGACCGCGTCCATGAAGAAAAAAGCCAGCGGCTTCTTCAATTAAAGCGGTCAATAGATGAAACGCGCGCGAAAAAGGGAGTGCTTCTCATACCATCTTTTTCACTGGAGCGCACCCAGGTTTTACTTTTTGAAATATCCAAGATTGCGGAAGCCTGCCCACCGCCATCGATACCGGTCTATCTAGATTCGCCGCTCGCAATTCGGATAATTGATGTTTTCCGCCGTTATAAGAATCTTATGAATCCCGCCGCCCAGGAACATCTTACAGAAGGCAATAATCCGTTTAATTTCCCCGGACTTACGTTAACCACAGAAATGGGAGAATCGAATCGCATTCACAAGTCGCCCAATCCAAAAATAATCATTGCCGGAGCGGGAATGTCGCACGGCGGACGCGTCAAGCGGCATGAAAAGCGCTACCTAGGAGATAACCACACTACTCTACTTTTTGTCGGTTATCAGGCGCCCGGGTCCCTTGGGCGCCGAATACAAGAGGGCGAGAAAAGGGTGGAAATTAATGGAGAGCATATCACTGTGCGCGCCCGCATAGGGACAGTTACCGGATATTCGGGACATAAAGACAGGGACGGACTTCTTGAGTTCGCGAGCAACGCCGGCGACACTCTTGAAAAGGCCTTCGTAACTATGGGAGAACCGAAGGCATCTCTTTTTCTCGCCCAGCGCATCAAAGATCTTTTGGACATTGAGTCTATAGTTCCGGAAGATGGACAATCTTTTCTTTTAGACTGGTGATGCGCTTGGGGATGCTATCCCGGTAGGACAATGTGGCATCGTCTTGGTTGCGGTTTCTCTCGACAGAATCAACATGACTATGCAAGTGAAAATATGTAGGCGAGGAGCATTGTACAGCGACAGAAACTATGCCACATTGTACTAACCGGGTATAATGCCTCGCATATGTCGCGCAATAAATACATGAATCCGAAACACGTTGCAATGCCGGGCAAGTTTTGCCGCGTGCCGTCAGAATACGGAGTTGTGAAAATCTGCGTTTCCGGCGCGGCGGATACAGGCCACTGCGGACTGGACGCATTCGATAAAGCGCGGGAAATTGGGCGCGAAATCGCTCGGCAGGGAGCGATAATTACAACAGGCGCAACCACAGGATTCCCGCTTTATGCGGCGGGCGGGGCCAAAGATGAGAGCGGTTTTTCCATAGGTTTTTCGCCTGCTTCAACCGAGCGCGAACATGTGGAAACTTACAGACTTCCTCTCGATTATTCGGATGTAATGGTTTACACGGGATTTGGGTACGCGGGTAGGGACTTGCTTCTCGTGCGCTCATCCGATGCCGTGGTTATCGGCTGCGGCCGCATCGGGACTCTGAACGAATTTGCGGTTGCGTTCGAAGACAGGCGTCCATTGGGAATTCTTGAAGGCTCGTGGGAGACCGATGAACTCCTGAAGAACTTCATCGCTTCCGCGCATCGCCCGAACGATAGGCTGATTTTTGAGTCTGACCCGAAAGCGCTGATTGAACGGCTTATCGAGATGGTCATAAAGATTAAAGAGGAGAACAGTCTGGTCTACAACAACCACGACGGCTGGGGAGGAACAGAGAGGAAAGACCAAGTGATACTCTAAAGTATGCCGTATACGGCATTTTGTATTCTGTATGGAATGCAAAATTTAAGAAAAGAAAACCGGATTCATCCCGGAATTTTCTTTAAGCCTTCAGTTGTTTTGCTAGACGTTCGAAAGTCGCTGGGTAATCTTTTGCGAGCGCGGAGAGCGATTTGCGGTCAAGGCCTATTTTTTTCTTTTTGAGTTCGCCGATTAATTTTGAGTATGAAAATCCAACGGTGCGGCTTGCCGCATTGATGCGCAATGTCCAGAGGTTCCTGAACTCGCGTTTCTTTGCGCGGCGGTGCCTGAATGCGGAAGCTCCCGCGTGAGCGATTGCTTCTTTCGCTACGCGCTCTTTCTTTGACCGTCCGAATCGGTACCCTTTTACTTGAGAAAGGATATTCCGTCTCCGCTTAAGTTTTGTGACTCCTCTTTTAACTCGGGACATATTTTTTAGTAGGCAATAGGCATTAGGCAATAGGTAATAAATTCGCAATTTTAGATTAACTCAAGAATCTGCTCCTGTTCTTCCGCGTCATTTCCAGGAAATTCGGATGCTTGTGATGCGTCCGCTCCGCTCCCGTGCGCTTGGCATTGAAATGGTTTTGCCCCGGAGCGCGGGAAAGTATTTTCCCGCT
>CAYHST010000046.1:0-8187 GCA_964359415.1 uncultured Candidatus Saccharibacteria bacterium | reverse complement strand
ATGGACTACCGAATATTCAGCTTGGGAAGCAATGACGCGCTCGCGAAAAGAATCTCGGAGCGTTTGAGAGTTCCGCTCGGGAAGGTTCAGTGCAAGACATTTGCGGATGGGGAACAGTACGTGCAGTTCCAGGAGAATCTCCGCGGCAAAAGTATTTTTCTTATTCAGTCCACCAACCCGCCGTCCGACAACTGGACGCGGCTTTTTCTCGCGATAGACGCCGCGCGCGGCGCGTCCGCGCATGAAATCACAGCGGTCATTCCTTATTTCGGCTATGCTCGGCAAGACCGAAAGGACAGGCCTCGCGAGCCGATTTCCGCGCGCGTGTTCGCGACGATACTTGAATCTGTCGGCATCAACCACGTTCTTACGATGGACCTTCACGATGATGCCATCGGAGGATTCTTCAGGACGGCCAATGTTGACTACCTCTACGCGAGGCCGGTATTCATCTCACATTTCAAGAATATATTCGCGGACGCAATTGCCAAAGATGAACTCGTGGTTGTCTCGCCGGATGCTGGCGGAGTCGTGCGCGCGCAGTCATACGCTAAGCGCCTTATGAAATCAGCCGAACTCGCCATCATTCACAAGGAACGCGACATACCCAATCAGGTTTCAAGAATGAAATTAGTCGGAGATGTAAAAGGAAAGATTGCTCTGATAGTCGACGACATGGCGGATACTTGCGGAACACTTGCAACAGCCGCGAACCTGCTCGTAGAAAACGGAGCGCGGGAAGTCTACGCCGCCGCGACGCACGGAGTCCTAAGCGGCCAGGCGCTCTCTGTGATAGACCGTTCTCCGATAAAGAAATTGTTCATCACCGACACTATTTCAAACGACCGCACATTGTCTCCTAAGATTGAAGTCGTATCGGTCGGCGGGATTTTCGGCGACGCAATCCAGAGAATCACAAATGGAGAATCCCTAAGCGCGTTGTTTGAAGCCGAATAATAACACCCTCACCTCCGCGGCTTCTTATAGGCTAATTCGCCCGAATATGCGTATAAGGAGTCGCGGGCGGAAAGATATGATGATACGATGCAACATATGAATGAGCTAGAAAGAAATCTGAAAGCTCTTGCCAATAAACGTCGGCTTGCGATTCTAAAATATCTCAAGCGTGTCGGCAGGTCGTCGGTGGGGGACATCGCTAGTGAAATTGGCCTTTCGTTTAAAGCTACGTCACGGCATCTCTCGGTTCTCACCAACGCGGGAATTTTGGAGAAAGAACAGGAGGGCTTGACGATGTGGCACAGTATCTCTCCGCGCAAGCACCCGATCGTCGCGAATGTAATCAAACTTCTGTAGGCGGTTGTACGCGCGATTGTTGTCCGCCGTTATAGGCATATTCGGCCGAATATGCCTATAAGAAAACAGAACTCTCAAAATTATATATCCACTTGGTGCTCCCGGCAGGAATCGAACCTGCATCACCTCCTTCGGAGGGAGATATCCTATCCATTGAACGACGGAAGCGCAGTTCGTTTATAACATACCACGACAAATATATTTTTTTGGAGTCAAAGGGGAAGTTTGATAGTATGAATTTGTAGGGCCCATAGTAAAGTGGTATTACGCGTCCATGGCATGGACGAGGGCCGGGTCCGATTCCCGGTGGGTCCACAGCTAGAACCTGCCCTTCCATAGCTACAGCGAGATGGCCCGGTAGTTTTTAACGGTTTGAGTGGCTCCTCCCGTCTACGGGTGCCTATCATGACCGATAGGCCGTTAAAAACTACCAGGTCTTTGAGCGCCCTATCACCCCCACTCAATCGTAGCCGGCGGTTTGTCGGAGATGCGATACACGACGGAGCCGACCTCTCGAATTTCGTTCGTAATTCTTCTGGACACGCGGTCTAGAAAATCATAAGGCAATCGCGCGAAGCGCGCGGTGAATCCGTTTACGCTCCACACCGCCCAGAGCGCGACGACATGCCCTACTCCGGCGTCATCGCCCTTGGAGACAGTGTGTTCGGAGCGTGTCAGAGTCGCGCCTGCCTGCCAGACTGTCTCGTAGAGTTTCGCCGCGCGAAGTTCTTCTATATAAATCCCGTCCACCGCGCGCGCGACTCGCAGAGTCTCGGCGTTGACTTCTCCTTCAATGCGGACGGCGAGCCCTGGGCCGGGGAACGGGTGGCGCACAAGCAAATCTTCCGGCACTCCTATGTCGCGGCCGACAGAGCGCGCCGAATCTTTTACCTCGGTCTCAAGTGGCCGAAGTTCTGGCACGGAGAATTCAATTCCTATATTGTGATGCACTTTGATTTCCGCGACGCGGGCGCCAGTCGCTGTACCCAGCCCGCTTTCTCGCAAGTCCGTATACAAAGTGCCTTGGGCAATAAAATCCGCTCCGTAAGATTTTATCTCTCGCTCGAGGATTTCTTTATAAACACCGCGCATAGCGATGCGCTTTTCGCGCATACCAGTTTTCCCGCGAAGCGCTTGAAGGAATTCTTCAGTCGCATCTACTATCTTTACGTCTATCCAAGATTCGCTCCCGAAGCATTTCTTTACATACGCCTCGTCATCGGGCCTGTCTATTCCGCGGATGTAAACTCCACGGATCTTTCCGGAAGTGCCAGACATAGCTTCTTTCAGCAGATATGCGACTACCGAAGAGTCCGAGCCGCCTGAAAGCGCGATAAGCACTCTTCCTCCGCCAGTTGGCGAACAGGTTTTCTTCCGCAATTCATCAATCTTTTTCTCCGCGACATTGTGCGCGGGGAATCGGTCGGCAATTCCGCAAATTTTGAAGCAGAAATTCTCGTACATGCGCGCGCCTTCCTCGGTTTCTGTCACTTCGGGATGAAATTGAACTCCCCAGAGATGCTTGTACTTTCCTGCGGCAACTGGCGCGTTTTCCGTGGAGCCGAGAGTTGTGATAATAGAACCGGGCTCCACGGAATCGCCATGTGTCTGCAAGACCTTGGTTTCATTTGCGACCCCTTCAAACAAATCATCTTTGGATAATAGTTTCAAAGTGTGCGTACCGAACTCTCTTTTTTCATGCGGAGTAACTTTGGCACCGACATGTTTCGCCCACATCTGGAAACCGAGACAAATTCCCAAAACGGGGATTCCCAAATCAAAAATCTTTGCATCAAACGGCGGCGGCTCATCATGCACGGAAGCGGGACCGCCCGAAACTATTATTCCTGCAGGATTAATTTTCTTCACGTCGCCGGCTTTCGCCGACGCCGGGTCGGCGACGAGGCAGTAAACGCCCAGTCGCGCCAATTGTTGGACGATGAGGTGGTCGAACTGCGAACCCATTGAAAAGAGAAGTACTAAGTGTTTTGTCTTTCGCACTCGCATTTCCTCGGCAATCTCCGCAAGAGCTTCAGGAGTAGCTTTCTTGAAGATGTTGAGCATTAAGGCGATTTTACCACAAAACCGAGCGAGGTTTAAGCATTTGCTACAGGCTACAGGCTACCGGCTACTGGCTGGGAAGAGCTGGGGATAACTGGCTTGCGGTGGGCGAAAGTGGCATATAATGATTAGATAGTGGGGAAAAGTGGGATTCCCAAAAATAAGGAACGTCGAGACTATATTTTTGGAGAACCCAGCACCTTTCGCGAAAGGTGCTGGGTGTAAGAAACTCTAAGCTCGCTTCCGCTCGCTAACAGTTACTAACATGTTGATTGGAGAATACGAACATACGCTTGACGAAAAGAAACGCGTCACTTTGCCGAAATCTTTCGCAAAAGAACTCGGAAAAAAAATGGTTATAACGCGCGGACTTGACACGTGCCTTTTTCTTTTCGCGGAAGACGCGTGGAAGAAAGTTGCAGAGAAACTCCAGTCGCTTTCTTTCGCGCAAGCCGATACGCGGGGGTTTAATCGCTTCATTCTTTCAGGAGCAGTGGAAGTGGAGCCGGACAGCGCGGGGCGCATTTTGATTCCCGACCACCAAAAGCAATTCGCGGGCCTCAAGCGCACCGTAGTTTTCGCCGGAGTTTCAGATCGGGTCGAGCTCTGGGACGCATCGGCATGGAAGAACTACAAAGCTCGCATCGAGAAACAGGCTGACGCTATGGCAGAGAAATTAGGAGAAATTGGAGCGTTGTAATTGGTAGGCAATAGAAAGTGAACAGTAGAAATTCACAAATACAAATCCTAGAAACTACTAACTACTAACTACTAACTGGTGATACCGAGCTGCTGGAGGAAAAATAATGGTCATGCGCACGCGATTCGTTATATCCTCCGGCAACTCGATGTCATCAATCAATGGACATCGCAGTGTTCTTTTACACGAAGTAGTAGAGAATCTTTGCATTCATGCGGACGACACGGTCGTCGACGCGACATTGGGCGGAGCAGGGCATGCCCGCGCGCTCGCGGAGAAGCTTGGCAAAAATGGCGTATTTATTGGCTTTGACCTCGATAATGGCGCGATAGAAAGGACCAAAAAAGCGCTTCAGGATTTGCGCGGACTTACCGTTCACTTGGTCAATGCGAATTTTCGCGACCTTTCCGCGGAACTAGAGAAATTGAATATCGCCAAAATTGACAAAGCGGTGTTTGACCTCGGATGGAGCGGATACCAGCTGGAAGCCGGGCGCGGATTTTCGTTCCTCAAAGACGAGCCACTTTCTATGACTTATTCCACAAGCGTAGGTTCGAACACGCTAACCGCATCCACGATTGTTAATGAATGGAAGGAAGAGAGTATTGCCGACGTCATTTTCGGATGGGGCGAGGAGCGCTATTCGCGGAGGATTGCAAAGAAAATTGTCGAGGCGCGAGCGAAGTCTCCGATACGCACATCGCTTGAACTTGCGGAAATAATCCGCGGCGCGGTGCCGCCGGCGTACAGGCGCGGGCGAATTCATCCGGCGACGCGCACATTTCAAGCTTTGCGAATCGCGGTCAACGATGAACTCGGCGCGTTGAAAGAAGGTCTCAACTCCGCGTGGAAGCTTCTCGCGAAAGGAGGGCGAATCGCGGTAATAAGCTTTCACAGCATTGAGGACAGGGAAGTAAAAAATCAATTCTTGTTCTGGGAAAAATCCGGAGAAGGAAATCGTGTCACTCATTCGCCAATACGCGCCGGCAGAGCAGAGCTTTTGGAGAATCCTCGAGCGCGAAGCGCGAAGCTGAGGGTGATAGAGAAATCATAATATTCCAATCTACAAATGAGTACCAATTTACAAATGTCTACAAATAAACAACACGATGCATTCGTAGGTATTCGTAGCATTCGGATGATTCGTAGATTGGGACATATCTATGGGACGAACAAAAATACATAAGCCATCAATATTCCAGGCAAAATTGCAATTTCCCGCTCCGCGGGCGAATTTCGCGTTGAGTATCGAACATCCTTTTGAAAACATCGCGTTTAATACCTTCCTTGCCGTCCTCGCGCTTCTTATCTTTATATATATATATCTTGTCGGCTCGTCCGCGCTGAATATCATCGCGCGAAAGGAAGCGCTTGCGCTGGTGTCGCAAGCGGGAGCAGAAATAGGAAGCTATGAGAGAGAGTATTTCGCGGCTTCGCAGAAAGTGACGCCGGAGGCAGGGTTATCGCTCGGGCTCGCGCCAGTCTCTAAGCCTGCATACGTATACCGCCCGGGAACCGTGGGACGGGCCGAAATTTCCCATAATGAAATCTAGTTTCGTGCGGCGCGCCCGTTTGCTTTCCTTCTTGTTCATTCTTGGCGCGCTTTTGCTCGTTACCCGCCTTTATTTCGTGCAAATCGTAAACGGAAGCGAATACGAGCGCGACGCGCGCGGGCAATACACGGCTCTTTCTTCTGAAAAGGACGACCGCGGCGGAATATTCTTGCGAAAGAAGGACGGCTCGCTTGTCGTCGCGGCGGTCATGCAAACCGGCTGGCGCGTCGCAATAGAGCCCAAAACGCTGTCAAGCCCCGATGACGCGTACGAGAAAATAAATGGAATCATTCGATTGGATAAAGAGAAGTTCTACGCGAGCGCTGGTAAAGCGGATGACCCGTATGAAGAAGTCGCGTTCCGGCTCAGCGACCTGCAGGCGACCAAAATCCGCGAGCTGCGAATACCCGGAGTGCTTCTCGTGCAGGAGAAATGGCGCTTGTATCCCGGCGGCTCTCTCGCTTCGCACGCGCTTGGCTTTGTCGGATTTCAGGGAGACAAAAAAGTCGGCGTGTACGGGCTCGAGCGCTACTGGAACGACACGCTGGCCAAATCTTCCTCCGGCCTGTACGTAAATCCTTTCGCCGAGATTTTCACGAATCTGGAATCCTTGCTCGCAAGCGATCCGAAAACGGAAGAAGGAGATGTCATAACATCGATAGAGCCGTTTGTGGAACAGCGCTTGGAAGAAACTCTCGACGGCGTCATGAAAACATACGAACCGAAGGTTGCGGGCGGAATAGTTATGGACCCGCGTACGGGAGAAATATTGGCGCTCGCGGCGCGCCCGGACTTCAATCCGAATACCTACGGCGCTGTTTCAGACCCCTCTGTTTTCGGAAATCCGCTGGTGGACAATATTTACGAAATGGGTTCCATCATGAAACCGCTCACTTTGGCCGCGGCGCTCGATTCCGGGGCGATAACTCCGGAAACGACTTACGACGACGAGGGATTCATCATGAAGAGCGGGAGAAAAATATCCAACTTTGACGGAAAGGGACGCGGCGTAGTGAACATGCAAACCGTTCTGAACGAGTCGCTGAATACCGGCGCGTCTTTCGCGGTGGACAAAATGGGACACGATGTGTTTGCGGACTATGTGCGCGCGTACGGGCTTGGCGAGGAAACAGGCATTGACCTGCCGAACGAAGCCGTCGGCCAGTTGGGCGCGATTGAAAATGGGACGGACATAGATTTTGCCTCGGCTTCATTCGGGCAGGGAATCGCGGTAACGCCGGTAGAAATGATTCGCGCCCTCGCGGCACTCGCAAACGGAGGACTACTGCCGGAACCCCATGTCGTTACCGGAGTGAGATATAAAACGGGAGTTGTAAGAAATATCGCGCTACCAACGCAGAAGCAAGTACTTAAGCCGGAGACCGCCGAAACGATGTCCGCCATGCTTACGGCCGTGTACGACAAAGCGCTCTTAGGAGGCAGTTTAAAACAGGAAAGATATTCAATTGCCGCGAAAACAGGAACGGCTCAAATCGCGATTCCGGGCGGAGGAGGATATTACGGCGACAAGTTCCTGCACTCGTTCTTCGGCTATTTCCCGTCGCACGACCCCAAATTCATAATATTCCTATTCGCTGTCGAGCCGCAGAAAGAAATATACGCGTCGCACACGCTGGCGAAGCCGTTTCTTGAAATCACGAAGTTTCTGATAAATTATTACAACATCCCGCCGGATAGGTAGGGCAGGCGCGGAATAATTATCCACATCCAGAATATTCTCGTATTCTTAAGAATATGAGAGTATGCAAGCTATGAGCGGAAAAAGTGGGAAAAAGAAAAAAGGACCGAAAAAATTAGAACGGCACTTCAAGGGCGTTTCCAATCACTGGCGCATACAGATACTGCTCCTTGTCGCAAAGCGTTCTGGCATCACGCTCAACGATATAGCTGATGCCGTCAAAGGGAACATGAAGACCATCTCCGAACACGCGCGCCGCCTTATGCTGGCGGGACTGATAGAGAAGACCTATGCGGGGCTGTCTGTTGAGCACAAGCTGACCCCATACGGCCGGCAGTTCGTCGCTTTCATAAATAGATTCTCAAATTCTTAAGAATACGAGAATATCGCGCTGGTTGGAAATATTCTAGTATTCTTAAGAATACGAGAGTATTACTGGCGGCGTGGAGCAAGAGAGACTTAAGACACAGAAATTAAGATTTAAAAAGCAGAAGCGGAAGACGGTGGAATTACTTTGATTTTTTGTGTATCATCCCGCATGTAGTAGACGGGCTCTATCGTCTAATGGTTAGGACGAAAGCTTCTCAAGCTTTAAATCCGGGTTCGATTCCCGGTAGAGTCACAACGGTTTCAGACGCTTCACGTCGAAGCTTTTGCGAATCGTTGTATAATTGCAGTTCTGCGCTTTTGTCCGCTCGTAGCCCCGACGCAGTAGGTCGGGGTCCCGACTGAAACGTCGGGACTCAGCGGGTCAAGAATGTTGTAGTTTGCGGCTCGTGTTGTATTGTTTAAATTGTTTTTCTTATCCGCCCATAGCTCAGCTGGTAGAGCAACTGCCTCTTAAGCAGTGGGTCCCAGGT
>CAYHST010000045.1:0-8287 GCA_964359415.1 uncultured Candidatus Saccharibacteria bacterium | reverse complement strand
CTCACGCGCGCGATGGCAACATCGGCAAAGAATTTCTTGTCGGCGGCATATAGAACGGCAACCTGCTTTTCAACAGAAATCGGCGAGCCGTTTCTCTGCTTCAAAATCTCAACCATTCTTCTGCCCGATTCAATCCGCTCGGCAGTAGTTTTGTCCAAGTCTTGCGCGAATTGCATGAACGCCTCAAGCTCGCGGAATTGCGCCAGCACCAAGCGCAGTGTTCCCGCGACGGATTTCATCGCTTTTGTCTGCGCGCTTGAGCCCACGCGCGAAACGGAAATGCCGACATCTATCGCGGGCCGTATTCCTTTGTTGAATAGAGATGAATCTAGAAATATTTGGCCATCCGTAATTGAAATAACGTTAGTCGGAATGTATGTGGCGACATCGCCGTCTTGCGTTTCGATAATCGGAAGCGCGGTCAGGGAGCCGCCGCCCTTTTCTTCGCTCAAACAAGCCGAGCGCTCAAGAAGCCGAGAGTGTAAATAGAAAATATCGCCGGGATACGCCTCGCGTCCCGGCGGGCGGCGCAAGAGCAAAGAAAGCTGGCGGTAGGCCGTCGCCTGCTTGGAAAGGTCGTCGTAAATCACAAGAACATCCCGCCCTTTGTCCATGAAATATTCTCCCATCGCCACTCCCGCGTACGGCGCCAAGAATTGCAGGGCCGCCGGTGCGGATGCCGGAGCGTCGACAATAATTGTGTACGGCATCGCTCCCGCCTCCGTGAGCTGGGCGACAATGCGAGCCGTTTTGGATTCCTTCTGTCCGATGGCAACATAAATACAAATCGGCCGTTTCTCTGCCGGCTCGTTCTTCTGGTTGATTATCGTGTCAATCGCGATGGTGGTTTTCCCCGTGGAGCGGTCGCCGATTATTAGCTCGCGCTGTCCGCGGCCGATTGGAATCATCGAGTCGATTGCTTTAATTCCTGTTTGGAGCGGAACTGAAACAGATTTCCTGTCTATGACTCCGTAAGATTCTCTTTCCACTGGCATCATTGTTGTTTTCTTGAAAGGTCCTTTTCCGTCCAATGGCTCGCCCAAAGCACTCACGACTCGCCCCATGAGCTCGTCTCCGGACGGAACGGAAAGAATCCTTCCCGTGGATTTGACCGTCATTCCCTCGTTGACGCGTGCGGAGTCTCCCAAAATGGTCGCTCGAACTCCATCCTCCTCGAGGTTAAGGACGAGCCCATAAAGGGAGCCGGCTCCGCCAGCCGGCGGATTCATTCCCTTTTCCAGCGTCTTTCCGGCCGTTTCTTCGAATTCAATTATTTCGCCCATCACTGCGCGGGAAAGGCCGTCAATCGCGACAACGCCGTCACCGACCGAAGTCACGCGCCCCACATGCTCCACGCCCGTTTTCGGAGTGTAGTGCTCAATCTCCTTGATTATCCTTTCTACCGTTACTGAATCCATAATTTTAAGCTTTAGTTACACGATTATACACGGACAGGAGGTGTTTCTTATAACTGTTATCATAAAGGGCCTCCTTTCCCTCCAAGCGCCAGCCGCCGATACAATTCTCGTCAATGCGAATTTCCACGTTCTTCGCCTCAATCCCCGTTTCGGCGAATATGGGCGCAGCTTCTTTCAGGACATGTTTCGCGTCTTTTTCGCGCGCCACATAAATCACGACGTTGTCACGCGCGATAGCACGGTTTGCGATGCGGGAAAACGCGCGCGAAATACGCGGCAAAAGACCGAGACGTCCGCGCGCCTCAAGCGCGCCGTGCACCGATTTCACCGCCGATTGAGGCGGGCGCCCCGCCTCAATCATTTTCCAAAGTGCTTGTGCGTATGCTTGTTCCATGGTCATTAGGGTTTAGGGTATGGGGTTTAGTGAATCCATTAGTGCATCTTCTTTCTAGTGGCCATACCCTAATGACTAGTGCCTTTCAGTATCTTCTCCGCCGCAAGCATCGCGGCTCTCGTAATTTCTTTCTCACTTTCTTTTATGGCCTGCCGCTTGGCTTCTTCCGCGCGCGCCGCCGCATCGGCGAGAACTCCCTGCGCCCGCGCCTCTGCGGATTTTACAATTTCGGCGCCCTTCTCCTCCGCGCGAGCGCAGGCGGTTTTCACGAGCGATTCCGCTTCCCGTGAAGCATATCCTACAATCTTCTCGGACTTAGCCCGCGCGTTTGTGAGGTGCGATTCCGCCTCTTCGGCAGTCCGCACTCCCTCTGCAATTTTCTTCCTGCGCTCGTCAATCATGTGAAGCACCGGTTTGTATAGAAAGTATGTGAGCACGGCGAGAAGCAGGGCAAAGTTAACGCCCTGCGCGAGCAGTAGCTTCCAATTGACGCCGAAAACAGTTAGTAATTCATTCATGCGCTGAAGTTGTTGTACTTGTTATAGGTGTTCTAAATGTTAAGAGGCCTGCAATTTAGAACAAGTTGAATATCTAGAACATTTAGAACATTCCTTACACGAACTTCACGATAAATCCGATAACGAGGGCAAAAATAGCCAGCGCCTCCGTGAAAGCGATGCCCACGAACATCATCGGGGTTATTTTGCCGGTCGCTTCCGGATTGCGTCCGATCGCCTCTAGCGCCTTGGACACTATGAGACCGATGCCGATTCCGGGGCCCAAAACACCAAGACCCACTGCGAGCGCCATGCCCAACGCCTTTGCTGATTCTAATTCCATAAATTAGCTGGTAGCTAGTAGCCTGTACCTGCCTGCGCAGGCAGGGCTAGTAGCAAAATAAATTAATAATATTAATGACGACACCGAGCATTATAACGCCTCTTTCTTCATTGGTAAATCAGTGGACTTCCGTAATCGCAATCTTTATAAAGAACAGGGTCAGAAGCGCAAAAATGGCCGCCTGTATGAATCCGACAAAAACCTCAAAAATCATGAGCGGAACAGGCAGAAAATACGGCACGAAATAGGCCACGACGAGAATCAACACTTCCCCAGCGAAAATGTTGCCGAATAGACGGAAGGAAAAAGATATAAGCCGAGCAAGTTCGGAAAAGAACTCTATTATTCCCACGGCAAAACCTATTACCGAATGAAAATTGAAAAACTTTTGCGAGTATTTAAAAAGTCCGATTGTGAAAATGCCGGTCAGCTCAATGACGAAAAATGAAATGATGGCAAGCGCGAGCGTGGCGTTCAAATCGGTATTCGCGCTTCTGAAAAGCGGCGCAAACTCTCCATTATGAAATAAGCCGATGCTTCCAATTCCCGGCGTGAACTCCAGCATGTTTGCGGTAAAAATAAAAAGAAAAATCGTGAGAAGAAGCGGGAAGAATTTCCGCGCCATGTCCCTGCTTTCCAAAGTTTCAGCTATATAATCGTAAACAAAGCTAAAAAGCCCCTCAAGGAGCGTTTGGAACCGGCTTGGAACGAGCTTCACATTTCTGCCGATTATGAACGCCAGAACTCCGAGAACGATTATCACCGCCCAGCTCATGAGCAAGGTGTTCGTGATTGGCAGACCCCAAAAATTGCCGAGTATCTCCGGCGCAAGCGCGACATGAATTCCGCTTGGTTCCATCCCGTTAGAAGCCCGCCTGCCATCGCCTAAAACGACGGTGGTGACGAACTTGATTAGTGAATAAATACATACCGTTTGTTTCGAGTGCCACTTACCTCGCTCTGGCTTTGGCGGGCAGGTAGGAAGCTCGCGCTTCCAACTTGGAAATTAAGACTTGTATATATACGACCACAAATAACATATCTTGAGTATAAACTACGTTTGAACTTCCGCGACTTCTAACGGGAGCCATTGCGGGCCATATTAACACAAAAGTATTTGCTGGCGACAATGTCTCTGGGAAGCGTCTTGGAGGGGCTGGTGCGGCTACCCGACGTCCACCAGGACGCGTTGCATACGCATACATACACATAATCTCCCCCCGTACTTACATTAGCCGACCGGCTAATGTAAGTACGGGGGGCCTTCTCTGCCGTTCAAATGCCGAAATGGCCGCGCAGTTTTTCATCTCGTTCGATAACATCAACAATCATGTACAGCATATCGTCACCAACATGAAAATCCGCCTTTAAGAGCGTGATCAAATCTTCGCAGTCGTATGGATACACCCACACACTATCTTGCAGTCTCACAAAACCAATTGCGCGCAATGTATTCCGTATCTGCTGGCGCAGGCCCCTTCTACGCTCCGGTATGTCAAAAATTAGCACGCGCCATTTTTTGTCCCACGCTCGGGACATATCCTGCGCGTATTCAAGGAGAGTAAGAATCCGCAACTCTTTTCCACCCTTTTGAGTTAATCTTAGTTTCTTGTTTTTCCATTCTAATAAACCCGATTTAACGAGGCGCTTTGACGCCCTTTCGACGACGTCATGTTGCCTCGGCGAGGCGATTAGCCCCATTTTTAGCATGGCTCCCAGCACATTAGGAAGAAAAAGCGCCATGCTAATAAATCCCGCAGCTTTTGCCGTCTCAAGAATTATTTTGCGCAATCTATCCCTCTTTGTGCGTTTTCTATTTTCAATTTCCAGTTTCCCCATATGTGTACTTACTATAGCCGACCGATTAATGTATGTACAGGGGAGGGAGCGGAACCTAGATGCCATTTATCCATTTCCTGATTGCGTATGCGACTGGAATTTCCCTTCCGCGAAAGCTGTGGATTGCCCGCGCGACTATCAGCGTCTGTAGATTGGCTCCCGTGTTTCTTTCGAACCACTCCGCTATTTTCTTCGCGGGTCTGTCCGCAAACTCGTCGTTGCCAGCGAAAACGGCAAGTATGGGAAGCTTGACCGACTGTAGGAGGCGCGGTGTTTTTAAGGGTTGCGCGTACGTAAACATTTCCTCCGCGCTGTCGGGCGTGTAGAGCGAAAGGAACCTCTGCGCGTCTATCGGCTCCGGCCAGAGGGCTTCCGGCAGGAGCGAGTGTGGTTTTTTATTTGCGAGGAGGGCGCGCGCGGCCGCGGCCGCGCGCGCTATCTTCTTTTTCCCCTTCAAGTACGTCTCTGCGGAATAGTCGCTAATCGGCGCGAGCAAAATAATTCCCTTCACTCCCTTCCCTTTTTTCCGGCTAGCCCAATAAATTGATTTCTGGCATCCGGTTGAATGTCCCGCGAGATAAATGTTTTTTACTCCGGAACGTTTTACAAAATTTATCACGCCCTGAATATCGTCTACGCAATCTGTGAATACTTCATGCGCACTTCCCCCAAGAATCGTCTTGCCGATTTTTCCCTCTTCCGCATGAACAATGCGATTTACCTTGTCGTGTCCTCTGTTATTGAAGACGATTACCGCGATTTTTTTATCAACCAATTTCTCAACAATACCCAATTTGCTAAAAGCCGAGTTCCCCAATCCATGCACCCAAATAATCGCTCGCCTCGGTTTTAAGGGGCCAAACCACAGTCCATTCAAGAGAACTTTCTTCGGCGTAACAATTTCTACGACGTTGCACGACCGTATCTTTGCCTTTTTCTTTTGCATTTTACTACGTTCTGCGCGCTACTTACTATGTACGAGTTTTCATGTTCCCTCCTCCCAGCTTGCTAAATACTTCTTCTGCTCTGGTGTGAGAACATCAATAGAACTGCCCATTGCGGCCAGTTTTGTCTTCGCTATCAATTCCTCTATTTCTGTCGGTACCTCGTAAACGCCCGGCTCAAGATTCCGCTGCGACATCCACTCGCACGCCAGCGCCTGCGTCGCGAAGCTCATGTCCATCACGCTCGCGGGGTGCCCTTCCGCCGCCGCGAGGTTCACAAGCCGGCCTTCAGCCAAAAGATAGATGCGGTGGCCGTTGATAATGTATTCCTGAACAAACTCGCGCACGGTACGCGGTTCGCCTTTCGCCACAGATTTCAAATCATTGATATTTATTTCCACATCAAAGTGGCCGGAGTTGCATACAATCGCTCCGTCTTTCATCTTCACGAAATGCTCTTTGCGAATGACGTTGATGTCTCCAGTTACCGTGCAGAACAAATCTCCTTCAACAGCCGCCTGCGCCATTGGCATAATGCGAAAACCTTCCATTCCCGCTTCCAGCGCTTTTATCGGGTCAACCTCCGTAACGATGACGGAGGCGCCCATTCCCCGCGCGCGCATCGCCAAACCCTTCCCGCACCAGCCATAGCCCGCGACAACGACAGTCTTACCCGCGATGAGCATGTCCGTCGCGCGGATTATTCCGTCAAGAGTTGATTGGCCTGTGCCGTAGCGGTTATCAAAAAGATTTTTTGTCCGCGCGTCGTTCACGGCGACAATCGGCATCTTGAGCGCCTTATCGCGCGCCATCGCGCGAAGCCGGATAACTCCTGTCGTAGTCTCTTCCGTACCGCCGATTATTTTTGGCAAAAGTTCTTTGTGTTCTTTGTGAATCGTTGATGCCAAGTCCGCGCCGTCATCCATCGTGATTTGCGGTTTCTGCGCGATTACCGATTTAAGATGTTTGAAAAATGTATCTCGGCTTTCTCCCTTGATAGCAAAGGTCGGAATCTTAAAATCTTTCACAAGACTTGCCGCCACATCGTCCTGCGTAGACAGAGGATTGGAGGCGCACAAAATAACTTTCGCTCCGCCTGCCTGCAGAGTGCGCATTAAATTCGCCGTCTCGGCTGTAACGTGGAGGCATGCCGCGAGCGTGCGACCTTTGAACGGCTTCTCTTTCGCGAAGCGTTCGCGAATTTGCCGCAAAACCGGCATATCGCGTTCCGCCCACTCAATCCGCCGCTTTCCTTCCTCCGCGAGCTTTATGTCTTTGATGTCGTGAATCATCGCGGACAGTATACCTCGCCAGGATGTTTTGGTCATTTTTACAATAACCGGTACCTGACCCCAATTAGCCCAATTATGACTGACCCCAATTACACAATTATTGTCTTTTGCACCTCGGACTTTACGTCAAAATGCCTAAGGTCTCACCTCAAATGCAGAATTCCCGAGGAGAGACCTTAGATGCTCAATTCTTTATCGGCAGTTTCTCGCCGTATGATTTTTTGTACCTTTCCACGACTTCAGGGAACGTGAAGCGATGCGTCTGCGTGCCGTATTTTTCAACCGCGTATGCGGCGACGACGCCGCCCAGCTTCGCGCAAGTTTCCAGTGGCAATCCTAAAAGCATTCCCTTTATAAATCCGGCTCGGTACGCGTCGCCCGCGCCAGTCGGGTCTTCAGAGTCTTCAGCGAAAGTCGCTTTTACTGTCCATTCAGCATTTTTGGTAAAGACTCGAGAACCCTTCACGCCGTACGTTACAACTAGATTCGTGACGTGTTCCAGAATAGAGCCGGCCGCCCAGCCGGTTTTCTGCGCGATGAGTCCGAATTCGTAATCGCTTGCAAATAGTATGTACGCGCCTGAAATGCCGTCTTTGAGCTGTTCGGCGGTCAAGGCCGTAATTTGCTGTCCTGGGTCGTAGCAATACCGCAATCCCTTCTTTCTGTAATACGAAGGCAACATTGTCATGTCTTCAATATTTCCTGGCGAGATTATGGCGAGCGAGCGCCCCTCCGTCTCTATCGGCGTATCATAGGCAAACTTGCCAGCGCCGGGATGAAACGCGCTGATTTGGCTGTCGGAAGCATCAGTCAGCACCACGGCTGATGCCGTGAGTTCTCCTTCAATTACCCTGATAGGAGTCGGGTCAACTCCGGAGAGAAGAAGGTGCGAGCGGTATGGGCCGAAGTCAATGCCTGCCGTCGCGATTATCTCCGGAGCCTCGCCTAAAAGCGCCAAGTTATACGCAATGTTGCCGGCCGTACCTCCGAATTCCACAGAGAGTTTTTCAACAGTAAAGCTCAAGTTAATGCTGTGTATCTTATCCGGCACAAGATGTTCAGCGAACAATCCGTGATAGTCCATGATGCGGTCAAAAGCGATGGAACCGGACACGATTATCTTTCGCTTAGGCCTTTCATCTGCCATATATTTACGCGTTAGGATACCCCCGCAGCAGAAAAATGGCATAGCGCCACAAGACAAACTTGATAGATAAAATGTTATTTCTCATTCGTCGTCATTATATCAGTAAAAAGTAAATCTCGGCGGCGCATAATGATGCCATTTTACGCATCGGGGTAAAGCTCTTTGATTTGTTTTGCGAGATACGGATTCCACATTGCGCCCGTAGCCGTCATAACGACATCAGCTCCGGCATCGCGATACTCTTTGAAGTCCGCAGGCACCGTAACGCCTCCGCATCCTATAATCGCGTAGCGCAAGCCGAGTTCTTCGCGAAGCGCTTTGAGCCGTCGCACCATGTCCAACCCAGCCCATTTTACCGCATGCCCGCAGATGCCGCTCTTCACGCGGTGCGCGCCCGGAAGCGCCTGCGTGCC
>CAYHST010000044.1:0-8322 GCA_964359415.1 uncultured Candidatus Saccharibacteria bacterium | reverse complement strand
TTTCGGCATCGCGAATTTCGCCGACCATGATAATGTCGGGGTCCTGGCGGAGGGTCGTGCGCAGACCAGTCGCGAAACTGTAGCCAATCTCGGGACGCACCTGCGACTGCGTTACTCCCTCCACGAAATATTCTATCGGGTCTTCAAGAGAGAGAACGTTTTTGTGCTCTCTGTCTATCTCCGACAGCATTGAATAGAGCGTCGTGGATTTTCCCGAGCCTGTGGGGCCTGAAATGAGTACGAGTCCATGCGGTTTCTTGATAGCTCTGCGAATCAGTCCAAGATTGCGCTCCGTGAGCCCAATCTTATCGAGCGGAATGAATCCCTGCTCGCGGTCAAGAATGCGCAGAACCACTTTCTCTCCGTAATAGGATGGAAACGTGGATACTCGGAAGTCTATCTGCCTTCCGTCTATAGAAGCGGAAAAACGTCCGTCTTGCGGCTTGCGCTGTTCGTCCAAACGGATGGAGGCGAGAACTTTCACGCGCGCCACGAGCGCGCGCTGTGCGGACGCTGGAAGAATAACGCTCGTGTGCAATTCGCCGTCAACGCGGTATCGAACGCGCACTCCCGTGGGCAGTGGTTCTATGTGCACATCTGAAGCTTTGCCGTCTATCGCATAGCGCAAAATCGTGGACACTATTTTTATCGTCGGCGCGTCCTCCTGAATATTGAGAGAGCCGGAGGCATCCCCTTTTCCTTTTATCGCCGGGTCTTCGAGGTCAAGAGATACCGCCTCGTTTTGATTTTGAGCGGTGCGCGCTTTCTGCTCGCTCTCGAGGTCGGAAATCGCGCGGTCCACCTCGCCTCCCAAGCCGCGATACATTTTCATGACGCGCCCGAAATCTTCTTCGGATACCTGGAAAATCTTGAACGGCATTCCGGTGTTGCGCGCGATGAAATTGAGCGCGTCCACTCCGTCCAAATTATCAGGGTCCAGCATCCCAACTTCTAAAACTCCGTCTTCCACCGCGAGCGGAACCAGCTTGTAGTGTTCGGCCGATTCTTCCGGGATGCGCCTCAAGACGTCGTATGCGACTTTTTTGTCCCCGAGAGTCCGCACCGGCACTGACGCCTGCACTGAAGTTGCGAAAATGGAGGCATCGTCCGCTTGAGCTGTGTTTGCCATAAAAAAACCGCCAGCGGCTTCAGTCCAGCGGCGAGAAAAGAGGACTTGTGTTGCCAGAATTTGTTTGAGATGCCGGCGGCTTAGACTTGGATGCTGGCTTGGATGCTGGAGCGACAGGAGAAGCCGTAAGCGGAGCAAACGGGTCTGTTCTTCCGACCGGCTCTTGCGTAATCTCGGTGCTGAAATCCTGCAGTCCGCGGAAGATATTCGAGGAAAATATCGTTCCGGACAGCTCGACCGACCGCAGTATGAGAAGCGTTTCGACGATGTCCTTGTTCTCGGCATTTACAGCGCTGGTTGCGCTCTCGGTTCCGAGCAAAGTCCCGGAAGAAGTGCCGCCCGAAAATCCGTACCATATTGCGCCGGCGATTACGACGGCCGCGGCCGCCATTACAAGTTTATTATTTGAAAGAATATTCATCATACGATTAAAGTTGAGCGGGGATTATCTTAGCCAGTATGTTCTAAGGGTAACGTCATATTTGTAGGAAAATTCCGGCGTTTGCGTTCGAGTACTTGCTTCTTTCGATGCTCCGCCCGCGGCGCTTGCGCCGCTCGCCGCACTTCCGCCCTGGCCGTCCGACGAGAGAGACAGCGAAACGAGGTCGACAATGCGCAAGCTCGATTCAAGACTCTCCATGAACCTGATGAAGCTTGAGTACGTGCCGCGCGTGGAAAACTTCAGCGTCAGTGAATCATATCTTTGCTTCCCGGACCCTATCGAGCCAATGACTGTTTTTTCCGCGCTCTCGCTCGCGGACCTGCTTATGACTACATTTTGTACCGCCATTCCGAACGTGCCAGCCAAGCGGTCCAGGTCAAGAATAAGGCGCACGTTGTCTACGTGGTCCGGCAGAAGCTTATGGAGCCTCTCCAAGTCCACCTTGTCGAAAGCGTTGAATTTGGAGAGCAGAGTATCTTGCAGAGTTTTAAGCTCTCCGGCCTTTTGCAGCGCCTGGTTGCGCTGGTCTATTTCCGTCTGAAGCCCTTGCGTTTTGCCGTACGTCGGCTCCGTGTACATGAAAAACACGGCTCCCGCTATCGCAAGACTGGCTATTGAGATAAAAATCTTGGCCATCTTATTGTTGGTTGTTCGCCGGTTGTCCCGGAAAAGCTGATTGAGGCTGTGCGGATTGCGGTTGCGTTGGCGCGAGTATCGGCGCGGCATCTTTTCCTGCCACCGCCTGCGCGTAGCGTATGGCGGGCGCGTTCACGATTCCGGAAAAACTAAAGCGGACTCCGTCGAGCTGGCGGTTGATGTCGGAGAAAATCGGACTCGTGATGATTCCAACCTTGCTGAAAAGGTCGGCCTGCAGAGCGATGGAGTTCACGCTCTCCGCGATCCCGTCCATTTTAATGGTCATGCCTTCTTCGCTTCCGGCCTGGAAATCAAGCGAGCGGAAAGACACTGTGGACAGCGTATTCGCTTCCAGCATGTGAAAGAAAACGGACGGCGCGATGTGGCTGTTCAATATCGCGTCCGCGTCCCGCATTCTGTCGTCCAGGCGCGAGAACTCCTGGATAAGCGCGGGGTCAAACTGCGCTTTGGCTATCTTAAGCTGATTGATTTTGCTCGCGCTGCTTTGGTTCAGATATTGCTGATACAGAAAGACCCCAACCGCGAGAACAACAGAAGCAACAAGAAGAACTACAGACACCAGCACCAAAAGATCGAGGAGCGAGCCGTCGCGCGCGCGCGCGGCATCGACCGATTGCGAAACATCATGCGGTATGAAAGAATTTTTTACGCCAGTTTCCATGTTAGTTTTTGTTATGAGCGAAGCGAGTTACCTGCCCGCCGAAGCCTCGGCGCAGGCGGGGAAAAACTTACATCCCGCCCCAATTTTAAGCCCCAGCATTTCCTGCAAATAAATCCTGGATTTGAATATAAGATATAGTTTTGCATATGTTTGTCAGTTTTAAAATTGGAGCGGGGTAAAACAAAATATATTTCCTTCGGCCATTATTTTGATTTTAAATTCCGCAAGGCAAGGCCCACGGCAACTGAAAACCCGGGGCCGATCTGTTGCAGAACATCTTTCAGAAACGCGGGCGCCTCCGTGCGGGAAAAAGGGTTCGCAATTTCCACATCAGCATGCAAAGTTTGCTTGGCGTATTCTGCGATGCCTGGGAGCGATGCCCCTCCGCCAGTCAAGAGAACATGCGATACGTTTTTGTTGTATCGCTGCCCGTAGCTCAATAATACCCGGTCTATCTCGGAAAACACACGGGAGAGTGTTGATAACAATGCCGTCTTTATTTTGTCGTTTTCGTCGGTGCTATACGCGCTTGAAGCAATAAGTCCGATTTCCCTTTTCACGCGCTCCGCTTTTTCAAATTCCCATGTAAGCGAGCGAGACAAGGTGTCGGTCATGTGCTGTCCGCCGGAGGTCAGCAAATGCGTGAGGCGGACGACTCCGCGCTCCACTATGTACATCTTTGTCGTTGACGCGCCGAGGTCAACCACTAAAACAGGAGCTACGCCGTGCCCCATAGATGAGCGCGTTGCGCTGAAAATCTCTATCTCGTAGAAATTCACGGCGAGACCCGCCGATTCCGCGACCTTCTGGTAGTCTCGGAGCATGTCGTTATGTATCGCGACAAGAAGAATTTCCTGCATTTTCGCGTGAGCGTGTTTTGGCGCTTCCACTTGGTCGAACGCGCTTTCTTCCTGTTCTTCATGCGGTATGGCGAACCAGTCAAGAGTAACTTCAGAAATCGGGAGCGGGATGTACTTGCGCGCCTCTATGGGAACCATTCTCTTCAGAGAATCTTTGTCCACTTTCGGCATTTCAAGAATCGACACCAAGCTCGCGGAAAACGGTATGGAGATTCCGCCCGTTCGAGCTGTCACATTCGCCTCGCGAATGAGGTCCAAAAGCGCCTCGGCGATTTTCTCCGGCCCCAGCTTTACGGCTTTGCCGATAGCGACATTCCCGTAAGGCCCAAGAGAAATTTCTCCGTATGTCTCAAGGACTGCGGTCCCGCGCGACGCGCGCAATTGAACTATTTTTGCTGACGACGCGCCGATGTCAATCCCCAAAATGCCTCCTTCCGCTTTGCCGCCGAGAGCGGAACTGAAGAATTTCGATATGTTGCCGAGGGAGAAGGACATAGGTTAGCTTGTGGCTCGCAGCCGATTTTTTCCTTGGTACTCCAAGGAGCAAAAATCGCGTCGAAACTGACCACAGTTTCGACGAAGACAAATTGACATGGGTCGGGCAATAGCAAGACAGAGCATACGCAAATTATACCATGCGTTTTTACGACGCATGTGGAAATACCGAGTGATTACAGTGTGTCTATCTTTGCGGCGAGGATGAAATCGTTTTCGGAAAGCCCTTTTATCGCGTGTGTTGAAAGTTCCACGACTACCTTGCCGTAGGAAACGTGGACATCGGGGTGATGGCCTTCTCTTTCGGCAATCGGCGTGATTTTATTCGCAAAATTCATCGCCTCCGCAAAATCGCTGAATTTGAATTGCTTCACGAGCCATCTTCCATCTTCTCCGGGCGCCCAGCCACCGCGCCCGTCCGAAGCCTCGCGCGAAGGGGGGTTAAGCTGCTTTAATAATTCTTTTACTTGTTGCATCGCGAGCGGCTTCGCGCCAGCCTCGCATGGGACGCAGCGCTTGTCGGTAAGATTTATCATAGATGCTATTGTAGACCATGTGACAAACCATTTCCAGTGCGAAGTTTTCCCGTGCGAGAGCGAATGATGAAGAGCGATGAATATTTTAAGCACCTTTACTCCACTGTACCAAAGTGATGCGACCGCATCACTTTGGTACATACTGTGCAAAATGCGAAATAAACTCTGCAGACGGGTATGGCGGTTATGAACGCAGCAGATATTAGTAGGTGGTCGAAATAATACCGCCGAGTATAGTTAGTGGCATGAACTTCAGAAGAATGCGCGAATTATTTATTCACACACTCGATATTGTGCTTCCGCGCAGGGAGCGCGACGTGCGCACAGAACACCGTACTATTGACGACATCATCGTATCGCCAAACACTCACGAGGCCTGCGGAATCCGCATCACGACACTGTTGGACTACAGAAATCCCGCGGTTGAAGACTGCGTCCGCGCGCTGAAGTACGACGGTTCAGCGCGCGCGGCGGAACTTCTCGCCGAGGCACTTGCCGACTACATGCGCGAAGAAATTTCGCAAGCAAAGAGTTTTTCACCGCGCCAGATTTTGCTCGTGCCAATCCCCCTTTTCAAAGCGCGCGAGCGCGAGCGCGGATTCAATCAGATAGAAATAGTCCTCAAAAAATTGCCGGCGGAGTTTTTGGACGGTACGCTTGCGGCGTTTGCCCCGCGCGCACTCATGCGCACTCGCGCTACGCAACAACAGACGAAACTCGCGCGCGCCGAACGGCTGGAAAATATGAAAGGGGCATTTTCAGTTCCGGATGTTGGGGCGGTGCAGGGCACGCATGTTTTTTTGATAGACGATGTTACGACAACCGGAGCCACGCTCGCGGCAGCCGCAAAACCGCTCCAAAAAGCAGGCGCGGAAGTGAGCATTCTAGCCCTCGCGCGGGCATAACCACAAAATTATGTTTTCGATACTTTCTTCTACGAGAATTTAACGTTACAGTAGACGAGTATGGGATTTGATTCTCTGAGGAAAAATCCTAAGAAGATTCTTGGCGCTGTTGCATTGGCGGCCGGAATCGCGTCCTCCGAATATGGGCAGCGACACATTAATGATGTTAATGCGGCGAGGAATCATGCATTCACTATCGAAGAGATGGACTTGCCTACAAAGATTCGCAATTTGATTGGCACGACCCCTTACTCAAATCTCGTTTCCGAAGGTGGTTCAAAGAAATTTACTGCCCTCGCCTCTCTGTTGAGAACAAACGCACACGTTGGTCTAATTCATCTTTATCGCGGGGAGATGCCGTCAATAGAAGATGCCAAACGGTCTATCAGCGAGATCCGAGATAACGCTAAGCACCCAGTCATAATATCGGCCGATATCGAAGGGGGAACCATCAATCATTTTAAATTGACGCCAAACGACCTAAGGAAATTTGAAATTCCGGAAGATATATTGAAGGAACGGCAGAATGAATATAATTTTTACTTGAAGAAATACAAGGGCGAAAAAAGCAAGGTGTTAAATACTATCGATTATCCTCTACCAAGCCAAGAATGGCTTGGGCGAAGGTACAGGTCATTGAGAGGTCCTTCTGCAGGGAAAAATTCCTCGATTCTGTGCAAGGATATGGACAAACTATAGCGGCAATCTGTGAGTACGTCGGCATTAACTTGGTATTTGGTCCAAACATTGACACGGTGGATAATATCGACGGCGTAAGGCCCGACGAATTTAACGACAGGACGTACGGCGAAGACCCCAATGTCGTTCGAGATCTCGCAACAGCATATATACGAGGGTTTCAGGGCGCGTCATCTGTTCTCGTCGTTCCCAAACATTTTGTTGGTAACAGTCGAGCCACTGTAGATCCTCACAAAGAGGGGGCACTGGTGCCCATACCCAAACAATCTGGAGCCGTACTTCCCTATCGTGACATTGTGAACGCTTCAAATATCGAAGAGATAAGGAGGGCTCGCATAGCACGTATCAACAAGCGAGTGGTTGAGGTCGAGGGTCACATTTTGAAGCTTGAGAAGCAACTACACAAGACGAAGCCTCGATCCCTCGTATATAGGCAACTTCAAAAGAAAGTTGCTACGCAAAGAACCATTATGTCGGACCTAAAAGCATCACGACAGCGAGTTGCTTCTGCGAAAACATTGAATCTTCCTATCGGGGGAATTATGACATCTGTAATCTCGACTCCATTGTATGGTGAAAAGGATACGCCGATCGTTTATTCGCGGGCTATCAAGGATCGGCTGAAGGCGCCAAGAAACCGGGCCGGTCTAGGGCATACTGGCATCGCCATTACCGACGACTTGTCAATGAAGTCGGCGACAAAATACATTGATGAACTGGGTCGTTCTAATAAAGTCAAAGGGTTCGACACTGAAGCGCTATCTGTGCATCAAGCCCTGGCTTCGGGAAATGAAATTGCTTTTATCAAGAACGTAGCCGGTAGTGAGGATCGTATTGCACACGAAGTTGCACGGTACATAAATGAAAAATTGAGTCTTAGAAATCAAAACCGACCTGATCTCACAGAAAAGGACATAGATGATCTTTTAAGAAAAGTTTTAGATCTCAAGGTTCAAGTCGGTCTGCTCTCAAAGCAAACAATACAAGGAAAAGAATACTATGTGCTTGATCCAAAGCTTTACAATCCAAAAATGAGCGACGTTTTGTTGAATTCCGCTTTTTCAAATCAACTCCCATGGACTTCTAAAAATAGTAAGCCAGAAACTTCCCAGCCTAACCCGCTAAATCTTCTCTTGAAAGCTGCAAAAAACTTTGGACTTTCGCTTTGGCGAGTAAACTGGCAGACAATTGAAGAGCGGTTCAAAGATGCCGAGGAACAGCCGCCAAAGTTCATCCTGGTTGATAAAAGTGCCAATCACATGTGGATTTATAATAATGAGTCGCGTGTCCTTGAACGTGAGTTCGAGATTGGTATTGGCAAGGGTGGATTACGTGAGCGACGATACATTGGTGATCACACAACTCCTACTGGGGTGTACGAAGTCGTTCAAAAGCGTGACGATAAGTGGTGGCGTGATAATAAAGATTCGCCCCTTCCAAACTACTACGGTGGCATCAAAGGAGGAATGCTTGTGCTGGCAGGACAGTGGCATCCCGAGATAGCTATACACGGAAGTAACGAGCCGCGGCTTGGCGAAGTCAGCAATGGCTGTGTCCGTGTTGAAAACGCGAATCTACAGGAGCTCTTGCACAAAATCCCCATCGGAACAATGGTCATTGTGACTAAATAGAGAGGAAATGGTGTGAGGGAGGAATCTCAACTACAGACTCCGTTATTCAGAACATTTCTACCTCGTCATCGCTTCAAACTCTTTTTCTGTCAGCGATCCTTTTTCAAGTCCCGTTCAGACATTTGGAAAGATACCTCGCATAAGATACGATGCGCTGGTTGGAGGGGTGCGTGAGCGGTTCAAACGAGCGGCTTGCTAAGCCGTGGGCCCTTTAAAAGGCCCCGTGGGTTCAAATCCCACCCCCTCCGCAAATGATCTGTACCCCAAAAAGTGGACACGGGGTCCGGTTTTCTTTTGTTAACATTAG
>CAYHST010000043.1:0-8431 GCA_964359415.1 uncultured Candidatus Saccharibacteria bacterium | reverse complement strand
GCCCGCTTGGACTCGAACCAAGAACCCCAGAGGTATAAGCTCTGTGCTCTAACCAATTGAGCTACGGGCGGAACCTTATTACTCTACCGTTTTTTTGAGATTTTCAAAGACCTGCTTCTCCTTGTTCTTTTTTACATTGTCCCAAAGAAATACCTTCCCATTCATTGCTATGTACACTCCGCTTGGTAATTGTTGAGCTTTCTCGATGGCATATTTCAGATTTCTCACTGCATCGGAGCCTTCTTCGACATATGGTGCAAACGCGCCGACAAGAACTACTGTTTTGTTCGAAATCTTTTGTCCAAGCGCTTTGGCGGTTTCCACCATCGTGTTCGTGCCGTGAGTTATGACAATCCGCCTCTCCGGACACGAAACGCATCTCTCCAGTATTCTCTCTCGGTCTTCGCCGGTGATGGCCGAAGAATCTTTCATAAACAGAGCATCAAAAATTATTCCGTCCGTGATTCCGGCCTCGACTAACATTTTTGGAACATGGCTTTGTGTAAACAAAGACCTGCCCGTTTCCGAGTCGGAATAATCTTCGTCAATTGTCCCGCCAGTTGCTATTAGTCTAACAACCAATTCCTCCATATGCGCCTAGCGAATCGCTTTAGCAATCGCTTTCCTGCCCGCCATAGCTTTAGCGACGGTGGGGGCAACTCGCTTATCAAACATGTCCGGCAGAATCTTTAACGCGGTCGGTCTCTTGACGAGCGCCGCGAGAGCATGGCCGGCTTTCAGTTTGAGTTCTTGCGTGATTTTCTTCACGCCGTGGTCCAAGGCGCCTCGGAAAAGGCCTGGGAATATGAGGGAATTATTTATCTGATTCGGGAAGTCCGAACGGCCAGTACCTATGACCATTGCGCCTCCGCGTTTTGCCTCATCCGGCATTATTTCCGGAATCGGATTTGCGAGAGCGAACACGATTGCCTTCTTCGCCATCAATTTAATATCTTCCGCTTTTGCGAGGCCCGGGCCAGAAACTCCTATAAGCGCATCTGCGCCCGTGAGCGCTTCGCGCAGACCTCCTTTTATTCCTTTCGGATTTGTAAATCCCGCAAGCTCTTTCTTGTGCGGCTCCGAGCGCGTCGCATCAATTATTCCTTTTCTATCGAGCATGATTATATTTTTCGCGCCGGCGGCGTAGAGAAGTTGCGCAGTTGCAGTTCCCGCCGCGCCCGCGCCCGAAATCACAATTTGCACATTCGCAAGTTTCTTGCCGACAACTTTGAGCGAATTTAGGATTCCCGCCAAAACAACAATCGCGGTTCCGTGCTGGTCGTCGTGCATCACGGGAATATCAAGCGCTTCAACAACCCGCCGCTCAATCTCAAAACATCGCGGGGCTGATATATCTTCTAGATTTATTCCGCCGAAAGCTGGAGCGACCGCGAGAACTGTTTTTACGATTTCATCCGTGTCTTGCGTGTCCAAAACCAGAGGCACAGCGTCTACTCCGGCGAACGTTTTGAAAAGCGCGCACTTCCCCTCCATCACCGGCAGCGCCCCAAGCGGGCCGATATTGCCGAGTCCCAAGACGGCCGAGCCGTCGGAAATCACCGCGACCATTCGTCCTTTCACTGTGTATTGCGGGGCTAATTCGGGATTCTTCGCAACAAGCATGGAAACTGCCGCCACTCCGGGGGTATAAACGAGCGACAAGTCAGCGCGATTGCGCACAGGCGCCGCCGGCTGAATCCGGATTTTCCCACCGAGTTTTTTGTGGAGCGCAATCGCTAGCTTTGCGACGTCTTTTGCCATATTCGCGGCAGTATATCATGGGACAGCCTGTAGCCAGAAGCCTGCAGCCAGTAGCCATAAATGTCCAGAAATCGCTTGTATTCCGGGTTGCTACAGGCTACCGGCTACAAGCTACTGGCTTATATAACATCGTGTATAATTCCGAAATGACAAACAAAACAATCACTATTAAAAGGCCTTTTGACTCGCATGTGCATCTCCGGCGCGGAGCGACTTTGCGAGCCGTTGCAAAATACACAGCCGAGAGATTCGGACGCGGAATAATAATGCCCAACACCGAACCGCCGATTGATACTGTCGAGCAGGCGGCGGAATACAAAAAGGAAATTCTTGCGGCGGTCTCTTCTTATTCCAGTGTTTTGCAAAACACTGGAATAAGAAATCAGCATTTGTTTGAACCGTTGATGACTTTTTATTTAACGAAAAAACTTACTCCCGCGGACATTGAAAAAGGCGTCTCCGGCGACGTGTGTAAGATTTACGCAGTCAAATCATATCCCTACGGCGCGACGACAAATTCGCAGTGGGGCTACCGCAACATTCTTGAAGCAAAGGAAGTTCTGAAAGAAATGGAACGCGCGGGCATGCCCCTGCTTCTGCACGGCGAAGTACATTTGAATGCTCACGACGAGGAAGAAGACCCGTATGACGGAGAAAGAATGTTCGTGGCAGATGTACTTCCCCGCTTGCTTGAAACGTATCCGAAACTGAAAGTGTCGCTCGAACACATGAGTTCCGCCGAAGCGATTGATTTTATGGAAAAGAACGGTGCGGTGGACAAGCTGGTCACCACCGTCACTCCGCATCATTTGCTCTACGACCGCCGTCAGGCATTTTCCGGCGGATACCGCTCGCTTCTGCATTGCAAACCTCTAGTAAAAACCGCCGCAGACAAAAAGCGTCTGCTCGCGATGGTAAAGAAAGGCCTGCCGTTCGTTTCCGCCGGCACCGACACCGCCCCGCATCCCGAAGCAAAGAAGTTTTCTTCTTGCTGTGCATTCGGCGTATTCAACGCTCCCGTGGCGCTTGAGCTCTACACGCAAGTCTTTGACGAGCTCGGATGCTTGGACAAACTGGAAGGATTCCTATCGGTAAACGGCCCGCGCTTTTTCGGCCTGAAGCCCGCCGAGGACACAATCACGCTCGTAAAAGAAGACTGGCAAGTTACAGAACCGGTCGTTACGGAAGAAGGAGTAAAAATGTGGTCAATTTGTGACAAAACACATGGGCTTGGGAACGAGGTCATCCATTGGAGGATCGCAGATTAACGCAGGCATTCCCGCAGATTCTGCATTCAAGGTCACTCCTCGGGAATTTTGCATTTTGAGGTGTGACCTTGAGAATTCCGCATTTTCTACAGACTACGTACTACTAACTACTGACTGCCCCTTTCCATTGACTCTCTCTCTCTCTGATTTGCGATAGTGCCAGTTCCGACCGGTTCATTGGTCTTTTTTGAGGAGATAAAGATGCAACAGATGACAACGACGGGATGGTCCTTGTTCGGCATTTTCGTGCTCTTGACGCTCATAATATGCGGATACTTCGTTTTCAAACCGCACAGAAAGGGAGAGGCAGAGGAAGGGATGCTCGAAGCGATTTTGCAAGATCTGCACGATCTCTGGAGCGACCTGTTCTGCCCTATCGGGCGATTCTTCTGGCGGCCATTTACCGATGCGTACAAAGTCGCGACGGGCCACCCGGAAGTATTACCAGCGCGGGAAGCAATCGGGTGGCTGGCGGGAATATCCATAATTACGTATCTCGCCGTTGCATCTGCTATCTACACGGAGTCGTGGTGGCTCATGACTCTTTTCATCGCCCTCTTTATCGTCCTGCACACGATTCGGACTTACATCTGGTCGATCGTAGACGCCTTTCAGGAAACCGTCCAGGCCGTCAACGAATACCTCGGGGACGATCCGTCCTGAAGCCCTATCCGCATCAAACCCCTCGCGATTGTCTGGCCAACAATCCGAGGGGTGCAGTTTTTACACAATCGGTGCGTGTTCAATGTCTTGCTTCTTCTTTGGCACTATCTCGTGTGCAATCAAAATCTTTTCAAAATCATCGCGCTCTATTGTTTCCACTTCTATTGGGTTCTGGGCTACCGTTTGTATGCTCCGCCACGATAATCAACTACTTCAACGAATAGAGCGCGTTCATGCATGTCGGCAGAAAAGATAATTCTGATTTTACCGGCGCGAATGCGGTAAAACCCCTCCCATTCTCCGGAAAGGCGGACCATGTCAATCGCGACGGCCTCCCCGGAAAACCGCGCAACCGCTTTTGAGAGCGGCTCAAACAGAAACTCGTCCGGCAGATGATTACGCGACAGGAACTTTTCAGCTTGCCGCGATATATCAATGCGCCAGTTCATTTATAAAGTCGCGTGTACGGTTCTCACAGCGCGACGGGACGGCTTTTTGTAGAGTTTCTTTATGTTTGTCGCTTCGCTTTTGGAAATTAACGGGAGAAGAGATGCCCGTATTTGCATCGTCTGTGCGGAAAGTTCCTCTCTCACGCTTTCGCGGACGAGAGAGCGTATTTTGCTGACAGTTATCGTAGCCATGCGGCCAGTGTAACACCTTGAATATCAGAGTGCAAAAATCCTGTTGCATTTCCCCAAGGTCACTCCTTGGGCATTTTGTATTTAAGGTGTGACCTTGGGTATTGTGTATTTCTCTACTAACTACTTTCTACTAACTACTGAAGCCGACGCTCTGGTCGGCTCCCCGACCGCTTGCGCGTCGGGGCTATTCATTTTCATTGACTCTCTCTCTGCGATTTGCGATAGTGTCGGTCGGCCAGAACATCGGTCTTTTCTCAATCCTTAGAGGAGTCAGTGTCATGAACCCGATGCATGAAGTTAACAACCCACGGGCGGTCTTGTTAGGTTTGTGGGAGTACATCGTGTGGCCGATGCGGCCTTGGTGGCCGGTCAGTGCCTTTATCAAGCACATTCGGGGCCAATATAACGGTTTCATTGTGCCGATATGGCCAACAGTTCTCGGATTCTTTCTTCTGGTTTTCGCCGGGGCCGTAGGCTATGAGATGTACAGCGGGGTGGCAGATTGGTCTCTCCTGCTGGTTATTATTTTTATCATCGGGGTGCTCGGTGGTTTTCACGATGTGGAAACTAGGAAAGCCCCGGAGATAAGGAAGGGCTGACGTGAACCCGCATCAAACCCCTCGTATTGTCTGGCCAACAATCCGGGGGGTGCAGTTTATCTGCGTCCTTCCGCGGTCGTTAGACAATAGGTGCATGCTCAATATCCTGTTTTTTCTTAGGCACTATCCCGTGCGCAATCAAAATCTTTTCAAAATCTTCGCGCTCTATCGTTTCCACTTCAATTAATCTTTCTGCGATTGCGTCCAATGCTTTGCGATGTTTCTTGATAACGGCTTCCGCCTTTTTGAGTGCGCCGGTGATTATTGCCTTTACCTCTGCATCAATCATTGCCGAGACTTCTTCCGATTGCTCCCCGCCTTCTACTCCCCCGCCAAAAAGCGTCCGCCCCATTGCCGGGTCAAAAGCAACTGGCCCCATCTTGTCGGACATGCCGTAGCGCGTAACCATGTCGCGCGCGAGCGCGCTCAAAACCTGCAAATCATTTGAAGCGCCTGTGGTGATGTCATGGAAAATCAATTTCTCCGCGATGTACCCGCCCAAAGATACGGCGATGTCGTCAAGAAATTCTTTTCGCGATTGCATGCGTCTCTCGTCAATCGGAAGCTTGAGCGTGTATCCTGCGGCGCGCCCGCGGCTGATGATTGAAATCTTATGCACGGGGTCGGCATACGGAAGCACGGAGGCGACAATCGCGTGTCCCGCCTCGTGATACGCGGTGATTTCTTTTTCTTTCTTGTTCAACACATGACTGCGCCTCTCGGGGCCGAGCATCACTTTTTCAATGGAGCGGATAAGGTCGTATTGCGTAATTTCTTTGCGCTCCTCGCGCGCGGCGAGAATCGCCGCCTCGTTCATAAGATTGGCAAGATCGGCTCCAGAGAATCCGGGCGTGCGCTCGGCAATTACTGTCAATTTCGCATCCGGCCCAAACGGCTTTTTTCGAGCGTGAACTTTCAGAATATCTTCGCGGTCTTTTCTATCCGGCAAATCAATCATTACGCGCCTGTCAAAACGGCCCGGGCGCACAAGCGCGGGGTCCAAGACATCAGGGCGATTTGTAGCCGCCATCACTATTACTTTTTCGTTCACTTCAAAACCGTCCATTTCAACAAGGATTTGGTTAAGTGTTTGCTCGCGCTCGTCGTTTCCGCCTCCCACGCCCGAACCGCGCACGCGCCCTATCGCATCTATTTCATCTACAAAAAGAATTGACGGCGCGGCTTTCTTGGCTATTTGAAAGGTGTCCCGAACCCTCGATGCACCGACTCCTACAAACATCTCAACAAATTCTGAACCGGAGATAGAAAAGAATGGGACACCGGCTTCCCCCGCGACAGCGCGAGCCAAAAGAGTTTTTCCAGTACCGCTTGCGCCCATCAAAAGCACGCCTTTGGGAATCCGCGCGCCGATGTCCAAAAACTTCTTCGGGTTCTTGAGAAAATCCACGATTTCCAAAAGTTCCGACTTGGCCTCTTTCGCGCCCGCGACATCGGCAAATGTTACTTTCTGCGCTTCGTCTTCCGGAGAAACAAGCCGCGCCATTGATTTGCCGAACGTGAGCGCCTGCATTCCCCCGGCTTTCACTTGGCGCGACAAGTACCAGATAATTCCGAAAAGCAAAAGCACTGGTATGAGGAGCGGTGCCAGCGTCAAAAACCAAAATCGCACTCCTCCTTCGTCTTTAATGTCAATCTTAACAGCGTCTATCTTTTCTTTGGAAACATTGTAATTTGAGAGAGTCTGCGTGAAAGATGTTTCGGTTTCCTTTCGCGAAGTTTTCTCCGTCTTATCAACGTATGTCGCCTTTATGACGTCGCCCTCAATCGTAACGGAAGAAATCTTGCCCGCTCCGATGTCGGTAGCTATCTGCGAAAGCGGAACTATTTCTTTCTCTGTGCTTATGTATTGCTTCACCGAGGAATATAGCGCGGAAAGCAGGAGAAAAATAACAAACGCCGTTAACAACTGCATCCAAATGCTCGGCCCCGAGGGAGCGCTGGCTGGCGGCCGCGGCCTGCGCGGTCTTTGGTTTTTATGTTCTGGGTTCATAGCCATGCCAGCGAATTATACATAAATAGCTTCTAGGTGCTAGACGCTAGCTTCTTGGATAAGAAACGCAAATACCAAACATCACATGATATAGTTTTGCCATGCAAGACAGAGAATTGACGGCAATTGTCTGTTCAGGAGGCGGGATGCGCAGCGCGCATGGCGCCGGGTTTCTGTACGCGCTCGCCACAAAACTGGGAATAACTACTCCCGATGTAATGGTCGGTTCATCTATCAGAGACATTTCCACTAACGTCTTCCAAATGAAAGCGCCCGGCGCTCATGTGATTGCAGTTGCACCGCAAAATCTGCCAGCTGGAAAATTAACCCGCGACCAAAAGAAATTGCAGAAGACCTTTGACCAAGGAGTGTCAGACGCCCTTTCAATCGAAAATGAATTGCGAGAACTTTTTGCTACCTCATGAGTCTAATAGCGCTCTGTAGTTCTGTAGTTCTTCAGATTTTTTTCCCTGTACCAAACCTGTGCGACCGCATCAGTTTGGTACACAGCCAACTAATGGAGAGAGTTGCTTTGATGGAAAGTTGTCTCAACGCTATATCTCTGTACCAAACCTGTGCGACCGCATCAGTTTGGTACACTACGGGAGACCTAGGTACAACCTCTTAATTCCTCACTTCACCCGTTCTGCAAGCCGAAATGCTTCTTTATCGGCGCATCGCCTTCAAGTGAGTCTACTATCATATAAAGCATATCCCTGCCAACGTGAAAGTCGGCTTTAAGGAGCGTTATGAGGTCTTCGCAATCATAAGGATATATCCATACGCTGTGTTGCAGATGAATAAATCCTATATCCTGCAACGTATTACGAATTCTGTTCCGCGTGGCCTTCCGATATTCCGGAATGTCGAATATGAGTACTCGCCATTTGCCGTCCCAGCGTCGTGGTTTTTGCATTGCAAACTCCCGCGCTTTGAGCGTACGCAGAACTGATTCGCCCTTATTTGTAAGACGAAGTTTTTTCGCCTCCCACTTGAGATCTCCTGATTTGACGAGACGGTCGCACGAGCGTGTCACGATATCCTTTTGCCGAGGTGAACGGATGATGCCGAGTTTTGCCATTGCACCAATAACATTCGGGGCAACAACAAACACGCTCACAAGCCCAGCAAGCTTGACGGCATCAAGGATAATCTTTTTGAGTTCGTTTCTACGAGACCGGCGCAAACTTTCCTTTTCCAAAATCTCCATGTACCAATAGTATGCGACCGCATCGGTTTGGTACAGGAGGACGCGGTGGATAATTTGACAATGTGAGCTTGGGATACATGCATTGGGAAACGAGAGACGGTATGGGATTTGCTGGTGTATGATGTTTTCTATGAGATTGATTGATAACAAACGAGCTGGGTTCGACTATGAGATTCTGGAAACACTGGAGGCGGGTCTGGAGTTGTTTGGATTTGAGGTGAAATCGCTCCGCGCTGGGCATGGGTCTCTCAAGGGCGCGCGTGTCGTAGCGCGCGGAG
>CAYHST010000042.1:2664-8431 GCA_964359415.1 uncultured Candidatus Saccharibacteria bacterium | reverse complement strand
GGAGGAAGGAGAGAAAACCAGGATTGAAAGGACATCGAAATCGGAAATAGACAGACTTGATGCAATAATCAACTCTACTAAGTCAGATACTGAGCGTTCTAATGCGACGTCAAGTAAACTGCAGGCAGTAGTGAAACAAGACAGGGACCTCAAGGAGCAAGCCTCGAAAATAGAGGGTGCACGAGCGCGCGTAACAGAACTCCAGCAAAAGATTGAACAGGTTAAAGTCCCGCTTGATGAAGCAGTCCGACTGGCGGAAGCTGGAGTGAATAACGCAAGTGGCGAAGTCGACGGAGTAAAAACTGAAATCCGGACGCTTAATACCGCATACCAAGATGCCAAAAAAGCGTACGACAACCTAGAAGGAAAAATGAGGGAAGACGTGAAGAAAATTAGTGGGGAAGCGCAAGAAATAGCGGACGCAACTAGTCAAGTCGCTACAGATGTCGTTGCGCGCAAAGTGTATCGCCGACTCACGAACTTCGGACCGAGGGTGTTTGGTATTAACGTAGAGGAGGGGGGACAACCTGACAGTGATACAATGACCGAATACGCTAGGAACTTGGCAAAAAAGACAATAAAGAAACTCCCGATGAAGCAACAGCTACAGATGTTGAGAGAGCTGGACAAAGATGAGCTGGGTGGCAGAGACACTTCAGCGCCTGGTCCAGCGTCACCAGGACCAGCATCAGCCGCCGCTCCTAAACAAGCCACGTGACTATGACAGTAGAACCAGATAAGGAGGAAAAGGTGTTTGATGAGAAACTGCAGGCGCGCTTCAAGGCGTTGCCTAAAGCGCTGCAGAACGCCATTACATCCGTTGAGGTTGAAGAAAAATTGCGCGGGCTTTCGGAAACGCACAAACTGCATCTTGACCAGTGGCAAAGTCTTGAAAATGAAGTCATGCTCGCGCTCTTGGGATTCCAGCCGATAGAAAACCTGGAGACGAATCTCAAAAAGGAGGTCGGCCTTGCCGATGATGCCGCGGCGGCACTCGCTGGAGATATTGCGGAAACTATTTTTCAGCCTATCCGTGAAGAATTGGAACGCGAGCTGGGAGAGCCGGTTACGGAGGAGGAAGGCAAAACAGAGGCAATGGGCAACAGGCAACAGGCAACAGCTAGAGATTCGGATTCAATCTCTCCCGCACAAGAGGCCCCTTCCTCTCCTGTCCATGTTCCACTGCAAACCTCGGCGCAGGAAGTAATAGATAGTCTACCGCCTAGGCCGGTAGAACCTAAGGCCACGCCTCCCGCGCCTGTTCCATCAACTCCGCCGCCCGCTCCGCCAACAGCCAGATCAGTGCGCGCGACTCTGTCGCCCGCGTACGCGCCGGATACGAAAAGCCATGAGCGCGTAGCCATAGACGATGACCCTTATCGAGAACCAATCGTCTAAGACGATTTGTTCTCAACTTTTAGTGGCCCCAGCGTCTTTGCGAGCAACGCGAAGCAATCCAGTGAACATTTACAATTCCCCAGACAAGTCCCGCCACGCTGGATTCACGCTTTCAATAAGGGCCAATTTCTTTTTGCGAGAACCGCTCTTGATTTGTTTTTCACGCGAAATAGCGTCCTCCATAGTCTCATGAACCTCAAAATACACGAGCGTGTGTACGTGATATTTTTTGGTGAAGCCATCAATTGCTCCCGACCGATGTTCCTGTAGCCGTTTTTCCAGATGTGATGTTACTCCTGTATACAACGTGCCATTTCTCCTACTCGCAAGAATGTATACACAAGGAATTATTTCGCACATGAAGCAATTATATTCTGGATTGCTTCGCTACGCTCGCAAAGACGCTCGACAAAGACGGAGTCGTTATGGATTGTTTCGCAGAGTTTATACAGAGTACTCGAAGGACTCGCAATGACGAAATCGGACTCTCTGGATTGCTTCGCGGAGTTTATCCAGAGTACTCGAAGGACTCGCAACGACGCGGCACTGCTTGACAGCTTCGCAGAGTTCTGAAAAAACAAATTCACTGCTGTCCAAAGTGAGCAGGATGTTGCGTGTTATGATAGAGAAACTGGAGGCAGGCGGCTAGCTGTCATTTCTGTTTTGCCAAGAAGCTAGAAGCTAGTCCCTAGTGCCTACTCCAAATATGCAATTCCAAGTCCCGCAATTCATAGAGGTTGAAGATAAAATCTTCGGACCGCTCACTTTCAAGCAGTTCATTTATGTCGCGGGCGGCCTTGGCACGTGCTATCTCTTCTGGAAAGTTCTGCCTGTATTTGTCTCGGTTCCGCTCATCGCGGTCACGGCCGCGCTCGCCGCCGTTCTCGCGTTTTTTCAATTCAACGGAAGGCCGTTTGTCGCCGCGCTCGAACACGGCTTCTATTTTCTTTTGAGAAGCAAGCTCTATCTATGGAGAAACGACGAGGGCGGCGGAGAACGAACTGCGACAAAAAAACAGCTCCTCGACAAACAGGCGCAAGCGAAAGGAAAATCTCTCGTGTATATTCCTAGCCTTTCCGACAGCAAACTGCACGAGCTGGCATGGAGCCTCGACATAAAAGAGCGCATCGCGGAAAGCGAGGCGAATGAATAGGGAACAGGCAATAGGTTATAGGCAATAGTAAAAAATACAAATATGAAACTCACAGAAAAAATCAAATCCTTTTGCCTAATGCCTTTTGCCTAATGCCTATTTTTATGCCCCAAGCTATAGCAAGCAAAAAATCAACGCAGGATTTCGTGCCTGTGCGCGAGGTGCGCGACGGAATTGTCGTTCTCAAAGACGGCGGCCTGCGCGCGATACTTCTCGCGTCATCTATAAACTTCGCCTTGAAGTCGGACGACGAGCAGACCGCTTTTATAACTCAATTCCAGAGCTTCCTGAACTCGCTGGATTTTTCCGTGCAGATATTCATAGAGTCGCGAATGCTGGACATCCGCCCCTATGTTGCCATGCTCGAGGCCGCGCACAAAGAACAGCTCGACGACCTCATGCGCGTCCAGATACGCGAATATATAGAGTTCATCAAGAGCTTTACCGAGACCGCCAGCATCATGACGAAGAATTTCTTCGTGGTAGTGCCGTACTCATCCGCGGGAATAAGCGCCGGGCTTTCGGGACCGTCCTCGTTCTTTCCATGGAACAGGAAAAAGGGGTCCACGGAAGAAGAGAATAGGTCCTTCGCGGAACAAGTGTCGCAGTTGGAGCAGAGAATCGGCATCGTCCAGCAGGGGCTGGTGCGCACCGGCGTCCGCACTGTGCAGCTCGGCACTGAGGAGACGATTGAACTATTGTATAAATTATTCAACCCGGGCGAGGAAGGGAAGCCGATGACGCTTGAAAAGTAAATTCGAAATCCGAAGCACGAAATCCGAAAAAATTATAAATCCAAATATGAAAAAAGAAGGCCACAAATATGACTTGGAGGAAAGAAGTTTCTTGTTTGCGAAGAATGTGAGGGCCTTTGTGAAAACCTTGCCACGTTCCACTTCCAATATAGAAGACACTAAGCAACTTATACGGTCATCCGGATCAGTCGGCGCCAATTACATTGAAGCGAACGAGTCGTTGAGTAAGAAAGATTTTTTGCTGCGAATACGCATCGCGCGAAAAGAGGCAAAGGAAAGCAAATTTTGGTTGCGGCTTATTGAGGTCTCCGCAGAGGACATAGAAAAGGAACGGACACACCTTGAACAGGAGGCAACAGAGTTGATGATGATTCTGAGCTCAATTATGAGAAAATATGTTTAAAATTTCTTTCTTTTTTGATTTTCGGCGTTTTTTCGGATTTCGGATTTCGGATTTCGTGCTTACTATATAGCATATGTCTATCCTCGACTTATTCAAAAGCAAGAAAAAGAGCGCGGAGCCCTCGGCGCTTCCGATACTTCCCGAGGAAATTTACTCGGCCGGCGTTCTGGATTTGCAGGATGTCATCGCTCCGCACGCGCTCAAAATCAGCTCGCGCGAGCTGGATTTGGGCGAGCGCATCGCGCGCACGTTTTTTGTAATATCCTACCCGCGCTTTCTCACAACCGGCTGGTTCGCCCCCATCATCAACATGGACAAAGTCTTGGACATTTCCATATTCATCCATCCGATGGATACAAGCGAAATGCTTCGCAAATTCCAAAAGAAGGTCGCCGAGGTGCAGAGCCAGATATCCACTCGCGAACAGAAGGGAATGGTGCGCGACCCGATGTTGGACACCGCGTATTCCGACCTTGAGGGATTGCGCGATTCCCTACAGCAGGCGCAGGAGCGCATCTTCGAGGTCGGCCTGTATTTGACCGTGTACGGCAATACGCGCGAGGCGATAGATAAAATAGAGTCCGAGATACGCTCCGTCCTTGAATCGCGCCTGGTCTACATCCGCCCCGCGCTCTTTCAGCAGGAACAGGGATTCCGCAGCGTCCTTCCGCTCGGCAACGACGAGCTTGACGTACACACGAAACTGAACTCTGCGCCGCTCTCGTCCATCTTTCCTTTTATTTCTTTTGACCTTACCTCCAACCGCGGAATCCTCTACGGCATCAACAGGCACAATTCCTCTCTCATTCTCTTCGACCGTTTCTCCATGGAGAACTACAACTCGGTCATGTTCGCCAAATCGGGTTCCGGAAAGTCGTACATGACGAAATTGGAAATCCTGCGCTCACTCATGTTTGACACGGAAGTCATCGTCATAGACCCCGAACGCGAGTACGAATATCTGGCGTCCACAGTCGGCGGACGATACTTTAACATCTCTCTGTCATCGGAGCACCACATAAATCCATTTGACCTCGCCGTTCCGCGCGAAGACGAGAACCCGGCGGACATTCTGCGGAGCAACATCATTACCCTGGTCGGACTTTTCCGCATCATGCTAGGAGGGCTAACGCCCGAGGAAGACGCAATCGTAGATAGGGCGATAACAGAAACATACGCGCTTAAAGACATCACCGCGGAAGCGAACTTCGCGGCGATAGAGCCGCCGTTGCTCTCCGACTTCGAGCTGGTTCTCTCCGGCATGGAGGGGAGCGAATCGCTTGTCCAGCGCCTCTCCAAATATACCAAGGGCACGTGGGCGGGATTTATGAACAGGCCGACGAACGTTGACATGAACAAGAAGCTCATTGTCTTTTCCGTCCGCGACATGGAGGACGACCTGAAGCCCATCGCGATGTACATCATCACGCATCACATCTGGAACGTGGTGCGCAAAGAACTTCGCAAGCGCCTGCTCGTCATTGATGAGGCGTGGTGGATGATGCGCTCCGCGGACACCGCTTCATTCTTATTTTCCATCGCGAAGAGAGGAAGGAAATATTTCCTCGGCATTTCCACTATCACGCAGGATGTTTCGGACTTCTTGAACTCTCCGTATGGCCTGCCAATGATTACGAACTCTTCCATACAGATTCTTTTGCGGCAGTCGCCGACATCAGTAGACCTCGTCCAGCAGACATTCAAGCTTTCGGATGAAGAAAAATATCTTTTGCTCGAATCGGACGTGGGCGAGGGAATATTTTTCGCCGGCTTGAAGCATGTCGCCATCAAGGTCATCGCATCGTACACGGAAGACCAGATAATCACATCCGACCCGTCGCAAATCCTCGCCATACGTAAGGCAAAACAGGAGCTTGCCGACGCCGAGAGCGCCCAAGCCGCATCCGCCGCTGGCGCCGACACCTCCTCTTTTGCTCCGGCACAAAACGCCGCTTCAAACGCCGGAAGCGCGCCACAATGAGTGGCGGGGTAGCAAAGTTTGCAGGCGCCGCATCCTCACTACGCGCAATGGTGTTCTTCAGCCGAGATATAATTGCC
>CAYHST010000042.1:0-2564 GCA_964359415.1 uncultured Candidatus Saccharibacteria bacterium | reverse complement strand
CGCGGCCAGGTGGACGCGGGGGTTATCGCGGGTCCTGTTGGGTCGGAAACAGATATAGTAGTAATCGCGCAATCCGATAACGCCAGCGCAACCGGAGAAACGCTCCTAAGGCCGGCGGAGGTAGGCATTATGTGGGAGTCGGACTCTTACACGCCGCCTTTTTATAAAGGGCGCGCCCTGCCTTCGGCGGGAGCAACGCTCCGAGTACAGGCGCTCGCGCGACTGGCGCTTCAGGACGGAAGTTCCGTGCCGGAAAACGAAATTGCCTACACATGGAAGCGAAACGGAGCCGTAATTCCGTCCGTATCGGGAAAAGGCAGAGCGTTCGCGATTTTCCCGTCTCCAACGCTTTTCGCCACGGACATAATAGAGGTAGAAGCGGTTTCCGCGGACGGAACGCGCGGCGGAAGCGCGAGGGCGAGCATATCATCTATTGAGCCGCTGCTTATGCTGTATGAAAACCATCCGGTGTTTGGCATTATGTACAATCGCGCGCTTGCCAAAACAACAGCCGCAAAAGACACCGAAATGACTTTCGCCGCGGTTCCGTATTTTGCGCAGGCAATGAGCCCGAATGACGCGCAATTCGTATATAAGTGGCGGATAAACGGGCGAAACGTTACAGCGGATTACGCGCGTCCGAGCGAGATTACGCTCAACTCTGCGGGCTCGAGCGGGGAAGCCATTATCGCCCTTTCTCTCACGCGCGCGCGCAATTGGTACATGAAAGCGGCCGGCGCGTGGAATGTTTTGTTCCCGTCCGGAGCAGGCAGTACGCCCGCAACTGACCCGTTCCAATCCGCCCAATAATAATTTTTACTCATATGATGTCCGCGAAAACTTTTCTTCATTACGCAGTAACAATCACGGTCATCCTCCTCGTCGGGGGACTCGCCGGCTGGTATTATTTTTTGGACAAACAGAAGCAGGCGATCGCGGTAACCGATGCCGGACGCGGACTGGACTCGGCTCCGCCCGCCTTCGGGGGCAGTACCGGAAGCACGTACGGCAACGTCTCCGAAACAGCATCGGGCGGCGCGCCCCAGAATCAAGCAAAGGCCCCGCCTCGCTTGTGGCAAATTACGAAAACTCCTGTCGCGGGAATGGGGTTTGTCGCGATTAACGCTTCTCCATCGGCGGCGACATCCGCTCCGCAACTGTATTTCGCCGAACGCGGAACCGGATACGTCTTAAAAGCCGATACTGGAACCGGCTCGCTCTCTCGCCTCACAAACAAACTTTTCCCTCGCACGTACGAAGCTTTATTCGGCTCCGACGGCTCTGTCGTCCTCCGCTCAATCGACGACGAAGGAAATCTCACGAGCTTTGCCGGAGATTCCCCTCTGCAAAGCGCGGCGACATCCTCATCTGCGAAAAGCTCGCCGGATGGGGCGGGCGCGGCCTCTCTCTCCGGCAAATATCTGGCCCACAATATTCGCGCGATTGTGCCTATGCAAAAAACGCGCGAACTGCTTCTTCTTGTTCCTGACGCGGGCGGGGGGTCCTCCGTAATTCTCTCTTCATGGAACGGCACCAAGCAAAAAACGCTTTTCTCGTCGCCCCTTTCCGGATGGAAACTTTTTTCACTTTCGGACGGGCGGATATTTCTCTCTCTGCTCCCATCTGACGGGGCGACCGGCTATGCCTTTGAGCTGAAAAACGGCGCTCTCGTACCGCGGCTGCGGAACATTCCGGGACTGACATTTTTGCCGCGCACTTCGTCGGATGCCGTATTGTTCGGCCGGTCGGGAGGAGGAATCTCGCTCTTTTCAAACATCAAGGATGGCGCCGAGCCGGTATCTCTTCCGATACAAACTATCGCCGACAAGTGCGTGTGGGCGCCGCAACCCGCGACTGCGAAAAGGGCGGGCACGAAAGCCGCAGATTCGCTTATCGCGTACTGCGCCGTTCCGCAATACCTCGCTTCAAATAATTTCCTTATGGACTGGTATATGGGAGTCACGCACACTTCGGATAGTTGGTGGCGCATTGATATTGCTACTGGAGAAGTTACTCCTCTTCTTGAAACGGAAGGTACCGACAAGGAATTCGACGTGGAAAATCCGATTATCGACAGCGCCGGCGAGCAAATAGCTTTTATGGACGCAAAGGACAAATCTTTGTGGCTGCTAAAAATACAAAAATAACATGAACTTCGTTAGACGCTCCCTTTCGCTCGCATTGTCATACGTGCTTTTCCCTGCGTTACTGCTCGCATTTTTTGCCGTACTTGTCGCTCCGTATTTCGCGCACGCGGAGTGTACTGCATCTTTTTGCCCGCTCGCCGATGTAACTGGCTCCCCAAAACTTAGGGAACTTTATAGTACCGACCAAAACCTAGTTACATACTTGAACACGCTTTTTAAGGTGGCTATCTCGGTCGGAGCCATTATCGCGGTCCTGCGCCTCTTGTATGCGGGCTACACATATATGGCAAGCGATGTGTGGACTAGCAAGGAAACCGCAAAAGGCATATTCCGCGAAGTTTTCCTCGGGCTTTTACTGCTTCTTTCAATTTACATTATTCTTTATCAAATAAATCCGAATCTTCTCAACTTGGACGT
>CAYHST010000041.1:0-8483 GCA_964359415.1 uncultured Candidatus Saccharibacteria bacterium | reverse complement strand
GGTTCGCACGCGCGACAAAGACCCCGAAGGACAGCAATCTGCCTACGGGGCAGGCGGAACAGTGCTTTTAGTCGTCAAAGCTTCTGTCGGCGATGATACGAGCGCAAACGGAATCGCGCGCATGGAATTTGAGGAAAAGGTTTCCCTGTCACTCGCCGAACTGGACGCGCTCGTGCTCTCCGCGGGATTCAACTATCAGGCAAAGTGGTCGCGCGAGCGCGAGGAATATCTTTGCCGCGGAGTGAATGTCACACTGGATAAAAACGCGGGCTACGGATGGCTAGCAGAGTTTGAACGCATTGTGGGCGATAAAAGTAAACTCGTCGATGCGGAAAAACAGGTGCGCGCGCTCATGGAAGAACTGGGCGTGAAAGAGTTGCCTCAAGACCGATTGGAGAGAATGTTCGCGTTCTACAATAAGCACTGGGAAGAATATTATGGGACGGAAAAGATTTTTCATGTAGAATGAACGCCTATGTTTCTTTCAGACCGTGATATCAAAAAAGCAATTAAATCGGGACACATCGTTCTGAAGCCGTTTGACGAAAAACGCCTTCAACCGGTTTCTTACGATATTTTGCTCGGAAATAAATTCATCGTAAACGACGAGAACAATACGCAGTTTGTAGACCCCGTTAGAAAAGTGTATGCGAAAACGCGCGAGATAAAGGTCAAAGACGGCGCTGAATTCGTGCTTCACCCGGGAGTGTCTGTCCTCGGCATTTCAAAAGAATTCTTCGGTTCCGACCATTACCTGATACAAGTCGGCGGAAAATCCTCACTCGCCCGCGTCGGATTAATGATTCACAACACCGCCGGCATAATAAACCCCGGGCATTTTCTGAACATCACTTTTGAAATCACGAATCAAAATAACATTCCGATTATTCTGCGTCCCGGAATGGAAATCGCGCAAATAACTTTTTCAATGCTCTCTTCCCCGCCGAGCCAAAACTACAAGAAAACCGGCCGATTCGCGAAGAATAATTGGGAGCATTTCGCTCCTGCCAAGCGCAAAAAATAGATATGTCCGAGAGGCACGCTGAACACCAATATCTCGATTTACTAAAAGAAATCCTTGATAAGGGCGAGGAGCAGGTGGACAAGGGAACTGGTGTCAAAACTTACAGCGTATTCGGGCGACAAATCCGCTTCGACTTGTCGAAAGGGTTTCCTTTGCTCACCACGAAGAAAGTATACTGGACAGGAGTGCTTCACGAGTTGTATTGGTTTATGTCGGGGCAGTCGAATATTAAATATCTTGTAGACCGAAATGTGCACATCTGGGACGATTATCCGTACAAGATTTACTGTGAAAAAGCGGGTCCTTCCCAAATGTCAAAAGATGAGTTTATCGCAAAAATAAAAGAGGACGATGAGTTTGCAAAATTGAATGGCGAGCTTCCGCACATATACGGCGAATCTTGGCGCAGATGGCCCGCGCGAAACGGGCGCACAGTAGACCAGCTCGGCTGGGTTATAGATGAATTGCGAAAAGACCCCGATGCTCACAACACTCTCGTTACTTCATGGAATCCCGAGTATCTCTACAGTATGGCAAAACCCGAAGAAGGGGTACGCTTCCCTATCTGCCACAATATGTATCAGGTAAATATCAAGCGCGGAAAAGTCTGCCTGCAGCTCTACCAGCGAAGCGCGGACATATTCTTAGGCGTTCCATTCAATATCGCAAGCTACGCTCTGCTTTGCCAAATAATCGCGAAAATTCTCGGGCGAGAAGCCGGGGAATTTGTGCACACATTCGGCGATGTTCACATGTACGAGAACCATCGCGCGCAAGTAGAAGAACAGCTCGCGCGCAAGCCGAAACCTTTTCCGACCGTTTCGTTTGCGCAATCGTTTGATTCGCTTGATTCGTTCCGGCCGGAATTCGTGAATCTCCTAAATTACGAACCTCATCCGCCAATCAAAGCCGAACTGACAATCGCCGGAGGATATAACAAGGCTCTACACGACGCGCCCGTTGAACTGTGATATTCTAGTTGCACGATATTAATTATTAAATTAACAAACTTCATGTGAACGACTACAAATTCATCAAGAAGCAGGATAAGCAGGTGTACGCGGCTATAGAGGGCGAGGAAAAGCGCGAGGCGGAAGGCATAGAGCTCATTCCCTCGGAAAACTATGTCTCCAAGGCGGTGCGCGAAGCGAACAGCTCAATACTCACCAACAAATATTCTGAAGGGTACCCAGGAAAGCGCTACTACGGCGGGCAAAAATACACGGACATCGTTGAAATGCTTGCGATTGAGCGCGCAAAGAAACTTTTCGGAGCAAAGTACGCAAACGTTCAAACTCTGGGAGGCGCGAACGCCAACATCGCGATGTATTTCGCACTCCTCAACCCCGGCGACACGGTTCTCGGCATGGATCTCTCGCACGGCGGACACTTGACGCATGGACACCCCGTCACTTACCTCACCAAAATATTTAATTTCGTGCGGTATAAAATGAAGGACCCGGACACCGGCGAAATTGACTACAAAGAAATGCGACAGACAGCTATTAAAGCAAAGCCAAAAATCGTCCTGGCGGGTTTTTCCGCGTACCCGCGAGAACTTAATTACGCGAAGTTCGTGGAAATCGCGCGCGAGGTCGGAGCTTACGCCGTCATGGACATCGCGCACATCGCCGGACTCATCGCGGGGCATGCGGCAAAAAATCCTTTTGATTACGGTTTTGACGTCATGACGACGACAACGCACAAGACTCTTCGCGGTCCTCGCGGGGGCATGATTCTCACGCGCGAGAGCGAAGAAGTCGCCAAGAAAATCGACAAGATGGTTTTCCCCGGCCTTCAGGGCGGCCCTCACATGAACAACATAGCCGGAAAAGCCGTCGCGTTTGGCGAGGCGCTTCGCCCGTCGTTCAAGAAATACGCTTCGCAAATCATAAAGAACGCAAGAGTGATGGCGGAAGTATTTAAAGAGCGCAACATCCGGCTTTTGACAGGCGGAACAGACAACCATCTCATTCTCGCGGATGTTTTCGGCTCTCTCGGAATCTCCGGGAAAGAAGCCGAAACATTGCTCGACGATGTTGGCATCACCCTGAATAAAAACGCGATTGCCGACGACACGCGCGGTCCGATGGACCCATCCGGAATCCGCTTCGGCACTCCCGCAATCACAACGCGCAAGTTCGGCGTAAAGGAGTGCGCGCGAGTCGCGGAATTGATGGTTGAATCGTTGGAGAAGCGAGGAGAACCGAAGGTCCAGAAAACGATTCGCGAAGAAATCCGCGCGCTGTGCAGAAAATTTCCAATTCCGAATTCGTTCGTGTGATTGCGGTACCGCATTTAAGGTGAAACCTTGGGGATTTTTAAGGTCTCACCTTGCTTGAGTGTTTTGGAGTTTCAAGATTTACCCTGTAAACTGCGCACTGTAAACTGTAAACTACTACAATGGCGTACATTCCAGACCTCGGCAACATAGAGACTTTCGTGCGGGCTGTCGGATACCCCGGTCTGTTTGCGGCTGTGTTTGCAGAAACCGGCATTTTTTTCATGTTCTTTTTGCCGGGCTCCAGCATGCTTTTTACCGCGGGTCTTCTCGCATCTCACGGCTTGTTCAACGTGTGGCTGTTATTGCCGTTAATCACGCTTGCCGCGATACTCGGCGACAGCACGGGCTATTGGTTCGGAACAAAAGTCGGCCCGGCACTTTTTAAGCGCGAAGATTCGCGGTTTTTCCGCAAGTCTCATGTCGAAAAAACCAGAATCTTCTACGAAAAACACGGGGTGCTGGCAATCGTGCTGGCTCGCTTTGTTCCAATAGTCCGCACATTCGCTCCGATACTTGCCGGAGTCGCGGGTATGCGTTACAAAACATTCCTCGCGTACAATATCGCTGGCGGAGTGTTGTGGGGCGCTGGCATCACATTCTCCGGATATTTCTTAGGAGAGACTTTCCCGAAAGTCGACCGCTACATTACGCCGATTATTCTCGCAATCATAATAACTTCCTTCCTTCCGCTTATTAATGAGTGGTATAAATCCAGAACAAAGAAACGAGAGAGCCAGCCAAGCGTATGAATTCGACTTTCAGCGTAAAAAAATGTCCGAGCGCCGTATTGTTTGACCTCGATAACACCATCGCGGAAAGTTTTCAGCCGCCGACATCCGACGTCGCAAACGGATTGTGCCAACTGCTGAAACTCATGCCGGTCGCCATCATGTCGGGTGCGAGTTTTTCGCGGATGGAAAAAGACCTTCTGCCAGCGCTTCCGAAAGACACCGATTTGAGCCGCCTACATTTATTTCCAAATACTGCCGCGCAGTGCTACATATTCGAATCCGGCACATGGAGGAACGCGTATAAATTCTCCTTCACGAAAGAGGAGTATGAAAATATTATGCGTACGTTCAACGATGCAATCGAGCAAACGGGGGTCCTGAAAGACGCGCCCCGCTGGGGAAGTTTATTTCTCGCCGGCGACTCGCAAGTTACGTTCGCGGGGCTGGGCGTTGACGCGACATCAAAAATGAAGGCCGCGTGGGACCCAGACCGCGCGAAGCGCAAGAAGCTTAAAGATTTTCTTGACCAAAAAATTACGGGGCTCGATATCCGCATTTCTGGAAGAACCGCCATCGACATCACAGCGAAAGAGATAGACAAGGCGCACGGCGTAAAATGGCTGGCGAAACGATTAGGCGTAGAGCCGGCGGAAATGCTTTTTGTCGGCGACGACCTCTCTCCCGGCGGAAACGACGCCGTAGTTATTCCGACTGGAATACAAACAGTAGAAGTGAAGGGCCCGCACGAAACCGCCGCAGTGATAGACAAAATCCTCGCCTCCTGCTCCGCTGAACCATAAAAAGGATACCTGATACAAGTCCCCGCATATCCCCATGTTCGACTTACGAAGTCGAATATGGGTGTTATAATATTGCCTTATGGAATTGTTTCATCTTCTAAATCGCGGGGTCGATAAGAGGCAAATATTCCTCGACAATCAAGACCGCGCCCGTTTCGTGCATGACATGTATGAATTTAACGACATTGCCCCAGCGGCAAACACATACAGACAATCGTCTGCCGAACCAGAGATGTTCGACTTACGAAGTCGAACATCTAAAAGAGAGAAGATTGTTGAGATTCACGGATGGTGCCTCATGGGAAACCATTACCATCTTTTGCTTTCAGAGATAATCGAAGGTGGAATAACGCAATTTATCAGGAAACTGAATATCGGATATGCAAAATATTTCAACGAGAAGTATAGGCGCGTTGGAACATTATTCCAGGGCAGAACGAAGAAAATACATATTGCCTCCGACGCGCATTTTTTGCATATTCTCCATTATATACATTTAAATCCGCTCGATTTTATGAAAGGTTCGGAAGAATGGCGCAGTTTGGAGATTCGCAACGCGCGCGGCGCGATGAAATACTTAGGCAACTATAGGTGGAGTAGTTACCTCGATTATTGCGGAAAAAAGAATTTCCCATCCGTTATTACGAAGGAACTGTTCGGAGATGTATTCAAGAACTATCGACAAACAATTACAGCTTACATGAAGGATTTGGAACTCGCGGACGTCAAACCTTTTTTGCTTGAGTAACAATGTTCGACTTACGAAGTCGAACATTGTTGGTTAGTGGATTAATTGCCGAGCTGGTAGGAACGCTTCGCTCGAAGGCAGATGGTACTGGGGTACATCCGCAGGCCGTCTACAGGCTCCCTGTTTGTCCAAGAGTGAAGCGATTGGCAACAAACAGCAGTCCAGCGGAGCGTTAGCGCAGTCGGTTGCCGATGTCAAACCCATCGGCTCGTCCAGCGTGCCGCCGAAGTAGGTGCTGGAGGCGACTCCGAGGTTCACGTTGCTTGCGTTTACATTCGTGCCTGTGGTGATTACTACATGGTGCCAGTTGGTGTTATTCAATGTAGAAGTGACTGCGCCGTCTACGTATATGGTGGGAGAGGTGAAGCCGTTGGCCGTAACAACGCCGCTTACAATACGGATGTTAGTACCTGCGCCATTCAAGTCCATGACGTTCTGCGCTGTGGTGCTTGTGGCGACTTTTGCCCAGAATGCCACTGACTTTGAGGACGAGGCCGGAGGAGTTGTTGGTGTTGGATGGAACAGCGACGTTGACATACGAGGCGGCTTCAGCTCATCTAGCGCCAAATATGTCAAACACCGAGTGTTTGACATTCAGTGGCGCGAGCGGCGCAAGAAGGTTCGAGTCCTTCCACGCCTTTATCCACAGAGTTATTTTGACAACAACTTAACGACAAAATCCAATTTGCTATACTGGTCGCGTCAGGTCCTGTCTTGCAGCACTCGGCTGTCAATGGCATGGGAGGAGCGCCGTCCGCGAGGGCGGCGTTTCCGTTTTGTGGTAAACTTCTTCTATACGAGGCCCTGTCTGGATGAGAATTTCTTCGGGACATGGAAGGGAAAACTCCATCCGCAAGGGCGGTGATTTCGTTTTCTATTTCCCAGCCGTCAAAATCGTTTTTCATACGTTTTTATTTATTATCTAAGGCGTTGTACTCGTCGCAGACGTAGTGGTTGCGGTCGAGTCCGCCGTGGCCTGCCCCGTAGCTCCTCCATCGGAGGATGGTATCGGGGTTGCGGGTGTTGAGGTTGATGTGGCGTCACTTGGAGGTGAAACCTCCAAGTTGGCGGTTGGGGTTGCCGGAGTTTCAATAATCACTGTGCGAGTTGATGTTGCGGCGCCGAAGGAGTTGGTAGCGACATAGTCAACCTTGTGCTCCCCCGCTGCGCTCGTGTCTAATTGTATGGTGTCCATTGCTACGCCGTCTAGGAATGTGTGTATGCCCAAATTCTTGTCCGCTTCTGTTGGGCCGGTGATTATTGCGCCGAGGTCTCCGTATGTATCGCCCACTACAATACGAGCAGGATTATTTCCGCTTATTTTAATAATTGGGGTGCCGGAGGAGACACCTCCACCTGCGGTTGAGGAATCACCTCCGGCAGAATTCGCAGAGGAACTGGCGGTGGAAGTTGCGGATGTTGCAGAAACGGCTCCTGCCACCCCAGCAAGAAGACTGTCAAGTTGGGCGCGAGTAACGCAGGTCTCCCCAGAGCCATCAGATACACAAAGTTTGTCCGTGTGTATCTCCTTCGAAAATATTTTCTCAAATATGCCTACAGTTGCATAGATTGCCCGGCCAAAGACTTGTACCACGGCGTCGGAGAATTCCTTGAGTGCGTTTTTTAGAGAATCGCTCGCATCAGCAAAAGCGCCTGCCCATGCAGAAATCTGTAATTCTGGCGTCGTACTTGTTGCAGTCGATGTCGCATTGGTAAGTTCGTCAATCGTGGTCGTGCCAAGCAGGCTGAAGATGTTCGCCCCGATATTGGAAGCCGTGAGCGAGCCGGAAATGTTGAGGTTGCCGTTTTCGTCAAGACTCATGATGTCGCGGTTGAGCTGGTTCTTCCAGACAAGTGACTGCGGGTACTCCCAGCCTTCCGTGATGCGGAAGTTGTTGGCGAATATCATGTCGCCGAAGAATTGGTCGCTCCCCGCCCCGCTTCCGGAATTAAGAAGAATTGACGATGATGACAGCGCGATGCCGACTTTGTATGTCTGCGAGACGGTGGTGAGGCCGGTCGCGGCGCTCCAGTAGTATGTGCTCCCGGCAGTGAGTCCGGTGAGGCCTGTCACGATGCCGTTGGAGGCAACATTCACTGTTCCATTGGCACTAGCGGCGTTGGTGGCCATTCCGAGGTTGTTGGAAGTTGCGGGCGTAGCGATATTAAGACTACTGACGACGGCGTTGGCGTAGAGGGTGTTGGTGTTTCGATACGCCGTCACGAAGCGGGTAGAATCAAGGACGGCGGCGGAGGTGTAGGTGGAGGCGACGGCGTTCAAGGCGGTGGGTGAACCGGGGGTGATGGTGGTGCCCGAGACGGTGGAGACGACGGCGTTGGCGTAGCCGGTGGCGCCGTTTTTATACGCCGTCACGAAGTGGGTGGAATCAAGGACGGCGGCGGAGGTGTAGGTGGAGTCGACGGCGTTCAAGGCGACGGGAGTACCGGGGGTAATGGCGGTGCCCGAGACGGTGGAGACGACGGCGTTGGCGAAGGTTGTGACGCCATTTTGATACGCCACCACGAAGTGGGTGGAATCAAGGGCGGCGGCGGAGCCGTAGGAGGAGGAATCGGCGTTGAGTGCGACGGGAGTGCCGGGAGTGATGGTGGTGCCGGAGACTGTGGAAACGACGGCGCTGACGAAGCCTGTTTCATACGCCACGACAAAGTGTGTGGAGTCAAGGACGTCGGTGGAGGTGTAGCCGGGATTGGCGGCGCTTAGGGTGCCGGGGGTGATGGTGGTGCCGGAGACTGTGGAGACGACGGCGTTGGTGCCGCTGGGGCTGTTGTTCCGATACGCCACCACGAAGTGGGTGGAATCAAGGGCGGCGGCGGAGCTGGCGGTGGAGCCGACGGCGTTTAGAGCGACTGGAGTGCCGGGGGTGATGGTGGTGCC
>CAYHST010000040.1:0-8727 GCA_964359415.1 uncultured Candidatus Saccharibacteria bacterium | reverse complement strand
GCCCGTCTACAGGTGCCGATTCTGATCCAATCGGCTCATTTCCGCCTTAAATGAGCCGTTTGCGGGTTCGGATTTGAAATTCTTTTTGCCGAAATAAACTGTGCATGACTCCAGTTTCCAGTTTCCGCTAGGACGTGGAGTCATTTTGACTAAGCGGGACTGATATGGCTATATTCAATTTGCTTTTATCGGCACGTACACAAAATGACTTAAGGACAGGGACTATTTCCTCTGTAAGTTCCCTAACTTTCCATTCCTTTTCTGACGGCGTCCCTGCGATGCGCCCAGTTGTAAGATGTCCGACCTCCTTGTTCGCCCGTTCTCGCGCCTTTTCCAGACCCTCTGAGATAACTTCTCTCCATTTTCTCGGATCGGAGAAGAAGTCTTTTGCATAAACGTCCGTATTTCTAGGATTTTTTGTTGGATATAAAAAAGTAATCAGATTGCGCAAATGTATTGCGAAAGATTCAATAGCGATCAGCTTAGCTAATCCGCTCGGCTTATCTAGCAAAATCAAGTCTTTGACCTTCAGTAACATTTGGACTTCATAAAAAATATGCTCCTTTGAGTAGTCTAAAAAATCATTATTATTGAAATCTTTTGTTTGTTTTTTGCCCATAATTGTTAGCTGGCCGTGTGGTACAACGTGTAAGTTTTACTTCTCTTCTTTCCTCAAAATTTATTCAATCCTAACGGAGCATTAGACCTCCGCGACATCAATATCACAGAATAAGAAGGGTTCATCTTAAAGTTCATGCCTCGCTGAAGCGTTTGCACATTTTCAGCGTCGCACATTTCTCTATAACTCAATATGTCATTCTGAATCTTTTTCATTAAATAGTTTCCGTCTTAACTTCACACATGCAGCATACGACAAAGAAAGTCTTGGTCAATTTATTTCAGTTCCACTTTTTCTTATGCTAGTGTTTTGCAAAACACTAGCATAAGAAAAGGAATGATAGTCCACGGGACCTATGTACGGCGCATCATTTCAAGAAAGGCTCGATATCTTTTGCGAGTGCGCGGAATCTGCGGTGCAAATCGTTTGAACTTGGCGCGAGGTCGAGAACTTGCGTCCATGCGCTGTTCAATATGCCGATAACTTGTTTTAACACTTTGCCGGTGTAATCGTAATCGAAAGCTCCGTATGTATGGCCGCTGTCCAGGTGCCATCGGTTGCAGAATTGCCGATATATTTTTACATCAAATGTCCCAGCGTACCAGAAAAGGTCGGCGGCGGCTTCGGTCATTATCCATGTAGCTCCGCGCTTTTGTTCCTTCTCGCCATACCTGATAACGTCCACATGCCATTTTCGCGCGGCAACCGCTAGTGGGAATCTTTCCGGCTCTGGAACATCTTTGACCTCATTAAGATTTTCGATGTCAATGCCCATGGCTTCCGCATCTTTGCGTATCATAATTAGCGCCTCGGCCAAATTTGCGCCGACTATTTCCATCGAGTTCTCCAAAGAATCGGGGTCCTTTCCCTCTCGCTCCAATTTTTCTCGGTCGCGAGCGATTCTCCCGCAAATGGGACACGATCTTTTACCGCATGGAATGCGTTTCCATCCGCAATTAAGCCACTCTTTCACTTCTTCCTCGCTTCCGGCAGGCGTCAGAAATTCACTGCCTTCATCCGCAATTGCTTGCAACACCGCTACCTCATCACTCGAAAGCGGCAGTTTGATATTCTTCTTTTGCTTTCTCTTTTTCATGCATTGATTTTCTTCATTTTACATCATTCGAAAAGCTATTCATTCTTTTTAGGCACTTATCCACAGCAATTCTTCTTTTGTTTTCTTATGCTAGTGTTTTGCAAAACACTAGCATAAGAAAAGATGAGTACGGCCTTACTCCGCTTCTACGCTTCTACGCTTCTACGTTTTCCATATCTGTCCGTTTCTTGCTATTGCAATCTTTTGCAAAACACTAGAATGGCTTCCGCGCGAGGCGTGAGCTTGTGCCGCACCGCGCTTCCCTCGTTACGTTTGAGTACGAGACCGGCTATCGCAAGTTTGCGCACGTGGTCTGATGCGTTCACATATCCGATATTCAACCTTTCAGAAATATCCTCCACAGACAGTTCCGGCTCACGCTTCAATAAATCCATAATCTGGATGCGCCGATGATTTGCGAAACCTTTCACAATCCGTTCTAGCTTTCTGCACTCGCTACTATCCATTGCCATACTATGATTTTACCCTATGCTAGTGTTTTGCAAAACACTAGCATAGGGTAAGACACATGAACTGGCTAATGCACTCTTCTTTGATTCTGAACGTTTTACTTACCTGCTTTACTTATTTATGTCAGCAAATACTTGATCCAAAATTGAAATCGCCGTATCAATCTCGCTTTTCTTTACGGTAATCGGAGGCATGATGCGCAGGACATTTTCCTGCGTGCAGTTGATGAGCAATCCTTTTTTCAAACATTCCTCGTAGATTCTCTTTCCCTCGGTAGTAAGTTCGACTCCAATCATGAGTCCGATTCCGCGAACCTCGCGAATGACTTCGTGTTTCTTCTTTAGTTCTCCCAGTTTCTTTTGCAAGTACGCTCCCATAGCAGCCGCATTCTTTAGGAGTTTCTCTTTCTTTATCACCTTGAACACGGCCAATCCAGCCGCGCATGCGAGGGGGCTTCCGCCGAATGTCGTCCCATGCGTTCCGGGGCCGAGAGTGTCCGCGATTTCATACCTCGCGACTAGCGCGCCGATTGGAAATCCTCCACCCAAAGATTTAGCGAGTGTCAGCAAATCGGGCTCAATGCCGAAATTCTGATAAGCAAACATTTTGCCTGTGCGCCCCATGCCGGACTGGATTTCGTCAAAAATGAGAAGAATATTCTTCTCGGTGCAGAGTTTGCGAACCTCCGCGAGGTACTGCGCCACCGCAACGCGAACTCCTCCCTCGCCTTGAATAGGCTCCAGCATGATTGCCGAAGTCTTTGGAGAAATTGCCGCCTCCAGAGCGCGGATGTCGTTAAAATGGACAGTTGAAAACCCTGCTGGAAGCGGAGCAAAACCTTTTTGGAATTTTCTCTGACCGGTAGCCGTTACTGTCGCGAGCGTGCGCCCGTGGAATGAGCGCTCCATGGTAATGACCTCGTTGCGCTCCGGATTTCCGAATTTTCTGGCAAGCTTGATGGCCGCCTCATTGGCTTCCGCGCCCGAATTGCAGAAAAAGACTTTTCCCGGGAACGAATTGCTCACGATTTCTTTTGCCAGAGTCCCCTGCTGTTCGTGAAAGTAATTATTAGAGACGTGAATGAGCTTGCCGGCCTGATTTTTTATCGCGCTCACGACTTCCTTGTGGCAATGGCCGAGCCCGCTCACCGCCCACCCCGGGAAAAAATCAAGGTATTTTTTCCCCTCCGCATCCCAAACGTATGTACCCTTTCCGCGCGCGAGCGCGAGCGGCGTCGTAATGTACGTCGGCATCACGTAATTCTTATAAAGGTCGGTTACTTTCTTCGTATTCATCCCGTTAGAGATAGGAAGCTTGCGCTTCCATCTTGAAAGCTAGATTTCATAAGCATTCGACCCATGTAAAGCATTCATCGAATATATCACAGTTCAAACTTCCGTCATCTCTAACGGGACTTACTTTTTAACTATCTCGGTTCCAATACCCTTATCCGTAAATATTTCCATCAGTATCCCGTGCGGAATCTGCACATCGATAATGTGCGCTTTCTTGACGCCCCTGTCCAGCGCATGGAGGCACGCATTCACCTTCGGTATCATTCCTCCCGAAATAGTCCCGGAATCAATCATCTGTTTTGCTTCTTCCGCATTTACGTGAGTGCGGAGCGTCGCCGGGTCATTAATGTCGGTAAAAATCCCGTTCACGTTCGTCAGCACGACGAATTTGAGCGCGCGCAGGCTTTTCGCAATCTCTGCCGCCACTTGGTCGGCGTTAATGTTGTAGGGCAGGTCATCTTTAATGCCGATTCCGATTGGAGGAATGACGGGAATAATATCGCTTGCAATTATTTTCTGAAGAACATCGCTGTTGATATTCTTTATCTCGCCGACAAAACCAATGTCTTGCCCGTCAATCGGCGGGTGCTTCACGACCTGGATAAAGCGGTCTTCTTTGCCGGAAAGCGAAATGGCCGCAGAGCCAAGGGCGGTCAGCTCCTGAACAATTTCCGCGTTTATCTTCATGAACTCTTCTTCAACGACGCCCATCGTTTCTTTGTCGGTAACGCGATACCCTTTTACGAATTTCACCTCTTTGCCAAGCTCTTTAAGACGCGCGCTAGCGGAAGGCCCGCCGCCATGCACGAGAATCGGGCGCATGCCGACATAATTCATAAATACGATGTCGCGCAAAACATCGCGCCTGATATTTTTGTCGGTCATCGCCGCCCCTCCGTATTTTATTACGATGGTCTTTCCGTAATAACTTTGTATGTACGGAAGCGCCTCGATAAGCACGTCTGCTTTGCGAATTATTTCTTTGTCAGCGGGCATAACAATAAATCAAGTATGATAATCGGAATTTAGCTTCACGTAATTGGTCGATAAGTCGCAAGTATACGCTGTTGCAGAGTGCGTCCCCGCGCTCAGGTCCAGTGTGATATTAATATTTTTCTTCTTGAATATGCGGTTAAGGATTCCCGGCTTTTTGGAAACCGCGCCGCCGTTCTTTAAAACCAGCTCGCGCCCAAGGTAGATTTTCATCTTCCACGGTAGAACGTGCGCGCCAGAACGGCCTGCGGCCGCGGCAATCCTGCCCCAGTTAGGGTCGGAGCCGAATAGCGCGCATTTTACGAGAGTTGAAGAAGCGACAGTGCGCGCCACGCTGCGGGCATCCTCGGAACTTTTCGCGTTTTTGACCGCGACCTCAACGAACTTTGTCGCGCCTTCCGCGTCGCGCACAATCATTTGCGCGAGTTTCAACAAAATGGTTTCAAGCGCGCTTCCGAAGACGCGCGCCTCTTCCGAATTTTCCGCGATTAGAGCGTTCCCTGCCATTCCATTCGCCAGCACAAGAACCATGTCGTTCGTGGACATATCGCCGTCTATCGTAATCATGTTGAACGATTTTTGAGTCGCGGTATCAAGCGCGCCGCGCAGCGCCCTCGGCGAAATGCGCGCATCGGTCGCAACAAAACAAAGCATGGTCGCATGTTTTGAAAGCGCCATTTGCGGATGTATCATGCCGGCGCCCTTTGCTATGGCTCCGATGCGTACGCGACTTTTGCCAATCGCGAACTCGACCGCGGCTTCCTTCAGTGTTTTATCAGTCGTCATAATTCCGCGCGCGGCTTTTTTGCTCCCGCTTCCGTTTAGCCCGTTTACGAGTTCCGGTATTGCCTCTTCAATTTTCTCTATCGGCAGAGCGTATCCTATCAGGCCGGTTGAAGCGACGCATACGTCTTCCCTTTTCAGACCGAGTTCTTTTGCCACGGCAGAGGCCATCGCGCGCGAATCCGCAAAACCTTTTTTCCCGGTCATGCAGTTGGCATTGCCGGAATTGGCGATGATTGCCTGCGCCTTCCCGTTCTTGAGATGCTCTTGGTTGATGACGACGCACGAGGCCTGTATTTTATTTGTGGTAAAAACCCCCGCGGCCGCGCACGGCATTTCCGAATAAATAAGCGCGAGGTCGTTCTTCTTTACCGTCTTTATCCCGCAGTGAAGACCATTCGCCTTAAATCCTTTTGGAGCCGTAACGCCGCCGGAGATTGCTCTCGTCCCGTTAGAAGCAGGAAGCTTGAGCTTCCCTCCTGTAGAAGCTGACGATGCAAAACCGAGAATGCGAATATTTTTTGATTTCATATTACTATTCGGGCTTCCGCGGCTTCTAATGGGATAGGCCGGCAGTTTCCTCAAAACCGTACATGATATTCATATTCTGCACCGCCTGTCCAGCCGCCCCTTTCTGGAGATTATCGATGGCGGTAACAATGACAGCGAGATTCTTCTCTTCATTGACTTTCAGGCCAATATCGCAGAAATTGGTGTTCGCGACATGTTTGATTTCTGGCAAAGAACCTGTGTTGTATACTTTCACGAACGGCTCGTTTGCGTAGAACTTTTTGTACGCGGATAAAAGCTCTTCGGTATTCGTCTTCTTGGCGAGCTTCACATAGATAGTACTCAATATGCCCCTGTTAATAGGAATTAGGTGCGGAACAAACACTACACTGACCGGTCTTTTGGAAACGCCGGAAAGTTCCTGGTCGATTTCGGGAACGTGCTGGTGTTCAAAAAGCTTGTACGCTTTTACTGACTCGTTTACTTCAGAGAAATGAAGCGCTTTGTCGGCCTTTCTTCCCGCTCCGGTTACTCCGCTCTTGGCGTCTATCTGGATTGAACTTTCATCAAAAATTCCATTCTTCAAACCCGGCATCAATCCGAGAATGGAACCAGTTGGGTAGCATCCGGGATTCGCGACAAGCTTCGCGTTTTTGATTTTCTCGCGATTCAATTCTGGCAAGCCGTAGACCGCCACTCCCAAATTCGCCGCGTCCGCGTGGGCTGTCTTGTAGAACTTTTCGTAAACCTTCGCGTCTTTTAAGCGGTAATCCGCGCTGATGTCTATCACCTTCTTTCCGGCCTTTAGTAAGTTCGGGACATTTTGCATTGAGAGCGTATGAGGCAGAGACAAAAACACGAGGTCTGTCTTTTCTATCGCCTCGTCCGCGGAAAACGAGCCGCACTTCAAGTCCAGAGTATTCTTAAGATACGGGAAAATATCCTGAATCTTTTCTGCGCGGTCTTCCCTGCCGGATACATACGTAACCTCTACATCGGGGTGGCGCGAAAGAATCTTCACCAGCTCTTCGCCGGTGAACCCCGTGGCTCCCACAACTCCAACACGTAATTTGTTTCCCATAACGGTTTTTGTTTTTCCGGCACTGAATGCTGTATCATTTAGTGTTTCCCCAAAAGGGTTAATTGTAGGCATTTTTTGCGTAGTTGTCAAAAAAATCCCGTCCACAGGCGAATCAGCAGATTTCGTGGCTTGGCCTGCCGACCATGGACCGGTCGGCCCAGGTTGCAACTTCCCAGATTTCCATGACAGATATATAATATCGGCATGACCTTAAGGGACCATGATGAATGGGCAAGAGACCAGCATGGATACGGGAGACACACTCGAGCGTCGAAAATTCATCACGCGCGCAGGCAGACGCCCGCGGACGAGGCCGGCGCGGCGCAAAAAATGAGGGACGAGGAGGAGCGGAATAAAAAGCAGAAGGAGCGTCGAGAATTGTTCTGAGCGGACGGCGAGGCGCGTTTACCGCAGCCCTCATCGAGCGGGAGGAGATTGTTCTTTCATCTCCGCAGTTTCCGGAATCAAATTTATTCTGTTTGTTTTAAGAAGCGGATATGCCGCTACGCCCACGGCGACAAGCGCGGACACTCCGCCCACAAGGAGTCCGTAACGCGCGCCGATGTATTCTCCTACCAATCCAATGATAGGACCGCCGATTGCAGTCGAGCCCATCATTGCGACAGTCCAGAAGGACATCACACGCCCGCGCATTTGGGGTGTGCTTTCCAATTGAACCATCGTGTTGGCGATAGACGTCAGGTTAATAGAGAAGAAACCCACGAACACCATTCCCAACATCGCCAGTTGGAGCGTCGGCATCAGCGACGCGGCGATGATGCCTACGCCGAACAGAAAAACAAATAGTATGAGATTCCGGGTGGATAGCTTGTGGCGGCTCGCGGCATAGAGCCCGCCTATGACGGCTCCTATTCCAAAAGACGACATGAGAGCCGCATAGCTCGACGCATCGCCATTGAATGTGCGCTGCGCCAAGAGAGGGAGACTTATCTGCCACTCATAGGCAAATGTCCCGATTATCGCCATCATGATAAGCGTATTCTTGATGAACGGGTTTGCCATGATAAAACGAATTCCATCGCGCATAGTCTGCGATTGTTTCGCTATCACGCTCTCTCGACGAAGTTCGCTCTTATCCATAATTAGAAGCATCCAGATGACGGCGATATACGAGAGCGCGTTGAAAAGAAAGCAGAATGCGATGCCGACGCCCGCAATCAGTACGCCGGCAATCATAGGACCTATGGCGCGCGCAAGATTGCCTCTCATTGAATTCAGACTAACGGCATTTTTCATATGGCTTTCATCAACCATTTCTAAAACGAATGCTTGTCCGGTCGGTTCGTCGACAGCCCTTACCAATCCGTACAGAAACGCAAAAACGTAGAGCATCCAAACCTGTGTCAGACCCGAATAAACCAAAATGCTGAGTGAAAGCGCCAGTGTCGCGAGCGCGGACTGCGTATAGACAAGCATCTTGTATTTTTCAAAACGGTCTGCAATAACGCCTCCCAATGGCCCGAAAATGAGCAAAGGAAGAAATGCGACGGCGACTACCGCTCCCAGTTGAGCGCCAGAACCTGAAAGCTGCAGCACGAGCCATCCCAAAGCCACGGTCTGCATCCATGTGCCGGCGACAGAAATCACCTGCCCCCAAAAATACAGCCGGTAATTCCGGATTTTCAGAGAGGCGAACGTTTTATGTTTGACGGAGTGAATTAATTCCATGCTTCAAAGTATTCTGATACTAACATATTTCATTTCAGATATTTTCGCCCCATGAAAGGTTTCAAACCCCAGGGCAAGCCCTGGGACCCGAGCCCAAGCAAGATATGTCTTGCTTGGGCTCATTCCGCGGCAAGCCGCGGGGTTTTCACCTTTGCTGTCTGCATCGCTCGGAAGTGAAAGAGAGTACTCT
>CAYHST010000039.1:0-8730 GCA_964359415.1 uncultured Candidatus Saccharibacteria bacterium | reverse complement strand
TATGTGAAAAGAGAGTTATCCACCGCTTTCACTTGATTCCTGATTAGAGGTCTCACATACCGGGTATGTGAGCCGTTCGTGCCTTTGAACGCCCTTTTGACCCGTGCCCTCCTTTCGGATACTATGCTCTGAACCTATGAGGCAATCTCAACTTTTTACCAAAACACGGAAATTGGCTCCCAAGGACGAGGTTACAAAGAACGCCCAACTTCTGATTCGCGCGGGATACATCCACAAGGAAATGGCGGGAGTGTACGACTACCTGCCGCTCGGGTTTAGGGTAATCGAGAATATACGGAAAATAATTCGCGAAGAGATGAATGCCATAGGCGGGCAGGAAGTTTCTCTTTCCGCACTGCAGGACCCGGAACTCTGGAAGGCGACCGGCCGCTGGGACGATTCGAAAGTGGACGTGTGGTTCAAGACAAAATTAAAAAACGACAGCGAGCTCGGACTCGGCTGTACGCACGAAGAACCGATGGCGCGCATGATGCGCGAACACGTGAATTCATACCGCGACCTGCCTCGCTACGCGTATCAATTTCAGACGAAATTTCGGAACGAACTTCGCGCGAAATCTGGCATCATGCGCGGCAGAGAATTCCTGATGAAGGATATGTATTCTTTCAGCAGGAGCCAAGAGGAGCTGGACGAGTTTTATGACAAGGCGATACAAGCGTACAAAAATGTTTTTGAGCGCGCCGGCATAGGCGACAAGACGTATCTGACTTTCGCTTCGGGCGGAATGTTCAGCAAATTCAGCCATGAGTTCCAGACCATATGCGACGCTGGCGAGGACAAGATTTACATAGACAAAGAAAAAAGGATTGCCGTTAATGAAAGAATGATGCAGGACGAGATACTTAAAACTCTCGGCGTCAATCGGGAAACGCTCGTTGAAGCAAAAGCAATCGAGGTCGGAAATATATTCAAATTCGGCACGCGGTACACATCTGAACTTGGAGTTACGTTCAAGGACGAAAGCGGAAAGGAGGCGCCGGTTGTTTTTGGCTCTTATGGAATCGGACTCGGGCGGCTCATGGGAACCATCGCGGAACTATTGTCCGATGAGAAAGGCCTTGTCTGGCCGAAGGAAGTCGCGCCGTATCAAGCTCATCTCATCACTATTTCCGGCGGGAACAAGGACGTTGTCGCCGAGGCGGACAACTTGTACAACTTGCTCGCGGAACACGGCATCGAGACTTTGTATGACGACCGCGACTTGCGAGCGGGAGAAAAATTCGCCGATTCTGACCTGATAGGGATTCCAACAAGACTGGTGATTTCGGAGAAGACTCTCTCTGAAGGAGGCGTCGAGGTCGTCTCAAGAAAGACGGGCGCAACGACACTTGTCTCTGAAAGCGCTATAATCGACGTCCTCATAGGAAAATAAGGAGCGTAGCGACTATCTTTATGGCATCAGGATTTTTCTGGAAATTGAGCGATTACAAGGAGCGGATCCTCCAGTATTTTTCCAACGATATTGGGATTGACCTTGGCACTGCCAACACGCTTGTATACGTGAAAGGGCGAGGCATCGTTATCAACGAGCCGTCCATTGTCGCCGTGAATCAAAAAACCGGGAAGGTTGTCGCCGTCGGAGCGCAGGCGAAGGAAATGCTTGGAAGGACTCCCGCGCACATCACTGCCGTACAGCCGGTGGTAGACGGAGTCATATCCGATTTCGAGGTTACTTCTGAAATGCTCGCGTATCTTATCAACAAGGCCCAGGCGGGACACACAAAGCTTTTGGGCCCGCGAGTTGTCGTCGGCGTTCCTTCCGGAATCACGTCGGTGGAAGTTCGGGCGGTACGCGACGCCGCGCGCGACGCCGGCGCTCGCGAGGTTCACATCATCGAGGAGCCGATGGCCGCGGCTATCGGCATTGAACTGCCGGTGCATGAGCCGACGGGAAGCATGGTCATCGACATCGGCGGGGGCACGACAGACATAGGCGTAATCGCGCTCGGCGGTCTTGTCAACTCGAAAAATGTCCGCATCGCGGGAGACAGATTCAATACAGACATCATCGGGCACGCGCGAAACGAATTCAAGATTCTAATAGGAATAAAAAGCGCCGAAGAAATAAAAATTGCGGTTGCTTCCGTGGCTCCCGCGCGCGAGCGCTTCGAGGCGATTGCGCGCGGACGGGATTTGGTAACCGGGCTTCCGCGAGAAATGGTCGTCACCGACCAGGATGTGCGCAATGCCATCGGGCACTCAATTGAAGAACTGGTTGAGAAAATCAAAGAAGTGCTTGAGACGACGCAACCCGAGATTGTCGCTGATGTGATGCAAAGAGGCATTTATCTCGTGGGAGGGGGCGCCCTGATACGAGGATTGCCGCAATTCTTAAGCGCTACGCTCGGAGTGCCTGTAATGGTGGCAACGGATCCTTTGACGGCTGTGGTTCGCGGGACTAGCGTGGTACTTGACGACTTGGAAGCATATCGCGAGGCGCTCTTGCGAAGCGACGATGAACTTGTTCCGACGGAATAATTTCCTGCAGGGCAGATGGTCGCCTCATACGGGCCTGCCTGTGCGCGGCACGCAGACAGGGCGAAAGCGCATTTTTATCGCGACGCTGATTATTTGCGCTCTCTTCATTATTGATTTGATGTCCGGGGGTTCAGTGCGCTCGCTTGTTCGGCAGGCCGGTTCTCTCGCGTGGAGATTAGGAGTTTCAATTCAGAAGTCGGTTTATGGAAGCGGATTTTTCGCGACGCGCCGCGGACTCATCGCTGAAAATGCGGCTCTAAAGGAGCAGGTAGCGCAATTCCAAGAGCGCTCCGCCGCGTACAGAGTTCTTAAGGACGAAAACACCTCTTTGCGAGAAATGCTCAATGTGGCCGAAATCGTACGCGGACAAAATAGGGAATCGGGAATCACCGCGCCGATAATTTCTTCTTTTCGCGCTTCTCCGTACGGAACTTTCCAGATAGGCGCCGGCAGGGCGGACTCTGTTTCGCCCGGGAATCTTGTGCTAAGCGCGGAGAATTTCGTCATCGGAACAGTTGAAGCGGTAGACGAACACGCGTCGCTTGTGAGAGAAATATTCACTCCCAATATTTCTTCCGATGCGGTGCTTCACGGAGTTGGAGTCGCGGTTCAGGGTCAAGGAGGCGGAAACGCGAGAACGGATGTTCCTCGGCAGTCGGAAGTCGCGGTTGGAGATCCTGTTGTGTCGCCTACTCTCGGCTCGCGCGCGATTGGCATTGTCGGCAATGTGTCAGAAGATTCCGGAAGCGCGTACAAGCGCGTGCATATCTATCTTCCCGTAAATCTTTCAGTACTGCAATTTGTGTATATCGTAAAACAGTGAAGTTCCAATCTACAAATGCATTCCAATCTACAAATAACTGCGAATAATGGATGCTCACCGTCTACAGGCGAATCAGCAGATCTCGTGGCTTGGCCTGCCGACCAATGACCGGTCGGCCATTTGTAGCCATTCGTAGTATTCGGATGATTCGTAGATTGGGACATAATGAACTTACATTCGTAAATTGGAACATATTATATGTCTCGCATATTTCGTCCAACATTGGTCATCGTCGGTAGCTTCGGTGCGATTTTTGCGCCGCCGTGGGTGACTATTCTTTGCATGGGACTTCTCGCGTTCCGGTATCCCGCGTGGGAAGTTCTTTTCATAGGCCTGTTGACGGATTTTCTCTGGATGCCGCCCGGGTTGTCTCATCCTCTTCCAATCTTTACTATATCAGCGCTCATTCTCGTGTGGGGGCTTGAGCCTCTTCGCAAAGAATTCTTGTTTTCATAATAACGTGCCTCGTTTAGATAACGCAGACGGAGTTTCTGGCAGTCAGACTGCCATGAATTTAGCAGTCTGACTGCCAGAACTCATACTTCTAAATGATATAGTGTCGATATGGATTTTTTCAGAACGCGCGCGAAACGAACGCACGAGATTGCTCCAGACGAGATATTTCTCGATTCCTCGAATCTTCCGAGCCACAACGAACGGCAATTCGAAGGGAGGGTAGAGCATCGGGTATCTCCGCGCGCGATTTGGGGAGTTGGAGCCGTATTCCTGATTCTGGCAACAGTGTTTTCAGCGCGAGCGTATGATTTGCAGATATCGCGCGGAGAGGAACTTTCAGACATTTCGCGGAATAATCGCCTGGACAGGTCGCTCATATTCGCGATGCGCGGGATTATTTACGACAGAACTGGGCGCGAACTCGCGTGGAACGAATCTCCTCCATCGGTACGCGCGGATGTCGCGATAGATACCGCCACATCGTCGGTGTTCGCGCTTCGCAAATACAGTTCTCTGCCGGGACTTTCTCATCTCATCGGATTCGTGCGTTATCCCAAAGCGGACGCGGGGGGGACGTGGTGGCGCGAAGAATACACAGGAGTTTCAGGCGTCGAGCTTTCATTTGATTCAGTTCTTCAAGGCAAAAACGGAAGCATCATGAGAGAGATTGACGCGCGCGAGCAGATTGTCCGCGAAAATCTCATATCTCTTCCGCGAAATGGTTCTGACTTAAAACTTTCCATAGACGCGGAAGTAGAAAGCCAGCTCTATAAAATTCTTTCCGCGCATGCCATTGCCAACAAATTTACCGGCGGCGCGTCGGTAATTATGGACGTGCAGACCGGAGAAATTCTCGCGCTCGCGAGTTTTCCCGAATACGACCACGCCGCATTCACCGAAGGAAATATCCGCGCTGTCCGAGAGGCGGTCAACAATCCGCGCACGCCGATGTTGAATCGCGCCGTCGCCGGCGCGTACACGCCCGGCTCAATCGTGAAGCCGATTTTCGCCGCCGCCGCGCTAAAGGAGGGAATTATCAGTCCGGAAAAACAAATTCTCTCCACGGGCGCGCTCAAAATTCCGAACCCGTACGACCCGGAACATCCATCTGTTTTTAAGGACTGGGCTGTACACGGATTGGTGGATATGCGCACGGCCATCGCCGTATCGTCGGACGAATATTTTTACACGATAGGAGGCGGCTACGGCGGACAAAAGGGGCTTGGTATAAATCGAATTGACGAGTACGCGCGCAATTTCGGACTCGCTACCTCGACGGGAATCGCGCTTTTGGGAGAAGTCTCGGGAGTTATTCCGACGCCCGAATGGAAAGAATCGGTTTTCGGCAAGGACGACCCGTGGCGCATAGGGGACACGTATCACACAGTTATCGGACAATACGGATTCCAGGTAACTCCCGTTCAAGCCGTCAGATTTATTTCTGCCATCGCGAACGGCGGCAAGCTTTTAACTCCGCAATTGCTGGCCGTGTCCGCGGAAGCAAGCACCACTGTGCCATATATGAATGTCGGCATTCCGGATGAATATTTACGGGTGGTGCGCGAGGGAATGCGATTGGCGGTCGTATCCCCGCGCAGTGATGCCACGGTAAAAGCGCTCAATATCGGAGGCATAAACATTGCGGCAAAAACCGGAACCGCGCAGACGGGGGCTAATAACGAATCAATGAACTCATGGTCAATCGGTTTCTGGCCGGCGGAAAATCCGCGTTTCGCGTACGCGACGGTTCTTGAAAAAGCACCGGCGGGAACGCTTGCCGGCGCATCGCCCGCGATGCTTCCATTTTTCCAGTGGCTGATTGCACATAAGCCGGAGTACGTGCAATAGCTTGTAGCCGGCAGCCTGTAGCCTGTAGCAAAATGCGAGGGAGTTTTTCTGGCTACGAGCTACCGGCTATCAGCTACCGGCTGTTCAGCTTGCGGTGGCAAGCTGAACAGGTATAATACTGCGCACAACGTATGGCTGATGAAACAAATTATTTGAGCAAAGAGAAGTTTGATGAATTCACGAAAGAGCTTGAGCATTTGAAAACGGTTCGCAGGCGCGAGATTGCCGAGCAGTTGGAATACGCCCGTTCGCTGGGCGATTTGTCTGAAAATGCGGAGTACGAGGAAGCGAGAAATCTGCAGGCCGCGACGGAAGACCGCATTAGGAACATTGAGGAGAGCTTGGCGCGAGCGCGAATAATCGAACACCCGAAGGGAAATATAGTTTCTTTGGGCAATTTCGTGACCATTCAGAAGCAGGGCGAAAAAGAGGAACACACGTATGAAATTGTCGGCTCCGCCGAAGCGAATATGCAGGAGCATAAGATTTCGCACCTCTCTCCGCTCGGCTCTTCCTTGATGGGAAAGAAAAAAGGCGAGCTTTTCACGTTCGAAACTCCCAAAGGCGCGCAAAAGTATAAGATTGTAAATATCAAATAGAATTGCGGACAAAACCCCGAGGCAACATCTTCGTCAAGTTAAATTTGGTGGACTCCAGTTTAGCATTTTGGAACTCTTTTGCTCACGACTGTAGTCAACTAGTACAGATTCTGCGTGAAGGGGAAAATAACGCCATTGAAAGCCCTTTTGTCGTTTCTAGGTAACTACTACTTCGTATTTGAACTATCTGATGTTGTTGGGCTTGTCGTCGTTGCATCATCGCTCGCAGAAGAAGCCGTTATAGCAAACGGTAAAGAATCAACGCTCGGCTTCTCTTCTTCAATCGGCAGATTAAGGAAAGCTACAACGAAAAATGCGCCGGAGATACCAATGGCAGTACCGATGTGTGCAAACGTAACGCCGATATTCCACTTCAACCTAAGTACGCCCAGCATTGCTCCGAGGCCAATAACTAGGGCGATTAGTCTTGGGATTAAGGTGAGTTGATCCCACAACTTATCGTAGAAAATATAGGCCACTGCAATCAAAAAGAGTAGCGACATGATAAGAAGTGCTGTTCTTATGCGGTCTGCTTGTTTATCTTTCCGTCCTATCGAGGCCGAAGCGTCGGTTTGAATCTGCTCTTTCTCTTTGGCAGATTCGAGATTCTGTCTTTCAAGCCTTTTTACTCTACTGTTCAAATCTTTTAATTGCTCTGCAACGCGCGTATCCACCTCTTTATCAATCTCTTTACTAATATTTTGATCACTGGTGTTTGCTATCCTTGAAATGAAACTGGAGTCCAGCATTATCTTCACTGCTAGTTCCTCGGGCAAATCGGAGAAGCTCGAAATCTTAGTCAGTACTTTTTCAGCAAAATCGTTCGGTATAACGTTTTGCGCCGACTTTATTTGGGGTCTTGTGAAGAGTTCTAGGAACGTCTCGTCGTAGTCAGTGGTTCTCTGAGTATAAAGTCGGAGCATTTGAACCAACTGGTGTGGTAAGTAGAGAAAACTTACCTCGTCTGACTTACGAACCTTATTTGCGTATTTACTGAGTTGATTGTCCCAAGAGAGAAACCAGTATCTTTGGGGACTATTCTTCTTGAATGCCCAATCTCTCAGAAAGCTGATTAATAAGCGATGGTACGCGTCATGCTCCGCGACATTCTCGCTCTTCTTAATCTGAATGGACTTATTTAACGCCTCCTTTTCTGCTTTAAGTGTCTTACGCGCTGGAATGAAATGGTCGTCTACTACCTGAATGTTCTTGGCATTCAGTAAATCCGAGAGATGTCTAAAACGTTCGAGAAAGTCTTCTCGACTTATTCCTGTCTTCGCATACGCACGCCAGTATGCCGTAGTAAGACTTTCCTCTTCAGAAATATCTGCTCCTATTTCAGCCAAGTCACGCCGGACGGTTGGACTTCGTAACAGAGCATCAGCTTGCGATTGGATTGCAAACCGCATTTCTTCCATTGTTTTAGTCGAGACTACAAACTTGATTCCGAAGCTCTTGGCAATCTCGAAAGCTTTCTCGACTGTTGAAGTTTGGTGTGCGTCTCGAAGACCTAAAATTGAAAATAATATATTTGTGTCTAAATAGAACGTGTAGTTCTTAAAATTGTCCTTTATCGCTTTGAAAGTATCGGGATCGGTTTGTATGATTTGGTAGATAAACGTGCCGTCCAAAAGACTTGCAAAATAAACGCGTCTTTCTGTATGTGCGTCGCTCAAAAAACGTGGAAACTCGATTTTTCTTATCGTTGCTATCTCTTTCGACCTCTGAGGTAAATGCCGTAACAACTCTTCAGAAGACTGTGCAATCGTATTGCTTGTACGAGCGGGATTTAGTAGCGCCGCGCACTCTGCACCATTCCGAAGAAAGAGGCGGTACAAATATACTTTCAAATCATCAATCAACCACTCACGATCCTGTTGAGTAAGTTCCGGATACTTGGGGGAAATGCTAGCAATCCAAGTATTGTATATTTGTCTTTCTTTTGAACGGGTGTCCGCGTTCAGTTTTTTCAAATAGCCCTCTTGCTTAACATCTAAGGAAAAAGCGCCGTTGCCTTCTTTGGCAAAACCTTGTCGTACCAAACGACCGAGCGACTCACTAATCTCGTCCTCCCCAAACTTTATGTGAAAATATTCCTCAAAATTGTTGCGAACAACCCTTGGTGAACCCGCCCCCTTTTCAAGTAATACTTGCTGTGTGAGATAGTCTATGGATTTATGGAGGGACTTCTCGTCGTCGCCTGCTACGATAAGGTGTGCGAACTTGCGAGCAATGGATCGTGGTATTTCCGTATTTGTTGGATTCGTCATAAAAAACTTTTCGCAAGCTGGGTAGACAGCTATTTCATCATCTTTTCACTGAGAAAGCTACTCCTTACAAACCCTGACATTACTAGTAAAACCTAGTATTGGCGCTTCCTAACAAAACCTAACATTGTTAGAAAAACCTAGTATTTGCATTGTTGTAAAAACCCAGTACTGGCTGTTTTCTGTGGACTCACCGGGAATCGGACCCGGGCCTCGGCAATGCGAATGCCGCGTAATA
>CAYHST010000038.1:0-9689 GCA_964359415.1 uncultured Candidatus Saccharibacteria bacterium | reverse complement strand
TTGACGACCATGATTCAACTAGTATAAGGTATAAAGTATGAAGTATAAAGGGTTAGTTATACACAGCGAGTCTGTGCATATAGCGATACTTGTGTGGAAGTTTAGCCTCTTTCATAACTGTGGCGTGTCTACTGCTCCGCCTGAATTGGGATTATCTTAACTGTAATATCGGAAGTAGTGGCGGGAAATGCCCCTTTCCAAAACGGTTCGATTCGCGCGCGAGCTTCTTGAATGCTAGGGAAGCCGGTAATTATGCCCTGAAATGCTCCCTGGTCTCGCCCGGCAAGCGCATCCCTAAGCGATGTCAAATCCACATTCCAGACGAGTATCGCATTGCCCGATAGCGTGAAGTCGATAGAATCTTTTCCAAGCGTGAGCTTAGAAGCCGACGCAGAACCTCTTTTTGCGGTCAGCTCATCCAAACCCTCTATTCTGAAGCTCGCTTCTTCCGTATTCTCGCCGACCCCCTGCGCGACTGTCTGAGCGAAAGCTTCCGCGGATAAAACCGGAATTTCTACGCGGGCTTTTTCATGGATGCGCATTCCTCCGCCGGCTTCCGCGGTCGGCGGGAGCGACTCGTACGTGACGTGAATCAAATCCGGAAACACAGTCGATTTTTCATTTCCCAGCGCGCGCGCGCTGTCGCGAGCCTTGCCTTCCAGACGGACGCGAACCTCGGCCTTGGCGGAATCAAGCGCGCCCGAAGCGACGGCCGGCCTGTCGCCGATGAACCCTCCGGTGAAGGATGCCGTGGAGCGCGCGTACACTACTTTATACATGTCGGGACTTGTCTTAAGGCCTGGAAGAGTGAACTTGTCAACAGGGCCGATGTTGTACTGCTCACCCGCCTGGTCTGCCGAAACTGTCACCTCCACGGAGCCTGGCGTTCCGCCCTTCTTGCCTGGAATGACGACCGTCGCTGGAACTCTGAAAATCAATCCGTCCGGAGTCGCGAATCTCGTGTTTTTTATCAGACGTACGGGAGTTGCGGAATATGCGTTGAACACCTCTATCGTCCCGCTCGCCCTGTCTTCTGCGCGTTCCGTCCCGCTCGAAGGGACGACTGCCGTGTCCTCAAGTTCGTTTACTACGACGGCGTATGAAAGCGCGGCACTGCCATTCGCAGTCGGGTTTGCGATAAAATGCACTGACTGGTCAAAGACTATCGGGCGCGAACGAGGCGTAACCGTGACTGTCGTGTCGCGGAACGCGAAAATCGCTAGCACTCCGAGAACGACCACAGAGATTGCCGCGACTACCCAAATCCAAACGCGCCTCCTTCCATCAATGCGGGATTTTCCGTACGGTGATTGCGGCTCGGATGGGGGGGATTCTCTTACATCGTTGGATATTCCGCGAGTACGAGCGGCGCGGGGATTTACCGTGATATTTCTTATCGAGCGCTCGCCGGCAGCTGGAGATTCTTGGCCGGTATCGCCGGCTTTCTTGCCGCCGGAGAAATAACCTCCCGACTTGCTTTCATCGGGGTGCAATATGTCATGGAAATAGTCTTTGGCCATACGCTCATGATTATACTCCATAACTCCATACGCCATACTACGCTATCCTGTGGATTGCTCTTCCGCGCTCGCGAGAGCCGTTCCGAGCGAGAGCCACGCGTCAACCTTCGGGCCTAAATTCCCCGCGACGGAGGCGCGCATGTCCTCCGTGGTAAGAGTGTGAACTGCAAATTGCCTCGCGGTCACTGTAAATTGGCCGAAATCTATGCGGGAAAAGAAATTGCCGAGCCACGGCGCGAAATCCGGCGCGACTATAAGCACGAGATCGTTCGGCAGGCGGCGCTCGGATATAAGTTTGCTGAATGCTTCCCCGAAGATTTTCACAAGCTCCGGCTCGACTCGGGCCAGCGAGGCATTCAATTCCTCGCATGCAGAAGTACTGCATGCGTCGCGGGATACCATTCTCATCAATGAAAGTTTTTCTTCGGCTATCCCATTTCCGACAATGCGCTTCAGAATCGTTCTCACTCCTTCCGGCATTACAAGATGTTCCGCCGCGGCATCTTTATGGATAACGACGCAGTTGGTGGAATCGCCCGACATATCTACTATCAAGTGGATGTTCGCGCGAATTGAATTCGCGTGCGTTCCGAGAAGGAGCGCGCGCGTATCGCTGTGGAGTTCCGGGTGTTGCGCGCCGAATCCTTTTCGGAGAGTGTCGATGATTTGCGCGCGAAGTTCCGGCTCGCACTGCGAAATAAGCGTTGCGACGGAAACGGCGTGGGCGCGCTTGCCGACCGGACGCCCCGTCCGGTAACCGTTGAGATCAACACTCGACACTCCGGCCTCAAATAACCTTGATTTGTCCAATTCCTTTTGGCTTGCGAGCGCCGTTCTGGCCAAGCTCCCAATGGTGTCTTGAGTTATTAACTCTTCTGTTTCAAATGATGTTTCCGCGCGCGCTGTTTGCGAAGTGACAAGCGGAGTATGAATGATTGCGTGTACCGATGAGACCGGAATGATCGGCCTTTTATTTTGCAATTTTGAATATACGCGCAGAACTTTCGCGGCCGCGTCTTCAAGCAGTGAAAGTATGCCGGTGATAGTTTGCTCCGGCGTCTTGTCATCGTAAGTCAGAGAGGAACGCTCGGCGCATAAAATTGCCGCGGGAGCGCCATCGCGGACGAGAGCAATGCAAGCGCCGGCGCTGTCGCTCGAGATATCCGCAATCGCGATTACCTTTTCACGCTTGTGTGCAAATGGCAGGGGGAGCATTGGGTAACATTATAACAACTCAAATAGTCAATAGTTAGTAGATAGTAGTCAGTAGTGGGTAATTGAATTGGTAATAATTGGGGTCAGGTACCGTAGTAATTGGGGTCAGGTACCGGTTATCGACAGTAATTGGGGTCAGGTACCGGTTATCGCAAGTAATTGGGGTCAGGTACCGGTTATCTAGTCAGTAGTTAGTAGATAGTAATTGGGGTCAGGTACCGGTTATCGCACAGTTCCGCGTAAGTTCCGCATTAGACTAACACCGCCTTGATGCGTCGTACACCGGATGCCACGGCTTCTTCTTTCAGGATTTTAAACGCACCCTTCCGGCTGACGCCATCAGGGTGAATAATACTCGCGAGCTCGCGAGTATTATTCACATGCGGCCCGCCGCAGAACTCAATTGAAAACGCTTTATCAAATTGCGGATTTTCCGGCGTCGCATCTTTCGGTCCCACGGAATATACGGAAACCATGTCGGGATATTTCGCGCCGAATTCCTGCTCCGCTCCGAGTTTCTCGGCCACGCCTTTTGGAAGAGTTGAGTTTATGACAGGAAGACCTTCTTTGATTTTCTCATTCACGATTCTTTCTACTTCTGCAATCTGCTCTGGCTTCATCTTATCTGCGTGCGAAAAATCTATTCGCAAACGCTCGCTCGTTATGTTGCTCCCCCTCTGCTTCACGTTATTTCCCAGAACTATCTGAAGCGCTTTCAATAATAGATGATGTGCTGTGTGGAGGCGCGTCGTGGCGGCGGAAGTGTCGGCAAGACCGCCCTTGAATTTCTGTTCCGAGCCTGCTCGCGAAGTGTCTTTGTGCCTCTCCATCAGCGCCTTGAAACCCATTACGTCTACTGACTTCCCCCCCTCTTGCGCCATTTCAAGTGTCATTTCTAGCGGGAAGCCGTACGTAGTGAAAAGCATGAAGGCTTGCTCGCCTGAAATATTGTTACTCACCATTTTTTCAAACTCGCGCGTCCCATGTTCAAGCGTGTGGGCAAACTGCTTTTCCTCCTGCCAGAGCTCGCGCGAAATAGTTTCGTACATTTCCTCGCCGTCCAATTTTGTGTACCACTGCTTGTATTTCTCGATGACAATGATTGCACAGCGGACAAGCTCGTTCTCCTTCCCTTGACCCTGTGCGCAACCAAGAGAAATTGCGTGCTGGGCGGCGCGGCGTATAAGCCGGCGCAGAATGTATCCGCGGTCTGTATTGCTCGGCCTCACGCCGTCCGCAAGCATGAATGTCGCCGCGCGGATATGATCGGCGATTATTCGGAAACTTCTCGTGTATCTGCTGTCATCGTACGACTTGCCGTCTGAATAGTATTCAAGAAGTTTAATAAGCTCCTCAAATACGTCCGTCGCAAACACGTCCGGATTATCATTTTTTGCCGCCGCTATCCTCTCCAATCCCCCGCCGAAATCCACGTTCTGCTTTGGCAGGAGCGTGAACGAATCGTCTGCTTGCTTGATGTATTGCATGAACACTGCATTGCCGATTTCCAGAAATCTCCCACACTCGCAGTTCGGATGACATTCCGACCCGAATTTTCTGTCGTGCGGAGTTGCGAAATCATAAAATACTTCCGAGTCCGGTCCCCCCGGCTCGCCCTCGGGCATATTCTCCGGCGAACCGGCGCGACTCCACCAATTCTTGCTCGCGTCGTAATAGAAGATACGGCCTTCCTGCATGCCGAGTCTGTATCCATCCTCTCCAGAGCCGAGGATAACTTCTTTTGCGTCAATACCGCTATTTTGAAACAGCTCCTTCCATATTGCGGCGGATTCCGTGTCGCGAGGGATGCCGTTTTTCTCGTCGCCGATAAAAGCAGTCACATACAATCGCTTCGGGTCCAGTCCGATTTCTTCCGTTAGAAACTCAAAAAGCCACGGAATTTGCTCCTTCTTAAAATAATCGCCGAGCGACCAATTGCCGAGCATCTCAAAAAATGTCGTATGGCGATTATCCCCCACCTCGTCAATGTCGAGCGCCCTGAAGCATGTCTGCGAATTCACGAGCCGGTCGCCGAGTGGATGCTTCTTGCCGAGCAGATATGGAATAAGCGGCTGCATTCCGCTTCCAGTAAAAAGCGTTGTCGGGTCGTTCTCCGGAACAATGGGGGCCGAAGGAACGATTGCATGCCCGCGTTTCTGAAAGAATTCCAGATACTTGCTGCGGATTTCAGCGATGTTCATAATTGGAGATTATACCCTATTGTGTGTTAATTATGGAAGTTGCCCTGCGTACTTACCTTAGACGGTCGGATAAAGTAAGTACATGACGACGATTGTTGAGTGAAAGTTTTGCGAACCCATATTTATCCGTACTTACATTAGCCGACCGGCTAATGTAAGTACGGGAAGAGTTAGTACGATGATTACGATTATTATTGCTCCAATCGGTATAAGACGATAGTATTGCACCACTGTGAAATACCACATCCACACTTTGCAAAACGGACTTCGGGTCGTGCTGGTGCCGATGCTTGATGCCAAGACAGCGACAGTCGTGGTGATGGCGGGCACGGGCTCGCGCTATGAGACAAAAGAAGAAAACGGGCTCGCGCATTTTCTCGAGCACATGTTTTTTAAGGGAACGAAAAAGAGGCCGAGCGCGCGGTTGATTAGCGAAGAGCTTGATGCGCTCGGAAGTGTCTACAATGCTTTTACTGCGAAAGACAGGACTGCGTATTATGCGAAAGTAAGCAGTCGGTATTTGGACACAGCGCTTGATGTCATCAGTGACATATACCTCAACTCCACATTGCCAGGCAAGGAAATCGCAAAAGAGCGCGGGGCCATCATTCAAGAAATTGATATGTATGAAGACATGCCGATGCGCACTATTGATAATGTGTTTGACGAATTGATTTTTGGCGGCGAGCATCCTTTGGGGCGCACCATTCTGGGGCCGAAGGAAAATATCCGCGCCTTCATGCGCAAGGACTTCGCGAGCTACCTGAAACATCACTACACGCCGGAAAATACTGTCGTGTGCGTGGCGGGCGCGATTTCCCCGAATAAAGTGCTGACGGCGGTTAAAAAGTCGTTCGGACGCATTAAGAAAAGTGCAGGGCCGAAATTTGTACCGTTTGAAGCTAAACAAATCAGTCCACGTGTAGCTATTAAGGAAAAGAAGACAGACCAGACGCAATTGATGATTGGCGTTCCATCCTATCCCTACGCGCACAAAGATGAATATGTTTTGGAAGTTCTCTCAACGATATTGGGCGGCGGCATGTCCAGCCGCTTGTTCTTGGAAGTACGCGAGAAGCGAGGACTCGCCTATTCCGTGCATGCGATGGTGGAGAAATATCCCGACACCGGCTACTTTGCCGTGCAGGCGGGAGTGGAACACGGGAAGCTTGAAAAGGCAGTTTCAACCATTCTCGCAGAATTCCGCAAGATAAAGAAGAATAATAAAGTTTCCGGTGCCGAGCTTAAAAAGGCCAAGGCGCACATCAAAGGCACGCTGACGCTCGCCTTGGAAACGAGCGACGCCGTGGCCGCCCACGCCGCCACCTCGCTCATCAGCTTGGGCCGTATCCGCACGCTGGAAGAGATAATCAAAGGCATAGACAAAGTGAAAGCAGGAGATGTCATGCGCGTCGCCAAAGACCTGCTCCGAACCGAAGGACTAAACCTCGCAATTATTGGTCCGCATTTAAATAAGGAGAACTTTCTTACCCTTTTGCGCGTGTAGACGAACGAGAGATAAGGATATAGGATTGATTTGTCATGAACGACCGTAACATATATGTATTCTTGATTGGAGCTGTTATTCTAGGGGCGCTAGCTTTTTATTGGTTCGAATGGAGACCCGCACAAATTAGAAAAGAGTGCTGGAATGCAATGCCGTCAATTAGTGATTACAACGAAAAGGTATATCAATCTTGTCTCAGGTTATATGGGTTGGAGAAGTAGAAAATCAGCACCAAATAAATGCCCAACTTGGATAAATATGTAGGAGAATATCTAGGAATAACTCCTCTGGCTGTTTTGGCTTTTGGTGGTCTTTTTACAATCGCGTCACTAACAAATGGCGGTGTTTTCTTTGCACAAAGTCTCTCGGTGTTTCTATACGGAATAGTGTCATCATTCGCTCGGCAAATTTATAAAGATACTGTTAAGCATTTCCTTAAAACAGAGGCCGAGAGAGTGTCAGAGACTGAGAATAAGTCTATGTTCACTCAAAAACACAAAAGTTACTGGAGGCGATACTACATTTTTCAAGCATTACTGTTTCTGTTACTTTTCATATTCTTTATCCGAATGGGCTTATAGGTGTCGGGACTATCTGCGTCTGATCGGATAGTTATCCTCACCCTTCACTTGCTTTTCACGCGTATAACGGTACTATTATCGTACAGTTGGCTTCGGCCTCGCCCCCGCAAGGGGGAGAATTGAGACAGAAAAGCCGTCAAAGCAGGTCTTTGGCGGCTTTTCTCAATTTCGAAAAAGCGTCCTTTTCAAGAAAACAGATTTTCGCTTCCAGGCGTCGAGTATCAACAACCCGCAACTGCGAGAGATTTGCTCGGGCCTCCCGATCCTTAACCAACCCAATGGGCACGCGCAGTGCGTGTTTACGTGGAGATGTCGTAAGCGGTACCACTAAACATGCGTCTGGGCCAAATCCTCGCATAATGACACATGGGCGAACATGCCACTCGCCTTTTCCATCTTGTTCCGTGCCGATGTTCACTCCGAGGCGGCACCACCAGACTTCGCGCACGGTGTACAAACGTGATTGCTCAGCATTAGTTTTCTTCTTCACTTCATTCCAACCATCAAAATCTTTAGTCATTCGTGAAATTGTAGCACCTACAACCAATCAATCGGCTTTTTGTTGTGGGCTTCCAGATACGCATTCGTTTTGCTGAAGGGTTTTGAGCCGAAGAAGCCGTTGCTTGCGGAGAACGGCGACGGGTGCGCGGATTCGATGACGAGGTGCTTCGCGCGGTTTATGTGCGCGCCTTTGGCCTTAGCGTAGTTGCCCCAGAGGATGAACACAAGATTCTCGCGTTCGTCGGAGAGCTTGCGGATGACTGCGTCGGTAAACTCTTCCCACCCCTTCCCCTGATGAGAGCCGGCTGTGCGTGCTGCAACGGTTAGGGTCGCGTTTAGAAGGAGTACACCCTGATTGGACCAATGTTCGAGATTACCCTTCTTCGCTAAAGCTTCGAAGGGCAAAGAACAATCTGCTGAAAGTTCTTTGAATATATTCTGCAATGACGGTGGCAGATTTACTCCCTCGCTTACGGCGAAGCAGAGGCCATTCGCCTGCTTGTGGCCGTGGTACGGGTCTTGACCGAGTATCACAACCTCGACCCTGTCGAACGGGCAAAGCTCAAATGCGCGGAAAATATTTTTCGGCGGCGGATAAACGATAGCGTGCTTGTATTCGCCTTTGACGAACTCGCGCAATTTCTTGAAGTAGTCCTGCCCGAACTCATCTTTGAGCGCCTCTTTCCACGAGCTTTCAATTTTCACTTCCGCCTCACGCTCCTCCATAGACACTAAATCCCCAGCGTTCCATTCCCTTTCCCATTTATCTTTTTCGCGAGCGCCTGCAATTCCTTCCCCGCCGCCTCGCGGTATCGGCAGTATTCGCATTGTTCGGCCGCGGGAGGGACTTCCTCGCTACGCAAACATTCTGCCAATTTCATTACTATCGGCTCTATCCAGTCTGTATTGCCCACATGCGGAATTATCGTAACGTCAAATTCAAGCTTTGCGTCAAACGCTTTCGCATCGCTGTTGCCGTTCACATAAACGAAATACGCGGTGGGTGAGACTTTTTCACCGATTCCGCGCAAGAGCCATTGATATATTTCCACTTGGCGCTTATAGCCCTTTTGCCAGTACCCTTCTATGGTGACCTCCTCTTTCTTGCTCGTCGCTTTGTAATCCACGACGATAAGCTCGCCTCTCGGATTTACCCAAATGTCGTCAACTCCCCCGCGGAAAATTAAACCGGTCGGCTTGTGATGGTATTGGATTCCATAGCGCAGTGCGTCTCTCCATTCATCCATGCGCGGGTCGTTGAACGGCACCGCGTCTATCTTGTACTCTTTCATCAGAGGGTGCGCGTCCCCCTTCGCTCTGTGCGAATCAAACTCTCTCTTCATCAATTCATCGACGGCATTATTGAGAGTGAACGCGGGAAATGAAGGGCGTGCGAGACCTAACCGCACATCCAAATAAAAACATCTTTCACACTCATGAAAAAGGTCTATCTTGCTGCGGCTTACTCTAAACGGCTCCCGCGAAGCGGGGTCAAAAATATTTCGCGTCCGTTTTGTGTAAAGGCGAGGCGGCATAAAAGCAGTATAGTCCCAATCTACAAATGACACGAATACTACAAATGGCTACAAATGAACACATTGTCTATTCGTAGTTATTTGTAGATTGGAATGTATTCGTAGATTGGTACTTCAATCTCATTCACAAACCGTTATCAGCTTTTTTCTCTATCTCCGGCTTGTGGTCCTCAAACCAGTGCTTGAAACGATTTTCCACATACCACATGCCTGTAAAAATCAGTAGGACAAGAACAGTGGAAAATATCGCTATGGCGTAGAGCCCGAATCCGACTGCGATGCCGACAGCCGAGGAAATCCACAATCCGGCCGCGGTCGTAATGCCGTGCTGGGTTTCCCCTCTGAAGATGATGAGTCCGCCTCCCAAGAAGCCGACTCCGGTAATAATGGCGGCGGCAACGCGCATTGGGTCGAAATTAACGATGCCGAGATGAGCCAAGTCCACGTAGTTCGCGGTGATGACGAAAAGACAAGCGCCCAAGGCGACGAGGCCGAATGTGCGAGTGCCGGCCGCCTGCCGCGCCATCACGGCTCGCTCCGTGCCGATGATGCCTCCCAACACAACCGCGAGAACCAGTTTCGCGAACATTATTATCGTCGTGTCAGAGAATTGCGCTACCGCGTCCATG
>CAYHST010000037.1:0-9992 GCA_964359415.1 uncultured Candidatus Saccharibacteria bacterium | reverse complement strand
GCGGAGGACAGGTGCGAGCTCCAAAGTGAAAGTCAATGTGAGTGCCGCCGTCCTCCGCGCTACGTCCGACTAACCTGCCATCAGGATAGCACTGGCAGTTGCTTTGACAATACAAGAAAAGAGGAGGGGCCGGAAAACGCAGTACCCGCCGAAGGCGGGTACTTACGCGACTTTCAGGGAGAGCCACACTCCGCCAGTTGGCGGATTGGCACTCACTCCGCCATTATACCCGCCATGCCGTGCGAATCAACAGCTTTATCCACATTTCGTATTGTTCGAGGAACATCAAAATATCGCCTGTGATTTCATATGCTCACCTTCCCGCTCTGCACCTGTTTGATGAACTCGTCTACCTGGGCCTTCACGCTTGGGTCTATAGCTTTCACTTCCTCGAGCTCTGCGATGGCTTGCGCTGACTGCCCCGCCCCGACCAATGCCGCCGAGAGAGTAAATCTGGCCTGTATATCTTTCGGCAATGCCTTTACACGCTCTCTCCAAATTTCCACAATCTTGTCGTAGCGTCCTCTTGAAACATACGCAGACGCAATATTCGGGTCTGCGGCGGCGCCAGTCTGCACAATTGGTCCGAGAATTTCGTCCGCAAGCCGGTCCTGCTTCGCGCGAATCAAGGCGGCGGCGTAGTAAACGCGCGCACTGGTAAATTCCGGCGCAAGTTCGAATGCTTCTTTAAAATATTGAAGCGCCTCTTCGTTTCTGCCGAGCGATTGCGCGTTCGCGCCTAGCTCGAAAATTATGGACTGTTTGCCCGGCGAAAGTTCGTGCGCGCGTTCGAATTCTTTCATGGCATTCTCGTAGTCTCCGTGTGCTTTAAACACGACTCCCAAAAAGAGCGGGAAGCGGGCATCCAGCGGCGATGCCTTTTCTTGCAGACCCATCTCTCTTACGGCAAGGGCGTAGAATCCCTGCTTTATTTCATTCGGCATGTTTTGATTTCCGGCTATTTGCGAGGAAACCTGGACGAGCTGTTCGCGCGCTTCTTGCGTGCCGAGGCTTCCATATCCTATCGCTTCTTCGAAGTACTTAAGATTTTCACTGACCCCTTCTTGATGCGGAGCGATTGCCTGAAGGAGCGCGCGATTTTGCGCGAGCGCCCCGCTATTTATCTCCCACGCCGACCACCATACCAAGATTATCGCCACAACCGCAATGATAGGCATCGCCATATATGGAATACTCCCCGATGGAAACAAGGTCGGTGAGTTGCGCACTGCCGCAAAACGCGAAGCAATGTAAGCCAATATGGTTGTGAATAGAATGTAGCTGGAAATATTGTCGAAAACGAAAAGGTTGTGGAAGAAATATCCGGCAAGAAGACCGGTCAATATGCTTTGCTCCAAGAGAGAAAAAGTCCCTGTGTTGATTGCGGCATTTCTACCTTTCTGCCGGCCGGCCTGTGCAGGCAGAGTAGTATTTGAACCGCTTTTCCAAATACACCAGAGCGCAGAAATATAGAGCATGAAATAGCCGATAAGGCCGAGAAAACCTCCGGCAACAAGCCAGTCAAAAATAATATTGTGTACGCGGTCAAACCATTGCTCCTGCGCGTACATCTTGGGGTTGTAGTACTTATCAAAAACAATCGCATAGTTCTCTTGTCCCCATCCGAGAATCGGGCGTTCTTTTACTCCCTCCCACGCCATGCTCCAGTTCATAAAGCGCGATTTGGTCGTGTTGTCCTCAATAGATATGGACGCGAGCCGGTCGAGGAATCCTACCGAATTTACGAACGCCGTATCTCGCGCAAGCCATAATCCTCCTCCCGCGATTGCAATCGCGACAATGGAGCCGACTGCGATCATCCTCAAGCGAATGGCATTTGCCCCTTTATTGAAGAAGGCATAGATAAGGAACGCAAGAAGCGCTCCGCCTATGAGACCGAGTATCGTTCCGCGCGTGCCGGTCAAAAGAAGGATAATGGTATCGAGCGCGATAACGCTCCCGTATCCCAAAGAAATTCCAATTCTCTTTCCCGACTGATGCTCGCGCCAGCTTTCTGCCCATAAAAATGCCGCGATGAAAATATTGAAAAGCATGAAAACAGCCAGGTAGATTGGGTTCCCGAATGTTGCGTCCAAGCGCCCTCCAAGCCCGCCCGCTCCGCCCTGCCCGATGGCCGCTTTTCCATAGAACTGCAATATGCCGTAAACACCCGCAAGTACGGAAACCCAAAGCGACGTGAGCCAAAATCTGCGCCAAAGTTTTCTTGTAGAAAGTATAGAACTTGCGACGACAAAGTAGGCAAAGAGATGCGCGAGCGTAACCCAGCCGTCCATGCGCTCGTAATTGCTCCAGAAACTCTTGAAGGGATTGACGCCGGTTGCGTCCGCAACGGCAATAATCGCAACGAACGCCGCAAACGCGCCGAGAAGCCACGTCTTTTTAGGACGATATTCGGGCTTCACCGCGGCGAGCGCGAGCCACGCGCCCGTAATAATTTCTACGATTATTCTGAATGCGAAGTTCTTTCCGGTGATGTACGGAAAGAAAAGCGGATTTGCGACTATGAAAACTATGAACGGAAGCGCGAAAATCCCCGCAAGAACTATCCATCGCAACATCTTTTCAATCATTGGCGGAATTGTAGCATTCTTTCTATGCTATGTGCAAAATAATCTTATAGCTCAAGACGCATAGCTAACACTGAATATTAAAAGCGTTGCATTCTCCAATTAAACTCCTATGTACTTATAATATGCGGTCGGATATTATAAGTACATCAATCAGAAAGTAGGGTCCCGCTAAGAAACCGCATTGGGGATATTGAGTGGTTTGTTTTGCGAATTAAACATTTTTTGTCAGCTTTAGCAATTGCCGATGCAGGCGCGGATTTGATGCAACAGCTTCATTGTCGCCGATTTTCCACGGCTTGCCTTTGCAATTTGTCACTTTGCATCCCGCTTCTTTAAGAATGAGATACGTCGGCGCGAAATCATGTATCTCGCCATAGAGAGATACTTTCCAGTCTTTTCGTCCGCACGCCACATAGCAGGCATTCATGGAAATACACCCGAAAGAGTTGAAAAACAAATGCTCTCCCTTAATGACACCCAGGAGTTTCTTCACAAAACGCAACGTCCTTTTCCTGGAACCCACAAAACCGCACCCGTTGCTTACATCCAAACTCTTGGTTCTGGAACAGTGAATTCTTTTGCCATTTAAATACGAACCCTTTCCGGCCTCGGCAAAAAAGAGTTCGTCCGTTATCGGGAGATAAATGGCAGAAAGCGTAACAGTATTTTTGTACACCAGGCAAACCATTACACCGAACAATGGAACCGATGAAGCAAAGTTCATTGTTCCGTCAATGGGGTCAATTATCCACCTGTAGTCCGAGCCGGCGTTTATTTCCCCCTCCTCTTCGGAAAGAATGCTGTGCGTGGGGTATTTCCTTAGGATTGCGGATATAATGATTTTCTCTGCAAGCAAGTCTGCTTTAGTTACAACGTCGTAAGCGTACTTTGATTTTGAATAGTGAACGCCGTCCTTACCGAACCGTTTCAAGACGGCCTTGCCAGCTTCTTTGGTGATTCTTTTTATGAGCGTGTCCATTGTGTGATGCTGTGACTCTACATTAAACGCTCCATTGGGACAAATGTTTTGCATGATGTATAATCCCTCGGTCTAAAATTATTAAAAGAATCAGAATTGCAACATGTCAGACAACAACCCGTGGACAAGAGCAAAAAAGCAATTGCAGACAGCGGCGAAGAATTTTCCCATCGACCCGATGCTGTTCGCGCGGCTGGAGAATCCGGACCGGATAGTCGAAGTTTCCGTACCGGTGAGAATGGACGACGGGAGCGTGCGCGTGTATCAAGGCTTCAGGGTCCAGCACAATAACATTCTGGGGCCATACAAAGGAGGCCTGCGCTATCATCCGCGCGTAGACATGGATGAAGTGAAAGCTCTCTCTTTTTGGATGACAGTTAAAAACGCCGTGATAGACGTTCCGTTCGGAGGAGGAAAAGGCGGCGTGAATGTTGACCCAAAGAAGCTTTCCGAGGGCGAGCTTGAGCGCCTCACGCGCGAGTTCGCTCGAAAATTGTTTCCGGTAATCGGTCCTAAGGTTGACGTGCCGGCTCCCGACGTAAATACCAACGGAAAAATCATGGCATGGATACTGGACGAGTATTCAAAACTTGCCGGCAAAAAAACACCGGCTGTCGTTACGGGAAAACCATTGGAGCGCGGCGGCTCTCTAGGCCGCCCTGAAGCCACGGGGCTCGGCGGCTGTTATGCGCTTCTCTCAATTCTAAAAATGCAAAAACGAAAACCAAAGGGTCTAACGGTCGCAATACAGGGATTCGGGAATGTCGGAAGTTTCTTGGCAGGATACTTGGAAGAGGCCGGCATGAAAGTCGTCGCGCTGTCGGACTCAAAGGGGGGAATCTACATTCCGTCCGGAATTCCAAGCATACGCGAGGTCCAGAAATGCAAGGAGGAGAACGGACGGATAGGCGAATGCTACTGCATGGGCTCGGCATGCAGTATTGCCAATATGAAAAAGCTCGGAGGGCGAGAAGTCTCGCCGGAGAAAATATTGGAACTTCCCGTTGATATTCTTGTACCGGCCGCGCTGGAAAACGCGCTTACGAAAGAAAACGCCAAAAAGGTCAAAGCGGGCGTAATCCTAGAGATGGCAAACGGCCCCACGACCGCGGAAGCGGACGCCGTCTTCTTCTCCAAGGGCATCACGGTCATACCGGACGTGCTGGCAAATTCTGGAGGCGTCGCTGTGAGTTATTTTGAGTGGTATCAGAACATGAAAAACGAGCGCTGGGGGAAGTATGACGTGTTCAAGAAGCTGAAGGAAAAAATGGAAAAAGCGTGCGAAAGAGTCCACGACATCTCGCTTAGTTATAAAGTATCTCTGCGAGAAGCCGCGTATATCGTGGCACTTGAAAGTTTGAGCGCGAAAAGCGCGGGTGCGTCAAAGAAAATCACGGGCAAGAGACGCACGGGGTAAGGGGGTAATTTCAGAGCGTGTGTAAAAATTTCTCCCGTGGCAGAGTTACCATTAAGGTACATATGTACACTAATGGTAACTCTGCTTTAGCGAGGGTGCAGACTCCGCAACCTGCCTGCGCAGTCAGCCGGAGCAGATGAAGTTTTTTGACACGCTCTACAGGGCGCGGTGATATTCCGCGTGTGTCACCTCAACAACGCGGTCTATCTGTTTGATTAGTTTCGCCATCAGGTGCGGCGCGAGAAATATCTCGATAGTAAAATGGGAAATGTGTTTTTTCCGGTCTATCTCCTCCACGTGCAAAGACTCTATGTTTATTTTCTTACGCAGAAGAAGTCCCGCAATCCGATAGAGCGTGCCGGGCGCGTTTTCAGATTTTATTGTGAGTACGTACTTCATCCCGTTAGAAATAGGACGCGGACTAATAATAAAGCTGGCATCCTACTTTGTTAGTGTTGATAACTGTGAATATCATGGAATATTTTACATACGCGCGTCCGCGATTTCTAACGGGATTCATTTTAGCCTTATTTCATCCACAGCGGCACCCGCCGGTATCATCGGGAAAACATTCTCGTCTTTCTTCACCATGATATCAAGAAGGTAGCTGCCTTTCGCTTTCAGCATTCTGTCGAGCGCGGACGCCAAGTCTTTTCGTTCCTTCACCAATTCATTGGGAATGGAGTATCCGTCTGCAATTTTGTTGAAGTTCGGGTTCTCCATATGCACGAAAGAATACCGCTCTTCAAAGAACATTTCCTGCCACTGCCGCACCATCCCGAGATGCCGGTTGTTGAGAATAATTATTTTTATGGACAGTTTTTCCTGCATGATGGTCCCCAATTCCTGCAGAGTCATCTGGAACGAGCCGTCGCCGATAATGGCGATTACTTCCCTTTTCGGACCTGCAATTTTCGCTCCCACGCTCGCGGGAAGAGCGAAGCCCATCGTGCCTAAACCGCCGGACGTTATGAAGCTGTCCGGATTTTCAAATCCGTAGTAGCGGGCGGAAACCATCTGGTGCTGGCCCACGTCGGCCACGATGACGGCTTTGCCCTTTGTCTTTTCGCTCAAAATTCTCACCACCTCCGCCATGCTTATCTCGCCGGACTTCGGATAGAGTTCCGCGTCCGCGACTTCCCTTTTTTCCTCTTCATCGCATTTTCTGAATCGCCCTATCCAATCGTCATGTTTCCTGGATTTTATCAACGGAGTCAGTTGCGCGAGAAATTCCTTCGCGTCGGCATGAATGGCGATGTCCGCCGGTATGACCTTGTCCAGTTCCGCGTAATCAATATCCACGTGAATTATTTTTGCCTGCGGAGCGTATGCCGAGATTTTCCCGGTCACGCGGTCATCAAAGCGCATGCCTATCGCCAGTATCACGTCTGCTTTATTGGTCAGCTTGTTGGGGCCGTAATTTCCGTGCATGCCAAGCATGCCCACATGCAAAGGATGGCTCTTGGGCATGGCGGAAAGTCCAAGCAAAGTACTCGCGGCCGGAAACCCGCCTTTCTCAACAAATCGAGCGAGCTCGCTTTCGGCGTTTGAAAGCGTTACTCCGTGCCCAAACAGAACGTACGGGCGTTTCGCGCCGTTGAGCAGAGACGCGGCTTTCTCCAATTTCTTCTCAAAGTAGGGGTCATGCCTGCTTTTTAATTTCACCGTCTGAACTGAATCGTCGTACTCGCATAATTCGAACTGCGCGTTTTTCGTTATGTCTATAAGGACCGGGCCTTTCCTGCCGGTCGAGGCGATATGGAATGCTTTTGCCATGATGTGCGGAACTTCCGCCGCGTTCGTAATCTGATAGCACCACTTCGTCACAGGAGTAACAATGCCGATGATAGGGGCCTCTTGGAACGCATCGGTGCCAAGCGCTGTTTCTGTCACTTGTCCTGTTATGCAGACAATTGGGATTGAATCGCACATGGCATCGGCAATACCAGTCACGAGATTCGTGGCGCCCGGGCCGGAAGTCACCATGCACACTCCCGGCTTTCCGGAGAGTCGCGAATACCCTTCGGCGGCGTGCGCGGCTCCCTGCTCGTGGCGCACCAGAACGTGCCGGATAGAATCTTTGTAATCATAGAGAGCGTCGTACACGGGCATTATCGCCCCGCCCGGATATCCAAAAATGGTGTCGACCCCCTCCCGCAAAAGGGATTTCATGAGGGCTTGGGCGCCTGATATTTTTTCCATATTAGTATGTGATTGCTATTGTAGCAGAAAACCCGCTTCTAGCGGGTTTTCTGTGATACTTTGTTTATTATTTCCCAGTATTACAGGCCCCGCTCTAGCGGTGTAACGACGAGGACGACAGATGTGAATTTCCGACTCATGCGAGAATGGTAGCAGAGTATGAATTCTTGTCAAATGCTGCGAGGCGACGCCTCGCAGCATTTGACAGACCTGCGGTCTAGAAGAAGAGACGATAGATAACGCTTACAATCGGGTCTGCGTCTGGACCATACACAATAGCGGCGCCAAGACCGCCGGTGATTGTGATGCAGATGATACCGGCGAGCGCCAGCATCTGGCCGAGTACGTTCTCTCGAATAGCACGCGAATACCAATTCAACGCGCCCAAAGCGCGCGCAAACGGCCCTGAAGCCATGACGGGCGCGTTCGCGTACTTGGAATCAAGAAAGAATTTAATCAAATATGATAAAGCGAGTATGGAGAAAATTGTTGTTGAGGCGCCTGCAAAAGCGGAATGAGTTTCAATAAGCTTAGCGAGGTCCGGCCTGCTTGATAACAAAAGCCTCTCGGAAATCTCTCCGGTAGACAAAGTGACGAACGCCAGGAGAGTTCCGGCAATGACAAGGAAGCTTTTTATGGACGCGTATGTGTCGCTGTGATTCAGCCGGTCCGTATGTATCATCTCCATAATCGCGTACGCGACAAGAAGCGCGATAGGAAAATGCACGAGGAGCGGATGGATGTCCATAGAAAAGAGGATTGTACCATAATGAATGGCTCGAGTGCCGACTAAAAACAACCCCTTCAATTACCTGTGATACCCTTCCACAAATGTCAGTGCTTGGCCTTTTTCCCCTGCTCTCCCCGTGCGGCCGATGCGGTGCACATAGTCGTCGTATGTATTTGGGACGTCGTAATTGATGACGTGCGAGACTTTTGGAATATCCAGCCCGCGCGCGGCGACATCCGTCGCCACGAGAATTTGCGTTCTGTCCTGCTTGAAAGCATCCAGCGCTCTCTGTCGGTTGCTCTGCGTCTTGTTGCCGTGAATAGATGCCGCCTTGAATCCAAGATGCACCAACTCTTTTGAGAGCTTTTCCACGCCGTGTTTGGTGCGTCCGAAAATAAGCACCTTGCCGAATCCGGGTTTAACCAACAGGTCGCGCAGAACATCAATTTTAGTTTTTCCCGCTGGGACGCGCACGATGTCCTGGTCAACGCTCGCGGCGGTGTCGCGGGTCTTTACCGAGATGCGCACGGGGTCTTTAAGAAATTCTCCGATAAGTTTTTCTATGTCGCGCGAAAGCGTTGCCGAGAAAAAAAGCGTGTGCCTCTCCTTCGGAACCAAAGAGAGGATAAATCGCATATCGTCAATGAAGCCCATGTCCAACATTCTATCGGCTTCGTCCAGAACTACTGTGCTGAACAGGGAGAGATTGAGCGCGCGGCGCTCCATTATGTCTTTCAAACGGCCGGGCGTGCCGATTACAAAATTAGGGTTCCTGCGCAATGTTGCAATCTGCGGCCCGATGTTCGCGCCTCCGACGCAGGAAACCGCGCCGATGCGGAGATGATTGGCGAAACTCCAAAACTCGTCTTCAATCTGCCGCGCGAGTTCTCGCGTCGGCACCATTATCAGCACGCGATTTTTTCTGTCTTTAATCACTTTATTTATGAGCGGAATGAGAAAAGCGCCGGTTTTTCCCGTACCGGTGTTAGCTACTCCGAAAACATCTTCGCCATTCAGCACATGGGGAATGGCGCGGTCTTGAATCGGCGTCGGCTCAAAGTATCCCTTCGCCAAGATATTTTTCTTCAGATGCTCGTCAATCGCAAAATCCATGAAATGGTGCTCCGGCTTGAAATGCTCGCTTACTTCCGTGATAACGGCCTTGTTGATGAAGCGCGATACGTCTATACGCTCGCCTCTTCCCGCCCCACGGCTAGAAAATCCACCTCGTCCCCTAGGCGCGTAACTTTTGTGAAATCCTCGACCCGCCGCCGGGTATGGCGGGACCTGTCGACGGCCTGCCGGTCCTCGATGAGAAGAGTGTCCGAATGAACGGCGCGGAGAATAAGCTCCTCTTGATGAGCCAATGTGGTGAGTACCCGATTTTACTAAATCGCCTGTGGACGGCCTTCCGTGATGAACTCCAGATTTGCCGCCTGCGTTATGTCTAAACATGTTCGAATGGTGCAGATTTACCGCTTGAACTGCCCCACGAGAATCCGCAGATTCGCACAAAACAGTAGGATGAATTTACCCCCAAAGGATAGCAGATATCCTTCATTTTGTCAACAAAACCCTGGTGGGAGTTTTAGGCCCGTGGTGCTACCGCCTCCGCAACTTCTGCCTTTTCTTCAGACACTTGCGCACTTTCAGCGGGAGCGGCCTCTGATTCCGGAGCTTTTACCTCGGCCTTTACCTCCCTAGACTCTTCGCTTTGCGAAGAGTCGGGCGAACCGCTTTCGGCGGTTTTAGCCTCCACCGGTTCAACCGGTTTCTCTTGGTGCTTTACTATCTTCGCTCCTGTGATGATTTTTGCGGAAACGAGCATGTTGTGGACAGTGGCGCTGGCTTTGGCTCCCACTGAAAGCCAGTATTTAATTCTATCTGCGTTGAACTGCCTCTCTTTCGTCTTCGGATTGTAGGTGCCAACCTTTTCAACGATATTGCCGGTCTTCGGTCCGCGCGTGTGTTCAGCGACGATAATACGAAAAGCCGGCATGTTCTTCCGCCCGATTCTTTGCATCCGTATCATTAACATAGTTGCGACACTGTATCAGATAAAGCTAATAAATC
>CAYHST010000036.1:0-10247 GCA_964359415.1 uncultured Candidatus Saccharibacteria bacterium | reverse complement strand
TAACCCTAGATTGCTTCGGCAAAGCCTCGCAAAGACGATTCAGATGTTGCGTAAGTCCTATAGAGAACGGACGGAATGCGCCATTCTAATGTTTTGCAAAACATTAGAATGATACGATGCGCATAACTGCACTTTATCCACGAATGTGGGATCTTGCTTGAGGGGATGTCGGGTCAAACGGCGCCGTTTGACCCGACCGACTGTTTATTGAGCCTATTGCCGTACGGGTTCATTTCGTCGCTGAAACGATAGCTGTGCTCGTTTCTCTATTCCAGTGTTTTGCAAAACACTAGCATAGACTTTCATAAGCTTTTTCATTACGGTTATCGAATGTCTTATGTGCTTATTCGCGCGAATAAGCACATAGTTGGTAGAGTGTAATGTCAGTGCTTCAGTTTCGGAATATTATCGTGGGGGATGGTTCTAACTTTCAAGCAATCGCTTGCGTTCGAACTCGAACTCTTTGAGCCGCGCGAGGTCACGGCCTGTCCACCTGCAATCAAGACCAAGCTTGTGAGGTTTACAGAGCCCGCATGAGTGTTTTTTCTTTTTTGTCCGCTTACGCATGATGTTCAAACTCTAAAAACATTTTGACTGTTAACATTTCACCCATTCTGCGCGCGATTGCGGAGGTAATGATCCATGACAACGAGTGCGGACATCGCGTCCACTATTGGAACTGCGCGTGGGAGGACGCACGGGTCGTGGCGGCCGGAGGCTTCCAACTTGGTCGCCTCGCCTTTTTTTGTTACCGTGTCTTGTTCCTTTTTTATGGTTGAAACTGGCTTGAACGCTACGCGGAAATGTATCGTCTCTCCGCTAGAAATCCCGCCTATCGTTCCACCGGCGTTGTTCGTCTTAGTGCGGATTTTGCCCTCTTTGTCTGTGTAGAAAGCATCGTTGTGTTCGCTCCCGCGCATGCCGACGCTCCTAAACCCTAGCCCGATATCAAATCCTTTGACCGCGTTGATGGAGAGCATCGCTTTCCCAAGGTCTGCATTAAGTTTGTCGAATACCGGCTCGCCCAATCCTGCTGGAACATTCCGAATGACACCTTTAATAATCCCGCCAACTGAATCGCCTTCGCTCCGGACTTTCTCGACGAGAGCAATCATTTTCTCGGCAACCTTTTGGTCAGGGCAACGGATGATATTTGATTCAATATCCTCCTCTTTCACGGTGTTGAAATCCGCATCGGCCTTCAAGTCGCCGACTTGGTCTACGTAGCTCAAAATCTCAATGCCGAGTTTCTCTTTGAGGTATTTTCGCGCAATAGCGCCAGCGGCGACGCGCGCGAGCGTCTCCCGCGCGCTTGCGCGGCCGCTTCCTCTCCAATCCCTGAAACCGTATTTCGCTTCATAGGTGTAATCGGCGTGCGATGGTCGGTATACATCTTTGAGTGCAAGATAGTCGTCGGATTCAAATTCCTCGTTGTAGGCGATAAGCAAAATCGGCGTGCCGGTGGTCTTGCCCTCAAAACAGCCGGAAAGTATTTTTACGATATCCGGCTCTTTCCGCGGTGTCGTAATTTTGCTCTGCCCCGGCTTGCGCCTATCAAGCTGAACTTGGATTTCTTCTTGTGTAATTTCAATCCCCGGCGGGCATCCGTCAACGACAACGCCAACAGCACCGCCGTGCGATTCGCCGAATGTCGTTATCCGAAACAATTGCCCAAATGAATTCCCTGCCATAGTTAGATTTTGTTAACGAATGTAATGAGTTTAGAAAATCTTACACCCAGCACCTTTCACGCCAATAGTACCACCTAATCCGCAGTCGGCATCTGTTGCCTGTGACTTGCGCGTGGAACTAACCTGCTGTTAAAGGTGCTGGGTTATAGAAAATATAGTCGCTTTGCTCCTTATTTTCTTATAACCCCTCTCTCCCGCAATTTCGCAACTATCTGCTCAACGGCATTTTCCGGAGGGGCGCTTTCCGTGTCTATCGTCTCGTCTGCGGCCGCTTCGTAGAGACCTGCCCTGTCCGCGAGCCTTCTTTCCATCTCTTCTTGGGGCGTGGCCGCCGTGGTCATCGCTGGGCGGTGCGAATCGTCTTCTTCCATTCTTTCTAAAAGAATCTGTAGCGTTGCACGAAGAAAGATACATAGACCATTTTTCTTGACCGTCTCAATGTTCTCCGAGCGCGTGATAATCCCGCCCCCGGTAGAAATAACGGCTCCGTTTTGTTCTGAAACCTCTCGCACCATATCAGACTCCAAATCTCTGAAATGGTCCCATCCGAATTTTTCCACAATCTCCTTGATGCTCATGCCCGCCTTTTTTGCTACCAACGAATCAATATCTTCGCACCTCTTGCCGAGACGCTTCGCGAGGAGACGAGCGACAGTGGTCTTCCCGCTCCCGGGCATGCCGATAAGAACGATATTTGGGTCGCGCTCCGACGTCGCGGTTTTAATGCCGATAGCATTCAGTTTCTCCCAAAAATCCGGAAATGTCTTCGTTACGACTTCGGGATTTCTGATTTCCATCCCCTTCAGCTTTGCCCCAAGTACGGCGAACGCCATCGCCATCCTGTGGTCCCAGTATGTGTCTATGACCGCCGGTTTCGGATATCCTCCGTTAATAGTCATTGTGTCGGGAGTGGATTCGGAACGTATGCCCATTTTCGCGAGTTCGCGTTCGAGTGCCGCCACGCGCTCTGTTTCTTTCACTCTCAAAGAGCCAACACCAGCGATATGCGTAGTCCCGGAGACGCAAGCTGAAAGCGCGGCGAGCGTCTGCACCTGGTCTGGACAGTCCTGCATATTCACATCAACCGCTTTTATTCCCTTTCCTTGAATAGTTACTTCGTCCCTTCCGTACTCCACAACATTCCCCATGTCGGCAAGGATTTTGAGAAATCCCATATCGGCCTGTACCGACTTCGGGTTCATATTCTTGAGCGTGATGCGCGATTGCGTAAGAGCGGCAATAGCAAAAAAGTACGAAGCGCTGGATGCATCACCCTCCACGACATATTCCTCAAGATTATATTTCTGGCCAGCCGGAACCGCATACGTGGATGCATCGCGAACCTCGACTCTCGCGCCAAATTGCTTCATCGAATCAATCGTCATGTCGATGTACGGTTTTGAAATTTGCTCGCCGATGACTTCAATGTTCACTTCGCCAATGATGGGCGCAATCACGAGAATCGCGGAAAGGAATTGACTGCTTACGGAACCGTTCATCGTGATGTTGCCCGCAACGAGCTTGGAGGAGGAAACGCGCACTGGAGGAAATCCTTCTTTTTCCAAATATTCTATTTTTGCCCCGAGCTGGCGCAGGGCGTCTACGAGGTCGCCTATAGGGCGTTCGTTCAAGCGCCCTTCTCCCCGTATCGTTTTCACTCCGGCGATGACAGCCGAGAGCGCGAGAATAAATCTGATGGTCGTGCCGGAAAGATGCGCGTTGAGTTCGTAAGACTTATCGGCAACAGACCTGATGTCTCCAGCGACTTCCAAATAATCGCCTTTAGCGGCGACACTAATTCCAAGTGTCTTGAGGCAATCAATCATCGCTTTCGTGTCATCGCTCAAAAGCGGATTTCGAATTATCACAGTTTTGCCGACAAGCGCCGCCATTAGAAGCGCCCTGTTGGTGTAGCTTTTTGAGCCCGGAATAGAAACAACCGCGTCTATGGGTTTCTCAAGCGGGATAATCTTTGTTGTCTTCATGTAAACTGTTGGGTCTCCTTCACCAGATTCTCCAGAGCCTTCTGCGCCTTGCCGCTATCAATGGATTGCTCAGCAAGTTTAATTCCACGTGGTATATCTTTCGCGATACCGGCAACGTATAAAGCGATCCCGGCGTTCAACACGACGACATCGCGCTTTGGTCCCTTTTCCCCGTTCAAAATGCTGCGGATAATACCGGCATTTTCCTCCGCGTTTCCCCCACGGAGCGCTGAGGCTACTGCTTTCTTGAACCCCAGTTTAGTGGGCTCAATAACGTACTTTTTTGAGGACTTTCCGGAAACCTCAAAAGCTTTCGTCTTCGCGCTGATGCTCGCTTCGTCCATGCCGTCATCGCTCGTAACGATGAGCAACCGCGTATATCCGAGGCCTTTCGCAACTTCGGCGAGTTTTTTTGCGAGTTCAACGTTTGGAACACCGACGAGCTGGCGCTTGGTTCCGGCGGGATTTGAGAAAGGCCCGAGTACGTTGAATATCGTGCGTATCTTCAGTTCTTTGCGCACCGCGCCTACCTGTTTCATCGCGGGGTGAAACAGGGGGGCGAACAAGAAAACCATTCCGGTGTTTTTGTATACTTCTTCCGCCTGCGACGGCGAGAGCTTGATGTTCACGCCGAGTTCTTCAAGTACATCGGCACTTCCGCACTTGCTACTTGCCGCGCGATTTCCGTGCTTTGCGACCTTGGCTCCCGCACCTGCCGCAACAAAAGCTGCAGTAGTTGAGACGTTAAACGTCCCCGCACGGTCGCCTCCTGTGCCGACGATGTCCATTGCCCCTTTTGCGGATACATGGAGCATATGCGTACGCATCGCATCAAGAAGACCCTTAATCTCCGCCGAAGTCTCGCCCTTCATCCGAAGGGCCGTCAGAATAGCTCCGACCTGTACGTCAGTAATCTCTCCTGCGATAACCTGATTGAGAAACGCTCGTGTTTTAGAAGCGCCTAGATCTTTTTTTTCAACCAATTTATTTAATATTTCCTGTGCAAGTGTCATATGCCTTTTATGAAATTCGCCAGCAGTTGCTTTCCGCCCTCGGTCGCGAAAGATTCCGGATGAAATTGGACTCCCTCAATGGGAAGGCTTTTGTGCCGCAATCCCATTATCTCTCCCGTGCCCTGCGATGTCGCCGTTATCGTCAAACATTCCGGCAATGTTTCCTTTTCCGCTATGAGAGAATGATAGCGCATAACCTCCAATTTCTGCGGCAAGCCCTTGAATACTCCTTTGCCGTCATGCTTAATAACACTCGTTTTTCCATGCATCGGCTTCCGCGCGCGAACAACGCCTCCGCCAAAACAATGCGCTATTCCCTGCATTCCTAAACACACTCCAAGAACTGGAATGGTCTTTCCTATTTTTGTGAGCACGTCGGCGCAAACGCCGAAATACTTCGGGTCGCGCGGATCGCCCGGCCCGGGGGAAATGATTATTCTATCGTATTTCCGTTTTTTAATTTCCGCGAGCGTTATTTCGTCGTTCCTTGCCACATCGAGAGTGAACTTTTTTTTACTGGCCGTAAGAATCTCTCCCACATACTGGTAGAGATTGAATGTGAACGAATCGTAATTATCTATTATGAGGATTTTCACCCCGTTAGAGACAGGTCGCGTTCGTGTATTATCTGTGCCTGATTTAGTCATAATTATACATTTTTTACATTAAGATATCTTCGATTGTATCTCGTGCGACCGCGGTCTCTAACGGGGTTCATACTGTTTTTTCTTAGCGGCGCCCAAGACTTCTTTCATGGCCGCTGATTTTCTGCGTATTTCGTCATATTCCTTCTTCGGAACGGAATCATATACGATGCCTCCGCACGTTTGAGTATACGCATCATGACCGGAAATGAAAACCGACCTCAAGGCGAGCGCGAACGTGCAATCGCCGTTGAATCCAAAATGCCCGACGCCTCCGCCGTATGGTCCGCGCGCCTCTTTTTCGTTGGCATCTATGATTTTTATGGTCTCTATCTTTGGAGTTCCGCACACAGTACCCATTGGAAATTGGCTTGCAAGGCCGGAAAACATATCCTCCTCGGAGCGAATGGTCCCAACAACCTCGCTTGAAATGTGCTGAACATGGCTGAATTTTTTGACTGTCATCAAATCGCGGATTTTCACCGTTCCGAATTTCGCGACTTTCCCGATGTCATTCCTGTGCAAATCCACGAGCATGTTGTGTTCAGCGCGCTCTTTCTCATCGTTCACAAGTTCGCGCGCAAGTTGCTGGTCTTCTTTTGCGTCTGCGCCTCTGCGAATAGTTCCAGCAAGCGGCCTCGTCGTCATTTCCCCATCTCTCAAAGAGAACAATAATTCCGGACTCGCGCCGATTATCTTTTTCTCACCGAACTTGAGAAAATACATAAAAGGCGACGGGTTTACTTCCCTCAATCTTTCGTAAATCCGCATCGTATCGCCTGTTATTTTGTATTTCGTTTTGAACCCGACTTCGCACTGAAATGTTTTACCTTCTCTGATTTTTTCTTTCACGTCCTCCACTATTCTTGCATGTTCTGTTTCTGAAAGACCTTCGTCAACACATTCCGCGCTGAAAGACTCCGAACTGATTTCTAAAGCGATTATTTCTTTAATGACAGTGCTTCTGTCTCTCTCGTAATAGAAATATGTGAGTTCGTCGGTAAGCTTATCCATTATTAATCCGTCTGTGTACGCTCCAAAAAGAAACTGGTCGAATTTATCATGAACTTTCACGTTGAGAGACGGCTCCATTAGATTTATCGCCTCATAGCTCAAGTATCCGACAAGTCCGCCATCGTAGTTCCTGCCTATGGTGCGCGCCGGCATGACATCGCGCAGAGCGTAGTACGGATTCGGGACAGAGTAACTTTTCCTGTCAATCGTCAGTTCTTTTCCCCGCCCCCCGATGAGATGGGCCGGTTCAAATCCTAAGATAGAGTAGCGCGCAAATTTCCCCTCTTCGCCCAAAGACTCAAAAATGAAACATATTTCGAACTTCCGTTCGATTTTCTTGAACAACTCAAAAAAGTCCACGCCGTTAGCAAGTTTGACGTAATGTGGTTTCTGCGAAATATGTATTTTGGGAATTGATGTCGCCATATTTATTTACACAAACAAAAAATCGCCCTTACCGCACAAGTATACCTTGCGCTGTAAGGGCGACTTATGTCCCTAAACCAATCGCAAGCGATTGGTCGGGCGAACATCGCTGTGCGATGTTTTAGCCGCGGTGCCACCTTAATTCATCCCGTAACCGTTTTACCGGCTGCGAGACCTCGTTATTCTTTTACGGAGAAATCCGGGCTCCCACTCATGCGGAAGCCGCCTTCTCTTCACAGCAATGTGAAGAAATCCGGGCCCAATCCCTTGCTTTTTGAGGCAAGGGACCCGGACAGCATTACCTAATCGAGATAATACCACTAATTACAAGCTTGTCTATGATAATCGCGAGCGTGTTAATGTTGAAATGCTATGCAAAAACCCAAGCCGACAATAGGTATATATGTACCTCGCTTGCTATTCCTCCCATACCAACCAGACGAAAGATTTCTTGATGAACTGGTTCGAACGATTGAGCATAGCGGGCGCTATCGGCCGCTCCTACTGGACTTGCCAAAATTACGGCTCGCTTCTCCGGGAAACGCGCGAAAGTTCGTAGAGGAATATAATTTGGTGGCTTTTATCCAGCATGATTCGGAACTGTATCATAAGAATGCTCGATATGCGGCCAATGTAAAATTAATCGAAAACTATGTGCCGTTTTTAAACTCTACCGAATGCCAGGAACTCGGTTGCGATAAAATTGCGACAAACGCGCTTTTGCGACAGAAAAATATACCGATCTTGGATGCGACGGTTGCTTACTCCCTGCAAGATGTGGAGCATCGCATCCGCGAGGGCGAATGGTGCGTTATAAAACCTCACGATCGCGGAGCAGGCGCCGGAGTACGATTGATTAAGAAGCAACGTGGGAAATTCTTCGGCTACTACGACGGCAGGTGGAGAAACATTGAAATTACAGAGAACGTGTCGTCCGACAAGGCGCGGACATTGCGGATTACATACACCTTCAACTTAAAAACTCCTTTCAGGTTCTTTAAGAAACTTATCACGGATTTCACCTATTCTCCCATGCTAATAGAGCCGTATTTTAATGACCATGAAAATGGTTTCTCCAGTTTGCGGTGTACCGTCGTCGGAGATGAGGTGGTGGAAGCGGTGAAAAGGACGAATCATAAAAACATTACTTCCAATGTTTCAAGCGGTGGTCGCGCCAGTAAAATAGAATTGACCAAATCTCAAAAAGAAGCGGCCGTCGCGGCGACACGTGCGATAGGGGCGCATTATGCAGGAGTAGATTTCTTGGTGCGCGGCAACGAATGGATTATTGGGGAAGTTAACATCGGCCCGATTACCGTATTTTCCGAATATACCGGAGTGAATGTCGGAGAGATTTTTGGCAAATATGTGATAAACAAGTGCGATGAACTTAATCTCAAAATCAAGGACTCCCCTTGATTTCCTACACTTGCGGAAGCGGGGCTTCCGCAACTATTTTAAAAACCAAAAAATATGATGGTAATTTACATGGTCCGTAGCGGCTACTAAATACGTATCTATTGCTATGAATAATCTTTTGTACGGATATTTTCTTGTTTTGGAATTGAGCAATTTGTTCAATGACTCGGCACACAAGTTCAATGTCTTCAGCCGCTTCAATGCCCTTTGTGATGAAATTAATTCGTCCTTTATCTATATCAGACAGACCGGATGGATTCGAAGGAAACTTGCCTTCCAAGATAATCTTTCCTCCGGGCTGTGTAATTTTAACTGCCTCTTCAAATGTTTTCCTCTGGTCAGTGTCAAAGTCTATAAAATATGATAAAAAAACCAGGTCAAAATTGTTGTCTGGGAAGTGCAGCGCCTCAATCCTGCCCGCGTACCCATGGAAGCCGTCTTTCTGAATTATCTCCGCGCTGACCGGACTCAAGTCACACCCAAATAAGTGGTTACTCTTAACACCAAACTCGGCACGTAAAAAACGAAGGAGTTCGTTACTTCCTGCGCCGACGTCAATAATTTTCAGATTTTTTACTTCGTCCGCCGTAACGCCAGTTATCTTTTCAAATTCTTGCCGGAAAAGAAGCGCGTTTACATACATATAATTGGGACGACCAGCTCCTCCATATTCGACATCGTACATTGATGCAATGGCCTCGTTGGAGCTAGGACTGATTTTATAGATGCGCTGTATCAATTTTCGCAGTGCATATAACCTCCCCATGCGCTTCAGGGACTCAATTTTAAATGACCAGAGTTTTCTATTGAAAAGTCCGGATATGCCGGACAATGTATCAATGCACAGGTACTCTGCGCCAAACACCTCGGCAAGCTGTGGCAGTTTTCTGTCTCGCATATATTTGAAGTATAGCAACGGCGGAGTTTGCGATAACAAGGCTACCGCAACACAACTTCAGCGAGAAGACCCAGTGGTTTTTAACGGTGCGGGTTCATCTCCCGTTAAAAACCACTGGGTCTTTGAGCGCCCCATTACTGAAACGGCTGCATCATTGGGTCGGGAATCTTTTCCGGCTCCACATACCGAGCGCGGATATCCGCCTCTATTTCTTCCCTGTCTTTACCGTATGTCAGATATGAAAGTTCCTTAAGCGCGGGGACTTTGCTGGAATCATTTTGTGCCGGTTTTTCCGTCTGAATGGTGAACGGCCGCGCCGGCACTCCGTTCACGAGAAGCGACATGACAGCATTGTAATTCGGTAGATTTTCCAGGTCGGGCGCGGTAAATCCGGGCTCAAACTGCTTAGCCAGAAACTCGGCGTCCGTCGTACCGACTCGGAACGCCGCTTTTGTACCCACGTTGCCGATGACGGCATCGCGTATTTTCTCGTCCAACTGCGCGATGAACTGGTGCGCGATTATGAGCGATAGCTTGTATTTTCGCGCCTCGGAAAGAATCGTGCCGATTGACGGAGTCGCGAAGTTTTGGAACTCGTCGATGTAGAGATAGAAAACAGGAAGGTCGCCACGCGCGTCAATACGCGAAAATGCGGCCTGCAAGAATTTGGAAACGAGTACAAGCCCCAAGAGCGAGGTGTTGCGTTCGCCCAATCTGCCCTTTGAAAGATTCGCGAGGAATATCTTTTTCTCGTCCATGATTTTGCGGAAATCAAAAGCTGATTTTTCTTGCGCGACAATCGGACGCATGATGTCGTTCGCGAGAAATACGTCGAATTTGCTGGAAATGTAAGGCGTTACGTTCTCGAGCGAAGCATCTCCGCCCGCGGCTTCGGCTATTTTGCGCCAAAATTGTATGATGACCGGATTTTTGCATTTCGATATTTTGAGGTCGCGAAATGTCGGGTCGGCAAACACCCGCGGCACTTCCAAGAACGTGGAACCGGAATCGGGGTCTTCCACGACCAGTTGGACGGCGTTGCGGTAGTACTGTTCAAACATGGGACCGAATGCCTCCGGCACATCGGCATAGAGCTTGCGGAAGATTCCGTACACTTCGTCCACGACGAATGTTTTCATTTCCGGCTTGGAACGGTC
>CAYHST010000035.1:0-10301 GCA_964359415.1 uncultured Candidatus Saccharibacteria bacterium | reverse complement strand
AGAGTCTCTTGATACTCGTCTTTCTCGACAGAATCATAAACAATCCCGCCGCCAACTTGCAGGTATACTCGCTCCCCTTTTTTAATGAGCGTTCGTATGGCGATATTAAAATCCGCGGAATCGTCCGGGTCAATCCAGCCGATAGAACCCGCATACACGCCCCGCATAGTCGGTTCTAATTCATCAATAATTTCCATCGCGCGCTTTTTTGGGCATCCTGTTACGGAACCGCCTGGGAACATTGAGAGAAGCGCGTCAATGGAGCGAATACCGCGCGCGCAAACGCCCGTGATGTGCGAATAGGCGTGCCACACGCTCGCGAACGCACGGACGATGCGCGGATGCGCAACGCGCACCGAGCCGAACTCGCAAACCTTGCCGATGTCGTTTCGCAGGAGGTCGGTAATCATGGTGAGTTCAGCCGTTTCTTTTTCGGAACCATACAATTCATCCTTGAGCTTCTCATCTTCCGCCACATTCGCCCCGCGAGGCCGCGTGCCTTTTATGGGAAAGGTGCCGATACGACGGTCAGCCGAGACAGAGATGAACCGCTCCGGCGAAGCGCTCAATATCTCAAAGCCATCGGCTTCAATATATGCCGAGAAATCGGCATGATTCTTCTCCCAGAGCGCGCTCCATAATTCTCTCGACGATTTTTGCGTGGAACCCTCGAGCCGATGCGTCAGATTGAGCTGATAAATATCGCCATCGATAATATGGCTTTTAACGCTCTCGAAGCTGCAGGCATATTCGTCTCTCGATGCAAACGACGCAAGTTCGCGCGTTCCATGCGCATCTGCCGTCCTTTCAGCGGGATTTCTCGCCAATATGTTTTTCAGCGACTTAGAAAAAGCGGCAAGCGCCGGGGCATTACTTGCGCGAATTAGAACTCCACCCTCGCGGCACACGACATAAGCGTCAAAGGAGTAAAAAAGAATGTCTGGAAGTTGAAGGTCGTTATTTATTGCCGCATCGTTATCTGTTACCACGGAGTTCTGTTCTGCAAAGTGTATGTGACCAAGCCGCTTCTCGCCCCGTAGCCACGCGGAGCGTGTGGTATCGGGGTCATTTCTTGCCCGCGGTTCAATTTCGTGCAGGACATAGCCAAGGTCGTATGCAAGGTAGCCGAATATTCTCCGTCCTTGCTCCTGTTCCCCGCGAACAAAATCTTTTAAGGCAGCCAGACTGTCGTAACGGCTCGCGATGTAACGCTCGCGCGGGTTCCATGCGATAAATGTCTCCCAGCCGGAGTCAGTGCCTCTCGCACAGCAGACATGCCTCTCCGCGTCCGAAAGACGATTCCATATATCATCAAACGATACGTCGCGCAAAATCTCGAAGTGTGTCATTGAGAAACTCTTTCTATTTCTTTTCAATCAAGCCAAAGAGGTTTCTGAATATCATCGCCACAGCCACTGGTCCGACGCCCCCGGGCACTGGCGTAAACACCTTTGCTTTCCCTGCACACGCAGGGTCGGCATCGCCGGCGATTCTCTTCTTAAGTTCGCTTGTACCTCCGTCAACCAGGGCCACGCCGTCTTTAATGTGTTCCGGTTTGATAAAACCCGGGTTCCCCGCGCCGGAAACGATGATGTCGGCATCTTTCAGGTCGCCAATTGTGCCCTCTTCAAGAGAAAAAACCGATACATGGGCACCCAGTTTCCGGAGGAGCCACGCCGAGGGCGCCCCGACGAGGCGGCCCGCGCCGACCACAACCGCACGCGCGTTCTTTATCGGAACATGAGAGCGCTCAAGAATCTCAACTGCGGCAAGCGCGACCGGCGCGTGAACAAGCCGCTTCTCTTCGGGAATCGTCGGATTCAGCGCATCAACATCTTTTGCATTTGGAACCGCGGCAAGAACATTATTTGTATGTATTCCCTTGGGCAGGGGCAACTGGGCAATGACAGCGTCTGCGCTTCCATTCAGCTCATGTATGGCAGAAATAATTTCCGCCTCGCTCGCTGATTCCGGCAAATCCTTCCGAGCCATCTCAACATTGAGCCGCGCGGCCGCGCGCGCCTTGATGCGGACGAACGATTCTATAACGGGATTATTCCCCACAACCACTATGCCGAGGGTGACTCGTCTCTTGAGCGAGGCATATCGCGGCGCGAGACTCGCGTATATGTCCTCGGCGATTGCCTTGCCGTCAATTATCATGCAATTCCAAAAAGCTTTTTAAGTTCCGCGATGCCATCCTCCAGTCTTACTTTTGGTTCCCAACCGAGAAGTTCTTTTGCTTTCCGGCTGTCTGATTGAGAATCATGCGCTTCTATGCGCGGAGGCCCGTACACGATTTCTCCTCCGAACATATCGGCGAGCGCTTTGACGGTTACGTTGCGCCCTGCGCCCACATTGATTACTTCACCTTTTCCCACATTAGGACTTTCCGCGGCAAGCAGGTTCGCGCGCACCACATCCGAGACATGAGTGAAATCGCGCGTAATGGTTCCGTCTCCATAAATTGTTATCGGAGTACTGTTTTTCCTTGCCATCAAAAATCTGCCGATGGCGAGCGCGTACGCCCCATTCGGGTCAAGCCCCGGACCGTAGACATTAAAATAGCGCAGGCTTACAGTTTCTAAACCATAAATACTCGGCCACATGGCCGCAAAGAGTTCGCCCACATACTTATGCAATCCATATGGATTCACCGGATTTGCCTCCATGGTCTCAACAAGCGGCAATGTTTTTTGCTCCCCGTAGGCGGAACCGGACGCCGAATACACCACGCGCCGCACTTTTGCACGTGCGGCAGCTGTTAACACTGATACTGTACCGGTGATATTTTCATCCGTGGTTTCAACCGGATGCTCTACTGAATACTGCACGCGTGGGACCGCTGCGGTATGAAAGACAACGTCGGCACCTTTGAATATCTCCTGTATTACACCCGTATGGCGGATGTCTACTTCGTGGAGTTTCGCGACTTTCGGCAAAGTCGCGCGACGCAGTGATGGGTCGCGGTCAACAATATGCGTATCCCATCCTGCATCCACCAGTGCCGCAACAAGATTGCTTCCGATGAATCCTGCTCCGCCTGTAACGACCGCTTTTTTCATCGCTACATATTACCGCAATTCACTCTTTAAGCGAGGTGCGCAATACAAAACCTGAATTACTAAGCGTTAACTACCTGCGCTAAATTAGACATCCGATGTCTAACTTGCCAACCTCAACGAGGAGGCACGGGTATTTTAGACGGGCACATCAGGTAGAGATGTGCACCTGTCGACGGTATGAGCCACTAGTCCCGTCTACAGGTGCCTATCAAAACCGATAGGCCGTCTAAAATACCCGTGCCTCTGAGCGCCCTCTCACGACCCCCTTGCGCTGACGACAATGCGTATCGTCTGCAAAATGATGTAAATATCGAGCAACAATGAGCGCCGTTCCAGGTAATATAAATCGTGCGAGAGTTTTGTTTTGGTTTCCACAATATCCGCGCCATGATGCGGGTCTCTGTCATGCAATATCTGCGCCCATCCGGTAAGCCCGGGGTTGATGAGGTATCGGGCTTCGTAATACGGAATTCGCGCGCTGTATCGGCTGGAAAGAGCCGGCAATTCCGGCCGCGGCCCCACAAGCGAGAGGTCGCCCACGAGTACATTCCAGAGCTGTGGAAGTTCGTCTATGCGCAAAATGCGCAGCCATTTCCCGACTCTGGTTACGTGAAGCTTGGTCCTTCCGCTCCTGCCGTAAACTCCGTCGTCATTTCCGCTCATGCTTCTGAATTTGGTTATGCGTATCGGATTCTGATATTTGCCCACGCGCGCCTGTGTAATAAATATTGGTCCTCCGTCATCAAGCTTGACGGCGAGAGCCACGAATGGATACGCGAGAAGCGTAAAAGCTCCTATCACAATCGCTCCCGAAATATCGATAAGGCGCTTTGCTACGTCATAAAAGCGGGAGGAGGAGACGCCCGCAAGCACGCGCTCGTACTGCAATAAAGAGAGCGGCATGCGGTCAAAAATCTCCTGGTATAGGTCTACCGCGTCCACCAGAACAAATTTCCGTTTCTGGAAAGCGGCATTGTAGACTATCGGCAGCGCGGTCGATATGGCCTTATCGGCAAAATCTACGACAAAAAAGTTGATGCTTTTCTCCGCGGCCACGCGGCAGGCCTGCTCCACCACATCGTGCGATTTTGCTTTTTCAGTATCGATGATGGACGAGAATTCAAATTGATAACGCGAGTCGCTTGCTATTTCGCGCGCAAGCTCGCGCACATCGGGGCCGGACGCGATGAGAACGCCCCTGAGCTTGCGCGACGCGCGAAGACGGGGAAATATATCGACTCGCCAGAAATATATGAGCGGACAAGATACTGCGAGATACAGAACGAGTATCGTCTTCGGCGCGATGCCGAAAATCGGTATCAGGAAAAAGAAAAGAGCGGCGATGGAAACATTGATGGCTTGCGCGCGAATAATTGTCGATGACAAGCGATTGCGGAACAGACGGGTATATTTTCCATATAGGCCCGCGAGAAAAAAGACAGCCGCCCACGCGACAAAAAGTATCGTGAAAGGAGTAAGGTGCAATGCGAAAAACGCGCCGCTTGGAGGTTCCAAATAACGGAGAGCAAGCGCCAGCCACAAGGAAACAATGAAAACCAGCACATCGCCGGCGAATAAAATCACATATTCGCGTTTGGGTACAAGGGTCATTTGACGTATCATGGCATTGTGAACGCAATGAATCAAGACGGAGGGGTAAGACGGAAAAAGGTGCTTTTTCTGATTACTAAAGCCACTTGGGGAGGGGCGCAGAGATATGTCTTTGATTTGGCCACGCATTTGGACACAAAAAGATTTGAACCGCTCGTTGCATATGGAACCACCGGCAAACTCTCGGATGATTTGAGACGGGCTGGCGTCAAAACCTTTGAACTTCCCTCTCTGGGCCGGGATATTGAAATTCTTTCCGATGTCAAAAGCTTTTTTCAGATAATCCGATGCGTCCAAAATATACGACCAGATGTTCTCCACCTCAACAGTTCTAAAGCGGCCGCGCTAGGCGCGCTTGCGGGCCGAATGTGCGGAGTCCCAAAAATCATTTTCACCGTCCACGGTTGGCCGTTCAAAGAGGACAGAAGTTTCTTAACGCGTAAACTTATTTATTTTGTGAGTTGGTTTACTGCGCTTTTGAGCCATGCGGTTATTGTTGTGTCAAAAGAGGATGAGGCTCAGGGAAAGAAAATGTCGCTGGTTGGCAAGAAGGTTCACTACGTCCCTATCGGTATTGAAAAAATCTTTTTTCAGCCGACCGAGGAACTGCGAGAACTTACGCAAACAATAGCAGCGTTTGAGAGACCCGAAATGGCGAGTTGGCCACGCATTATTACCATCGCAGAACTTACCGCCAATAAAGGCCAGTTGATTGCTATCGAGGCAATTGCTCAACTTAAGCGAGGCGGTATAAATGTGACGTACACACTAGCCGGTTCGGGGGAGGACGCTCAATTTCTCCAGAAACGAGCTGATGAACTTGGGGTCTTAGATCGAGTAAATTTCGCAAACTTTGTACCTGACGCAAGTAGGTTTTTACGTGCCTTCAATATCTTTCTCTTACCATCGATCAAGGAAGGAATGCCGTATGTTCTCCTTGAAGCGGCGGCGGCTGGATTGCCAATAGTTGCCACTGATGTAGTAAAAGCAGAAGCATCAAGACTTCCGAACATCCACTTTGTTCCTCCAGGAAACGCGCAGGCACTTGCAGACGCAGTGGGAAAACTTGCCCAAAATTTACCTGCTCAAAAACCAGCTATGATTGGCTCGTTCGCAAACATGCTGGAGGAAACAATCGCTCTGTATTCCTAACCACACAGAGCAACAATCTGTACGATAGTTGTACATATGTACAACTTATCGTATAACCTCCACGTACGACTAAACAACTCCAACCATCTCCGTTTCATCCCGCGCTTGAATCGTCGGCCTCGCGCTTTTTCTCATTCCCATTAGAATTCCAAGCGCCGCGAATTCGGTGACGAGATGCGACCCGCCGTAGCTCATGAATGGAATCGTCGTTCCCGTAATCGGAAGAAGTCCTATGTTCATTCCGACATGCACTAAAAACTGGCTTAGGAACATGACGGCAACGCCAGCGCCAAAAAGCGCGTCGAAGTTATCCGCGCCGTGCGAAGCAATAATAAGCACGCGCGCGATGATTATGCCGTAAAGCCCGAATAAAAGCAGAACGCCTATGAATCCCCATTCTTCCGCGTACGCCGCGAAAATAAAGTCGGTCTGATATTCCGGCAGGTATAGCAATTTGCTCTGCGTTCCATAACCGATTCCACTACCCGTAAGTTCCCCGCTTCCCACGGCGACGGTTGATTGATACGCGTTGTATCCGCTTCCGCGGATATCGGCGAGCGGATGGATGAACGTGAGAATTCTCTGCTTTTGATACGTCTGAAGGCCGTAGTTCCACAAAGCGCCAAAAACTATCACACCAGCTATAAAAAGCGCGAGCAGGTGTTTCCATGAAATTCCGGCGACAAGAACCATCCCGAGCCAGATACAAGCGATGATAATTGCGGAACCGAGGTCGGGCTGGAAAAATACCAGAGTAAAAATGATAAAGGCGTATGTGCCGGAAACCAGGATGTGCCTTATATGGGCGATTTCGATGTGGCGGCGCGCGAAATATTTCGCGAGCAGTATGACAAGTACGAGCTTGGCAAGGTCGGCCGGCTGTACCGCAAAAAGGCCGAGATAAAATCTATTCTGCGCGCCCATCACTGTTGTCCCAAAAAGAAATATGAGGGTAAGCAGGACAATTATGCCGGCAAAAAGAGCGACGACGACAGGCGTACGCCGCAAGAATCTATACTCCAGAATGCTGGCGAGAAAAAATACGGCGACCGCAATTCCAATCCATACGACCTGCTTGTCAAAATAAGCATTGTCTCCCGAAAAACTGTGCATGGTCGCGAGGCCTAAGAGAGACACAGTGAGCGCCGACGCGAAAAGAAACCAGTCAACCCCGTTAAAAATAGTGCGCGGGCGCGCGACATCTACGCTTCCAAACGAATGATTTCGTAGATATTCAATTATCTTCATATATACGCGAACTTGCGCACGAGCCCCGTTAGAGGCCTTCGAATACAACCAGTAAAAAGAATATTCCTACTATTGAACATATATTCTGTAGTCTCTAACGGGGCGAGATTTTTAACGGGGTCGATGCCGCGAAAGATTCCCCGCGGACCGAAAAAATAAGACGCATCAATCCACGTTGCGCCCACTCTAACTTTCGTTTCCATACCCGGTTAGTACAATTTCGGATAATTACTGCCGTACCTACGCCTGCCAACGGTTGAAAAGATTCCTCCGTCAATTTCTTTCGCCATACGTTGCTGATTGTTCATACAAGGCGATTCGAAATTGTCCTATCGGGCATAACGAGTGAGCGTCATTCGAGAGATACGGGCGACACAACCGGGAAAATGTCTACACGGCCGATCGCCGATGTGAAAGGTTTGGGCCACGTAAATGTTATTTGCTGTTTCTCGCTGGCATTAAGGCGCGACAGCGAAGTCATTGAAGACGCCCTCGCGTTGCCGGACGGGTCGAATATTACCGTGACAAACGACATGTCCGAGACCGGCGCAATTGAAATATTCTCCGCGAGCGCCGTTAGGCGCGGACTGGAACCGGCGCCCGTTATCTCCCTGTTATTGAGAGCTATAACCGCCGCGTCGCTCTTCAGGCGCTCCCATACTAATGGCTCGGTGAACTCGAAATAAGTATGCGCGACCGCGCGACTGCCGGTGCTGATATTCATCTCATACACCGGAGTGATAGATGCCGGCATTATGAACATCTTGCCCGTGCGCTCCGCGACGAGGACATTGCGCTCGTCGTACAATCCCAATCGATAGCCGACTTTTCTGACGCCGGCATTCGCGTTCTCGTTGACAACGTACGCGACAGAGCTGTATGTTCCGTCGCGGACGCTGAAACTGCGCGACCACAGTATTGAGGCCGGAGAAAACGCGCGCTCGTCCAATATCGGACATGGCCCCCCTTTGTCCGGCGCGGTTTCTCCTTGATTCTGTTTTCCGTCAGTACACGTGGGCGGACTGTAGGAATATTTTACAAGCGGTATGCCAATCACGATAATCAAAAAGGCAACAATGCCCAAGATATAGATGCTTCTTCTGCGTGATGCCCAGGACATGAATTAGCCGGTAGCTCGTAGCCAGTAGCTGGGAGCTAATCGGAATATGCTCATTATACGACACTAAACTAATGCGCACTACGAAACGATGGGCTGCCACCGTTAATGTAAGAAAGTTTCTGAACTGGATTATTCCATTTTCGGAATATCCGCGATTGGTTTGAGGGAGAATCCCTCCGTGTTATATGAGATTTCAAAAGCTCTGTGGTTTTTCGGTGTAACGGAACAATTGGTGTCAAACAATTGACAATTGGTGGACAATTGGTGTCAGGCAGGGGACAATTGACAATTGGTGTCATGACAATTGGTGTCAGGACAATTGGTGTCAGGCACCCCACAAATGCGATACTTATGGTCTAATATTTATCGGTAAATCCACGTGGCCAAATGAGGTTCCTTTGTTGACGGAATGCCGGACAGCGTCCAGTTCTTCCGATGGCTCCGCTGTGTTAATCCACTGCTTGTATCCTCTGGGTAAATCAACTGGCAATTCGGCAAGAAGCGACCTTTGCCTCTCTGTACCATTGATTCTCCGGTGTGCGCTTCCCCATTTCCAATCTTCCGCTTTCGAGACAAGTTTTGCGCGAACCGGATTGCGCTCGATGTATTTGAGTACCGTAAGAAAATGGAGGTCTTCTTGCACGAGAAAAGATTTATATCTGCCTTGGTACAAGTGTCCGTTGCCGATAGTTTCCTTGCGAGTATGGTGCCGGCGGACATGCGAAGTCCCTAGCCAATGCAAAGCTTTGGACATGTCACCATCGTTCATAGGATGCAAGAGTAGATGCCAGTGATTCGGCATAATAACGTAAGCCAGAATGCGCATATCAAATGTTTCCTTCATTTCTGAAAGGAGATATTCAAAATCCTGATAGTCGGTAGCATCGTGGAAAATGCGGGCACGAGCGTTGGCACGATTGATGACGTGATATACAACATCTCCCACATCAATTCTTGGTGCTCGACCCATGGGAATATTATGACACAGTTTCCTCGATATTGACGTGCCTGACACCAATCATGTCCTGACACCAATCATGTCCAATCATGTCCATGCCTATATTATGACACGGTTTTGGCACTATTGACGTGCCTGACACCAATCAGTCCACCAATCAGTCCATTAACTCTACAGTAGCGCTCTCAGCGCTAAATCACTTTTGCCAAAGATGGCACACGCTTCTAAATTGACTCACTAACTGAGCAATCAAATTCGGGTCATTCCAGTCTCCAGATGCAAGCTGAATGACTCTTTCAACAAAGTCTTTGTCTACGGGTCCATAGGCATGTAATTTCCCAAAATCTATTTTGCCCATGCGTTCAAGAAAGGCTCGCTTTCTTTCTTTGCACCCGGCTTGAGCGTCATCGGAAGACAATTCTGTATTGGTACCGGACGACCCATCTTGTCTTATCAACACGCCATGGCCTGCATGAAAGAAGGAGACGGGAAGAACTGTATCTGAGAAAAAGTGAGCATATGCGGCGGCAAGAGAATTATCATATTTGGGAATACCTTCAATCTTATTGGCCTCAGGTCGCAATTCCTCATTCATGTGACAAGGCTATCAAGAACCCAACAATGTGCAATATTTTCACTGCCAATAAAAAAGCGAAAAATCTTGCCCCTGATTCCCGCACTAAATCTTCTATTCCTCTTTTTGTCCTGGCGGCGACCTACTCTTGCCTTGCGACTACCATCGGCGCAGACGGGCTTAACTGCCGTGTTCGGAATGAGAACGGGTGTAACACCGTCGCCAAACCACCAGGACAAAAAGAACAATGCATTTAGTGCGGGGATGAACGGGTGTCTTCCCCACCAACACAAAATATTCGATTACTTCAAAAGATCAGCTACTCGCTGAAAACTGAAGAGCGGTTCGCCTCCGCCCTTGCGGGCTTCGGCGAGATAAAAAAGAATCAAACTACCCTACTTCGCTCTTTCGAACTACGAAGGGCTAACGCGACTCCCACAATTCCTTTCGAGAGTTCTGTCGGCGGATTAGTACGCCTCGGCTAAATGCATTACTGCACTTCCACCTAGCGCCTATCAACGTGGTCATCTCCCACGAGCCTCAAACGATTCCTTATCTTGGAGTTGGCTTCCC
>CAYHST010000034.1:0-10523 GCA_964359415.1 uncultured Candidatus Saccharibacteria bacterium | reverse complement strand
GTATCCCGCGCGCTATCATCGGCATGGAATCAACGATGACCCCGTCCCAGTCAAACACAATCGCTCTGATTTTTGATGGATTTTGCATGGGATTTTACTTTGGAATCGCCTCAAACGGCGCCGTTTGAGGCGATAGGGTCGATATCGCCACCTGTAGACGGGGCGATTGGCAGAGAATATCGGATAGCTTTTGCGTGTCCTGCGCGCTTCAGCTTGCCGTCTCGGACAAGCTCGGAAAGGTAGCGAGAAACTGTGGCATCCGATACGCGGAGAAGTTTTTCCACGTCGTCATTTCCGATAGAGCCATTCTTTTCTGCAAGCGCGATGATTTTCTCCAATCGCGCTCGCCTGCGGAACTGAATGGCGTTGAGCGCCTTGTCGCGCAAAGACAAGAGTGCGGCATACGCAGTCCCGCCGGCTGGCGCAGACGGCTCCGTGGGAGGCAGAGCCGGAGGTGACCCATTACCTTGAACGGAGGGAGTTGGAGCCGAATTTGCATTGTCCGCGTTTGAGGACATACCAACATTCCGTCTACAGGTGCCGATATCAGCTCTATCGGCCTCAAGTATGTTGGTATGTTCTGGGACGGGGCTTTCTGCGGGCGAATTAGCGGGAGAGTCAGCTCGTGGAGCCGATGGAGCAACTGATGTTGCTTCATCGATTGAAACGGCAGGAACAGCATCAGCACTCGCGGGAGGCGCGACAACTACTTCTGCGGGGACAGCTTCCGGCGCTGGCGCATCGCCTGGAGTAGGGGATGAAGTAGCGGAAACCTCGCCTTGTTCAGCTTGTTCGGAATCGCTCATGCGGGAATAATAGCATCCGCCTGTTATTTTGCTTTGCGCTAGTTTCATCACAGCATCAACTATGTGCTTATTCGCGCGCCGCGCCCGTCCGTAGCTTTACGCGAAGGAGGGAATAAGCACATAGTTGATAACGGATTGAGTTAGTGTCTAGTGTTTTGAATTCATACGATATACTTCTTCTGATGTTTACCACCATCATCGGCTACTTGGCTACCGCGACAGGCACTTGCCTAATGTTGCCGCAGTTATACAAGACTCTGAAAACAAAGAGCGTAAAAGATGTTTCGTGGGGCATGCTAATAGTCTATTTCTTCAACGGTATTTTTTGGACGATATATGGATTGCAAATAAGCGCAACTCCCATCGTAGTAACAAACGTACTCGCGCTTATTATTTGCATCGCGCAGATTGTATTGCAGATGAAGTATTCCAGAAATAATAAATAGACGGCCATGACAAAAGAAGTTGCCGTTTTCGGTGGGGGTTGTTTTTGGTGTACGGAGGCAGTCTTTAAGATTCTGAAGGGTGTTTACGCTGTTCTGCCTGGATATTCCGGCGGCACTGTTCCGAACCCAACATACGAGGAAGTTTGTAGTGGTACTACGGGACATGTCGAAGTCGTGTACATAGAATTTAATCCGCAGGAGGTCTCTTACAAAACGCTTCTCACCGTTTTCTTTGGAAGCCACGACCCGACAACCGTGAACAGGCAGGGGAATGATATTGGCCTGCCCGTGCGAGGCACGCAGACAGGCTCGCAGTACCGTTCCGTGATTTTCTACACGACTCCGGAGCAGAAAGAGGAAGCGGAAGAATTTATAAAAGAAATAAACGATGTAAGCAAAAAGGGGGCCAAAGTCGTTACGGACGTGGAACCATTGGACAAATTTTATGAGGCCGAGAATTATCACAAAGATTATTTTGCAAAAAATCCGGGAAACTCATATTGCGAAACTGTCATCAATCCAAAGCTTGAGAAGGTGAAAGAAAGATTTGCTAGCTTATTGCGAACTCGTATTTAGTAAACCGTTGTTACGGCACGCATCCACGCATCCCCCGCCTCAACTATGTGCTTATTCGCGCGAATAAGCACATAGTTGAAAATGGATTTAACTGGTATCTGCTCTCTTGTGTTCATACGAAATACCAAATGTTAAATGCGATATACTAAATCTATATGAGAATCGTTCCAAAAAATGAAGAAGAGTGGAGGAAAACGCTGACACCCGAGCAATACAAAATCCTTCGCGAGAAGGGAACCGAGGCGCCGTTTTCAGGCAAACTTTTACATGCGGACAAGGGTGGAACCTACATGTGCGCGGCATGCGGGAACGCACTTTTTTCATCAGATGCAAAATTTGATTCAGGTACGGGTTGGCCGAGTTTTGACCAAGCGATTCCGGGGGCCGTGAAGCAAATTCCTGACGATTCGCATGGCCCTACTTCGCTAAAGCTACGAAGGGCAAGCATGTCTCGCACGGAAATCCTTTGCGCGCGGTGCGGCTCCCATTTGGGCCACGTCTTCAATGATGGCCCTACTAAAACCGGCAAGCGTTTCTGTCTTAATTCTGTCTGTCTTGACCTTGAGTAAAACAAGTTGTCTTTGGGACAGTCCAAACCTGGTGTTCCTTATTCATAACGACCGTTATGAATAAGGAACAAGGAAACATAGGCAGGAAATTGTATCAGAAAACTCTTTATTTACAGCGCGCTTCTGATATGCGCTTCTGATATGTGGTAAAGACAAGACGGAAGCGCAGCATGCGTGTATAATACCCGACATCATGGACAGGAATCTTGCGCTTGAGTTCGTGCGAGTGACCGAAGCGGCGGCCATCGCGGCCGCCGATTGGATAGGGAGAGGCGACGCAATGGCGGCCGACGGCGCGGCTGTGGACGCGATGCGCGCTCGTTTCAACGATATAGATTTCACCGGGCGAGTTGTCATTGGCGAGGGAAGCAAAGACGAAGCGCCGGAATTGTACACGGGAGAAAAAGTTGGGAAAGGAGGGAAACCGGTGCTTGACTTGGCAGTGGACCCGCTTGAATGCACGGACAGCGTCGCGTATGGACGCGCCAACGCGATGTGCGTGGCATCGTCCGGGCCGCGCGGAAGTTTATTCTCCGGCCCCGACACTTACATGTGGAAAATCGCAGTCGGCCCCAAGGCAAGCAAAGTAATTGATTTGGACGCGCCAGTCGCCGCCAACCTGAAGAAGATTGCCTCGGCGTTAGGCAAAAAAATCTCTGATATCACTGTCATCGTTTTGGACAGGGACAGGCACGTTAATCTAATTGCTGAAATTCGCAAGGCGGGCGCGAAAGTTCGCCTCATAACGGACGGCGACGTGGCCGCCGCGCTTGCGACGTGCATCCCCGGCTCCGGAATTGACGTGCTGATGGGGATTGGCGGGTCAACGGAAGCTGTACTTGCGGCAGTTGCAATCAAGATTTTGGACGGCGAAATATTGTGCAGATTTAAGCCGAAAGACGACCATCACAGAGAACTCCTCAAGAAACACTCGTTGAACGACAGGAAGGTGTATTGCGCCGAAGATTTGGCAAAGGGGAAGGACTTGACGTTTACCGCCACAGGAGTAATTGACGGCCCACTTTTGGAAGGCGTGAGATATGCAAACGGCGACATAATCACTCACTCGCTGGTTGTCCGCGGACAGACGGAAACTATGAGGTACATTACCACTCATCATCGCAGGTAAAGTTTTATTAATAATTAATACATATCATGATTGTCACTACCAAAGAATTGTTTGAGGCAGCGTACAAAAAGTTTTCTATCGGCGCATATAATATCAATAATTTAGAGCAAATCGTTGGCCTGTTTCGTGGCAATCAACAATCACAGGCCCCATTTATCTTGCAGATTTCTCGCGGTGCCCGGAATTATACCGACAAAAAGTTTCTGGAGGCGCTTATCCGCCAGGCGAGCGAGTTATTCCCCGATTCTATTTTTGCCGTTCACCTCGACCATGGCGACGAACCGAATTGTCATGATGCAATAGATTCAGCGTTCTATTCTTCTGTGATGATTGATGCTTCGATGGAACCGTTTGAAAAGAATGTCGAGATTACCAAACGAGTTGTTGAACATGCGCACCAAAAGGGTATTCGAGTGGAGGCAGAAATTGGCCAGCTGGGCGGTGTCGAGGAACACATACAGGTAAACGAAGAACATGCCCACCTTACGGATTCCAAGCAGGCCCAAGAATTTGTCGAAAAGACTGGCTGCGACAGTTTAGCGGTTGCTGTCGGCACCTCGCATGGCGCGTACAAGTTCTCGGGGAGCCAGAAAATCCACTTCGACAGGTTGAAGGAAATTTTCGAGGTTCTACCTGGCGTACCGCTCGTTATGCACGGTTCTTCTTCTATACCGCAAGAGGAAGTAAAGAGAATCGAGGCGGCCGGAGGGAAGCTATCGGGTGCCAAAGGTGTTGACAAAAATGACCTCGCCAAAGTGTATGAATATGGCGTGACAAAAATCAATATTGATAGCGACGGACGGCTCATCTGGACGCGCGTTCACCGAGAATATTTCAGAGACAATCTGAAAGGAATTGATTTCCGCGAGCCGGGGAAAGTGTACATGAAAGAATATGCTGATTTTATCGCCGATAAGAATACGGTATTTGGTTCGGCAAATCAGCTTGATGCGGTCAGAAAGCTGCTCTAAGGCAATGGAGGCGAAATGAATTTCTAAAAGTTATGAATCCTGTTAAAGACCGCAGTCATTGCCTATATGCTTATTCGCGCGAATAAGCATATAGTCGCGGTCGCGCCAGTTTGCTTTAATGCGTCGTTAAGCAATCGATTGGCAGAAAAAATATGAACGTTACTCTAATAGGCATGGCTGGGGCGGGAAAAAGCTATGTTGGAAAACGGCTGGCGAAACGTCTGGGATTAGAGTTCATAGACATAGATGACGCCCTCAAGCAGACTCACGGAAAGGGAATCCAAAAGGTTCTTGATGAATCTGGAGATGAAGCATATCTGGAAAAGGAATTGCAGGCGCTCGTTAACAGCACAAGCGGAAGGGACAATCTGATAATTTCACCCGGCGGGAGCGTTATTTACAAAACGGAATGTGTTGAGTACATAAAAAAAGTTTCAAAAGTCGTGTATTTGAAAGTCTCGTTTAAAAATATCGAATCGCGGCTCAAAGGCATGCCGCCGCGCGCTATCATCGGCCTTGGCAGAAAGACTTTGAGAGAGCTTTATGACGAGCGCGCGCCAATGTATGAAGCGCTTGCAGATGTTACGATAGACACAGAAGGGAAATATGCCGGGAGCATAGTGCGAGAAATTATTGAGTTTTTGGGCAAGAAATAGGAACAAGTTTCCCAACATCTATATGCTTATTCGCGCGAATAAGCATATAGACTCCTGGATTTCAAGCTGTTCCTTAATCACCACGGTCGTGGTGATTAAGGAACAGGGAAGATAGAAAGGAAAAGGTGTCAGGAACCTTTTCCCGCAGTTCTTTTTGCGGACGATATTGTCCGTGGGCTTGCGAAGTGTTAGACAAAAACACATCGCAAGCCCCATTTTTTTGCGTTGGCCGATAAGGTTGGTATCGGCAGGCCAAGCCACGAAATCTGTTGATTCGCCTGTAGACGGTCTGCGGGTTTGCCTACGTCAATCTGACCCTTGATACTGCTTTATGAAATGCTAGTATGCAACGACTCCCGATGAGTGAAAAACAAAACCCCGAGGAGACACCTCCCCCCTTGGGTGAGGAGTCACCTCGGAAAAGGACTCACCTCGGAAGTTATTTGCTAATAAACTCTAACACACGTCCCGTTAGAAGTTGCGGAAGTTTGGAATGTGTTATATTCAGCGGATGTTTTACATGGGTCAATTACTTACAAGCACTAACTTTTGAGTCGGAAGCGCGAGCTTCCTACCTGTCCGCCAAAGCCAGCGCGGTTGAAGCGGTTCAATAAACAAACGCTATGAAATTATTAAATAATCAAGTTTGTCACCATCGTTGCTTTCAGGCGATGGCAGGCGGGCTTCTAACGGGATGAAAATAACTAGCCTAGGATTCCCGAACGTTTACCAGTCGCTCATTAAAATAACAGTCGAAAAGTTTTGGAGAGGAGAGGCGACAGAGACAGATGTGCGCAAGGCGCTTGCCGATGTGCAGGCTTACAATCGTTCCGCGCAAGATGGCCTCGACCTCATTCCAGTGGGAGAAATAGACCTCTACGACCGCATGCTTGCGACCGCGGTTAGATTCGGCATCGTCCCATCCCGATTCGGCTCGCCGAAAGACGCTATCAAGTCGCTCGCGACATACCTTTCAATACCGCGCGGGGCGGATGACAAGCCCTCCTCCGCACGAAGCTCCGGCGGGGCAAAGCCGGCGTCCCCGATGGTGAAGTGGTTCAATACCAACTATCATGTGGTACAGCCGGAAATTGAGCGTGACCCAAAGTGGCAGAAAGACGCTCCTTTGCCCGACCTTTCCGACCCGCGGCACATTCTTCCGCTCATCGGGCCGTGGACGCTCCTTTCGTACTCAATCAATACTACCAAGCACTCCATTCCGCAGTTGTTCGCCATTCTTGCCGCGGAGTATCAAAAATTCATCAACTCTCTCCCCAAACACACAAAGGTCCAGTTGGAAGAGCCGTCTTTCCTTACAAAGGGAATTCCGAAAGGTTACGAGGATTTTTTGAAGGGGATAAAGCGAGAAGTTCACCCCGTTAGAAATCGCGCCCGCGCTGGCGCGCCCGAAGGGCCTACGGGGCGGGCTATTTCTAACGGGGTTCATCTCCACGTTTACTTTGGCGCGGTCAACGATTTTGCCCGAAGACTTTTCAAGTTGCCTGTAGCCGGAATCGGGCTTGATTTCTTTGACGGTCCCGAAAACCTTTCTCTTCTCGCTCGTTTCCCGAAGGATAAAACGCTTATCGCGGGCGTCATCAACGGCCGCAACGTCTGGCCTGTGTCCGCGCGCACAGAAGCGTTGCTGAAGAAAATTCGCAAGCACATTCCCGACAACCGCCTATACATCTCGCCATCATGTTCGCTTTTGCACGTCCCGCTTTCAGCAAAAGGAGAAAAGGCGAAGTTTTCTTTCGCCGAGGAGAAAATTGCCGAACTGGAAGCGGTAAAAAATGGCACGGTAAAATATGCCGCATTTAAGCGCCAAAATACGGCGCTTACGAAACAGCGATTCACGCGCAAGCGGAAATCTTACTGGGTGAGCGATATCGCGTACCCTACCACTACCATCGGAAGTTTTCCGCAAACCTCGGATGTGCGCAAAGCGCGGAGCGATTGGCGCGCGGGCAAAATCACAGATGCCGCCTACGAACGCTACATGAAAAAACTCATTAAGGAATGCGTGGAACGACAGGAAAAGCTCGGCCTCGACCTCTTGGTGCATGGCGAATTCGAGCGCAACGACATGGTGCAGTATTTCGCGGAGAACTTTTCGGGGTTCACTGTCATAAAAGGGCCGGTGCAATCCTACGGCACAAGGCACGTCCGCCCGCCGGTTATCACGGGGCCAGTCTCTCGGCCTCGCCCGTTTACCGTGCCATGGAGTACTTACGCCCAATCGTGCGCCGATAAGCCCGTAAAGGGAATGCTCACAGGTCCGGTCACGATAGTGAAATGGTCGTTTCCGCGCGAGGACATGGAACAAGAAGCTCACTTTTACGAAGTCGCCCGCGCCTTGGCCCTCGAGGTGCGAGACCTGGCGAAAGCCGGAATCAATCATATTCAAATAGACGAGCCGGCTCTGCGGGAAGCGCTTCCCATTGCTCGCTCCCGCCACGCTCATTACCTTCGCCATTCCGTAAACGCGTTCCGGCTTGTATATTCGGCCATGCCGAACAAAGTAGTAATTCACACCCACATGTGCTTCTCGGAGTTCAACGATATTCTGGACGCAATCAAAGACATGGGCGCGGATGTCCTCCTGATTGAAGACAGCAAATCAAAAGGGAAAGTAGCGGCCTCTATTCGCGACTCGGGATTCCCGGCATCAATCGGACTTGGCGTGTACGACGTCCACAGCCCGCGCCTGCCTACGGTAAGGGAAATGCTCGCCATACCTCAATCGCTCGACATGGACCCGCACCGAGTCTGGATTAATCCCGACTGCGGCTTAAAAACGCGCGGCGAGGAAGCATGGGCGCAGCTTGAGAGAATGATGCAGGCAGTCAGAATTCTCCGAAAACGCGTGGCGGGCAAGAAGTAACCAACGTATTTTAAGGTGAGACCTTGGGGATTTTTAAGGTCTCACCTTGGGAACTCCGACGACATCTTAGCCGATAGAGTTGGTATCGGCAGGCCAAGCCACGAAATCTGCTGATTCGCCTGTAGACGGTCTGCGAGCCATGCGCCATTGGCGCATGGCTCTTTGCAAAGGTAGAATAGGACAATGCGAATAGATGATTTGGTAAAGAAATCCTCCGAGCAATTTATCTCTATCGAGATTATTCCGCCGCGCAAGGGCGTAAAGCTTGAGACGCTATTCGCGGAACTCGAGGCGCTCATGCGCCACAAGCCGGCTTTTATGAGCGTAACTTCGCATGCGCACGAATGGAGCGTTGAGAAGGTGGATGGAAAAGACGTGGAGCGGATGAGGCACAAGCGATTAGATACCAACGCGATTTGCATCGCGGCGCAAGCCCGTTTCGGCATTGAGCCGACTCCGCACATTATCTGCCGGGGATTCACGAAAGACGAGACCGAGGACGTGCTTCTGACGCTTCATTTTCACGGCATTGAAAATGTGCTCGCTCTGCGAGGAGATGGGCCGCCGACGCGCGGAGGTTCTGCATCTGCGTTCGCAAATGAGCATGCTTCGGACTTGGTAGAACAAATTCAGCGCATGAACCAGGGGCTATATCTTGACCCGATAGAGAACGCCGACAAAACAGACTTCTGCATCGGCGTGGCAGGATATCCGGAAAAGCATTTTGAGGCGCCGGACATGAAAACCGACCTCGCGCATTTGAAGCAAAAAGCGGATGCCGGAGCGCACTTCATAATCACGCAGATGTTTTTTGATAATGAAGCGTTCTACCGGTTCAGGGACGAGGCCGTGAAGCTCGGCATCAACGCGCCAATTATTCCCGGCATCAAGCCGCTCTACAAAAAGGAGCATCTTGAAGCGCTTCCGAAGATATTCCATACCAAAATTCCGCAGGCGGTAATTGATTCTATTTCGCGCTTCAGCAATCCGGACGATATATATAAAGCCGGAATCGAGTCAAGCGTCGCCCAATGCAAAGACCTGCTCGCGCACGGCGTGCCCGGCCTTCATTTTTACAGCATGAGCGTCGCAAAGCCGACATCGGATGTTCTCAATGGAATAAGGAGCTAGCTATGATAAAACTTACGCAACGTTTGAATTGTCTTTGCGAGGCTTTGCCGAAGCAATCTAGGGTTAGAGCCGTAGTCTCTGGATTGCTTCGCTTCGCTCGCAAAGACGGAAAGCTCGGTCTTACGCTGTCTTTTGAGGTTCTTGAGTAGGTCCTATATGGACAGAATTTTTATTGAAAAGCTGGTATTGGCAGGAAAGCACGGCGTCTCTGACAGCGAGCGGGCCCGCGCGCAGGAATTTCACATTGATATTTCCGCGGAAACGGGTACGAAAACCGCAGGCAAGACGGACGATATTTCCGACACAGTGAATTACAAGGACTTCGTGGAAATTGCGAGACAGGTTGTGGAGGGAACGTCCGTTCATCTTGTCGAAACGCTCGCGCAAAAAATCGCCGAGCGGATTCTTGAGGACTCCAGAATCAAAACAGTCTCTGTCACCGTTCGCAAGCCGCACGTTCTTCCTTCTGGCATTCCCGGCGTGACGATAGTGCGAAGCAGATAATACGATGGAAATTTATCTCGGCCTCGGCTCAAATCTCGGCGATCGTGCGATGAATTTGCGCAACGCGCTTTCCAAATTAGCGCTCACGATAAAGATAGACGCGGTCTCGCCCGTGTACGAAACCGAACCGCTGTATTTGAAGAACCAGCCGAAATTCCTGAACATCACATGCAAAGGACAAACAGAGTTAAGCCCGCGCGAGACGCTTAATTTCATCAAAAATGTTGAGAAAGAATCTGGAAGAATAGAAACAGAGCGTTTCGGCCCGCGCATAATAGACATTGACCTTCTGTTCTACGGCACGGAGCAAATCAAGGAGCCGGGATTAATCGTTCCGCATCCGGGTATTATCGAGCGGGCGTTCGTCCTCTTTCCGCTCTCCGATATTGCGCCGGATTTTGTGCATCCTGTATTTGGCAGTACGATAAAAGAACTGAAGAGCAAATTAGACGCTTCAAGTGGGGTGGAGAAAACTGACATATTACTATGGCCGTTAAAATAGCCAACAAAACATTTGAGTGGGGGAAACGAACCTACATAATGGGCATAATAAACGCCACGCCCGATTCGTTTTCCGGGGACGGCCTCATTGCAGAGGGTAAGGACTGGGTCTCGAAAGCAGTTGCGCAGGGAGTACAACAGGAAAAAGACGGAGCTGACATTCTCGACGTGGGCGGCGAGTCCACGCGCCCCGGCTCCACGCCGGTTTCTCTCGAGGAGGAATTGAGGCGCGTCATTCCCGTGATTGAGGGACTCGCCAAGAACATCTCGATTCCAATCTCAATCGATACCTACAAATCGGAAGTCGCGCGGCAGGCAATTCAGGCGGGTGCAAGCATCATAAATGATGT
>CAYHST010000033.1:2231-10662 GCA_964359415.1 uncultured Candidatus Saccharibacteria bacterium | reverse complement strand
ACGGTACGGGTCTGGGCTCCGTCAAAAAGCCCCATGCCTTTGAGCGCCCCCGCTATTGCCTATTGCCCACTGCCTGTGTTACAGTGCCCGCTATCAATATGGTAACCGAAGAAACGTTGATTCCAGACGCAGACCTTGCTGTTGCTTTGCCTGTTGAGGATGATGTTGTCGAACCGCGCATATATGAAATCGGTTATCACATAGTTCCCGCTGTAAAAGAAGAGGATATTGAAAAGGTTATTAGTGAAATCCGCAAGGTTATTGAGTCCACTGCGGGGAAAGCGACATTTATCGCGGAGGGAGCGCCCTCCTTGATTAAACTTGCGTATCCAATGTCGGTGCGGGAAGGAGAAAAATACATCGAATATGACCGCGGGTATTTCGGGTGGATAAAATTTGAGGCGCCGGCTTCCGTCGTGACCGTTCTGAACGATGCGTTAAAATCAAATACCAGCATTCTTCGTTTTGTTATTTGGAAAACGGTGCGCGAGGACACGCGCGCGAAGATAAAGGCGCCGACACTGCGAGAAGTGAAGCGCGTAGACACCATAAAATCAACTCCGCGCCGCGTTCCTACGGCAGAAGTTGCCGCGCCGGTTTCCGAGGAAGCTCTTGAGAAAGCGATTCAGGACATTACCGCGGAATAAGTTTAGAAAAATAAGGAGCGAAACGACTATATTTTTCTTAACCCAGCACCTTTTCTCGCAGTACAGTTTTCCTTGCTCAAAACATGACTGGAAGGTATTATCCTCACAACGGTGCCATCGAGCTTAAAAGGTGCTGGGTGCAAGTTGTTTCTAACTCGCTCCGCTCATAAGAAAAACTAGCATGTATATCAACAAAGTACTTCTATTTGGAAATCTTACCCGCGACCCGGAGTTAAAGGCGCTTACAACCGGCACTAATGTTGTAAATTTCGGACTCGCGACGAATCGCGTATATCGAGACCGCGATGGCAAGAAGCAGGAGCAGACCGAGTTCCACAACATCGTTGTGTTTGGCAAGCAGGCTGATACGGTTTCCCAGTACTTGAAGAAAGGAAGTTCCGCCTACATTGAGGGCCGTTTGCAGACGCGCAGTTGGGACGATAAGACAAGCGGAGAGAAGAAATACAGAACAGAGATTATTGCGGAGCGCGTCCAATTCGGGCCGAAAGGAAGCGGCGGTTCCGGTGCAAGCACTGGTTCTAAGGCGGAAGAGCAGTCGGCGCCGAGCGGGGGAAACGGCATTGAATACCCGAAAGACGATATTAATCCGGAGGATATACCTTTTTAGAAATTGTTATAGAAAGTATGAATACTTTATATCGGCGGCTCTCGCTCGGAAATGAAAACTTGTTTTCATTTCGCTCACCTCGTTTGCCGATGAGCGAAGCGAATTACAAGTTCTTAACCCAGCACCTTCGTTTCTCAATGAAACAAAGGTGCTGGGTGTAAGATTTTCTAAACTCGTTATCACTCGTTAACAAAATCTAACATGTCCAACAACATTCTTACGCAGAACGACATACAGTACGTGGATTACAAGGACACGGACCTGCTGAAACAATTTGTAAGTCCGCACGGAGGTCTTGTTAATCGCAGGCGCTCGGGACTCACGGCGAAACAACAGCGCTCTGTGGAAGCGGCGGTCAAGGTGGCGCGATTCATGGGACTCCTGCCTTACGTGCAGAAGTAGGGGGACTCTCAAAGTTCGGGTAGTTTTTAACGGTCTATCGGGTGATGATAGACACCTGTAGACGGGAAGATGAACCCGCACCGTTAAAAACCACCCGGCCTTTTCGCTGAAGTTAGGGGAGAGCATTCGTTGCGCTCTAAACCCTCTCCACCCCAGTACCATCCTCCTTCGGAGGAGCTACGGGGCAGGCGTACTCTCCTACACACGCTCTACGTATTCACCTGTATCAGTGTTTAGTCTAATTACATCTCCTACTTCGATGAACATCGGAACCGTAACCGTTGCTCCGGTTTCCAGCGTAACAACTTTATTGCCCCCTTGGGCGGTGTTGCCGCGGGTGTTGGGCGGAGCCTCGGTGACCTTAAGTTCCATTTTGATTGGCATGCTGATTTTGTAGGGTATTTCATCGAACAGTCGAACATCGACTTCCGTACCCGCAGTAAGAAATTTGCCAGCATCGCCAACCATCTCCTCGGTAAGAGAGAAGCGGTCGGATGAATTATTTACATCGTGGAAGAACCACTCTCCTTTGCGGTGATAAATAAACTTTGCCTTTTTTGATTCTATTTCGGCCTCTTCAACTTTGTCTGATACGTGGAACGTGTATTCCGTGGTAGAGCCGGTCTTCAGATTTTTCAGCTTCGTTTGATTAACTGGTTTTCTTTGCTGTTTGCGGAATACCCACGAGGTCAAAACCTCGTACGGCTCGCCGCCGAGAAGAATCAATTTTTTCGGCAACACTTCGTTATATGACAACATTCGGAGCATTCTAGCCAAAATTAGACAAAAGTCTAATTTTACAAGATTTTTATGAGCGCGTACTTTTCTTTGTTAAATGGTCCGAATCCATACTTCTCAAAAATGTCTTGCGTACCCGTGATACAGAGAATCTCATATACGCCATGTTCTTTTGCCTCCGCAACGCAAGTCTGTATCAATTGTTTTGCGATGCCTTTGCGCTGAAAGTCTTTTGTGACAGCCAAGCTCCTGATTTCCGCGAGCCGTTTTGAATATATTTCCAATGCGCAGCATCCCACAATGCGTTCGCCCTCTGTTGCGACAAAAAAAGCTTCAGAGGGTGGGAGATTATCTTGCATCAGCGTATCTGGAAACTCGCGTATGAGTCCACGTATCGCCGGCATGTCGTTCGATGATGCCTTTCTGATTATCATAGCTGTGAACTTCTCGCTACCAAGATGAACAGCATTCTATGTGAAATGTGGCGTTTGTGCAATTGCATGCTACACTGCTGGCATGAATGTGTTAACGATTCCAAAGAGGCTTGCTAGCGGTGACGACTTGGTCGTTGTCCCGCGCAAGGAGTATGAGGCGCTTCGCGCGCGCGCGGCCATGCGGGAATTTACGCCTACGAAAGCGGAGGTAAAAGCACTTCGCGCGGCCGAAAAGCGCTTCGCGAAAGGCAGGGTCTATCTCTGGAAAGATGTCAAACGAGACTTGGCAGCTCGACGTTGACCGCAGAGTTCAAAAGATTTTGCGGCGCATTCCGCAAGCAGACGCGGACGCGATTTCTGCGGTCATCGACCGACTGGCCGATAATCCATATGCGGGCGATATTGAAAAAATGAAAGGCGAGAGTAACGCGTGGCGCCGCCGCATCGGCTCATACCGCGTCTTCTACAGAATCTATCCCGACAGGCGATTTGTCAGCGTGTTCCTGGTCGAGCGCCGCACCTCGACGACGTATTGAATGTCCGAAGGTTAAACCTACGGAGTTTCATCACAAGTCTCGATTATTCCTCGGTTGCGGTAGAAGCGCTTTTCGTCATGCCGCCGTCATTAAGTCCTTTTTGAATGTCCTTCAGAAGCTGTTTCAATATAGGTTTGTTTTCTCGAAGGAATGTGCGCGCGGCGTCGTATCCGCGGCCGAGTTTTGTCTCGCCAATCGCGTATGAGCCTCCGCTGGATTTTTCCACAAGTCCGAGCTTCTCTCCCAGTGCGAGCGCCTCGCCTTCTTTGGAGATGCCTTCGCCGTACAACATATCGAATTCCGTCTGCCGGAAAGGCGCGGCAATTTTATTTTTGACTATTTTTACACGATGACGGCCCCCCATCACCTCATCTCCTTTTTTAATCTGCGCGATTCGTCGAATGTCTATTCGCACCGATGTATAGAATTTAAGAGCTTTTCCTCCGGGGGTGGTTTCAGGATTGCCAAACATCACTCCTATCTGCATTCGAATCTGGTTGATAAATATGACAATAGTTTTTGTTTTTGAAACGATTGCCGTCAATTTACGCAATGCCTGCGACATAAGACGCGCCTGTTTGCCCACATGCTGGGCTCCCATGTCGCCCTCAATTTCATCTTTCGGCGTGAGTGCCGCGACGGAGTCGATGACGATGACGTCGATTTTGCCCGAGCGGACGAGCGACTCCACTATTTCAAGCGCCTGCTCGCCGGTGTCTGGTTGTGAAATGAGGAGTGAGCCGATATCTACCCCGATTTTTTTGGCGTATTCGGGGTCGACAGCGTGCTCCGCGTCTATGAACGCGCAGATTCCACCCTTTTTCTGAGCTTCAGCTATTACATGAAGTGCTAAAGTTGTTTTTCCGGATGACTCGGGGCCGAAAATCTCTATGATACGCCCGCGTGGAAGGCCGCCGATTCCGAGCGCCCAGTCGATGCCGATTGAGCCCGTGGGTATCGCGTTGACATCCACCTTGGGCTGCGCGCCAAGCATCATGATGGACTCGTCGCCGAATTTGGTTTTGATTTCCGAAAGAGCGCGTTCGATGTCTTTGTCGGGCACTCCGGCTTTCCGGTCCGCGGCATCAGTAGCGCTGCGAGAGCCGATTGTTTTTGGAGGGGCCTTTTCTTTTTTGTGGAAAGCCATAGAGATGAGTATTCAGTATATCGTATACAGTATTCAGTATAAGGGTCAAGTATACACCACTACTGCGGGTTCGATGATGGCGAGGAGGAGGCCGATTTATCTTCCGCGGGAGGTTCATATATCACCTCAACGACGCTCTCGCGCGTTCTGCCGTATCTGTCCTGCGCGCGGAGGACTATGCGGTTGTAGCCGCCACTCAGAAGATACGGTTCTTCAAACGCGCCGTCCTCCGTCACTGTTACGGGCCTGCCGTTCATTGTCAGTTCCGAGATGCGCTCTGCCATTCCGCGTATGGTAACTAACCGTTCATGCACGACGGCAGCTTCTTGCGGCACTTCAATGCTTGGCCCGAATAAAAGTCCGCGAGCTTCATAGTATGCGTAAAGAACTATCAGAATAAAAAACAGCACCAGTACAACTTTCATTATCCTGCTGTCTCGGTAGGGGAGCATACAAAATAGCTAGTAGCCGATTTTTTCCTTGGTATTCCAAGGAGCAAAAATCGCGTCGAAACGGAGCACGGTTTCGACGTAAACAATCCGTAGCTTGTAGCCAGTCAAAACAGCCGGACTCATACGAGTTTAGTTTGGTTACCTTCGTCATCCTCCTCGACTGGTTCTGTTGCAAGTTCGTCTGCGTTTCCCTCGCCGATGATTTCTCGCGGCTTTGCGCCGTCGCCGGCACCGATGACGCCGCGTTCCTCGAGCATGTCTATGAGCCGCGCGGCGCGCGAATATCCTATGCGAAGCTTTCTTTGTAGGTACGAAGTACTGGCCTTTCCGGCTTCTATGACCGCCTGTTTCGCCTCCGGATACAGGTCGTCTTCTTCGCCCTGTTCGTTCATGGAGAGGAACGCGACATCGGTGTCGTTTTTAGTTTCGGCAAAATCAATCTCGCTTGGAAGCTGGCCCTCGCCCGCTCTCGCGACGTGCTCTACGACTCTCTTCACTTCCGTTTCAGAAGTATATGGAGCTTGTATCCGTCTTGGTTTTGACATTTCTCCCGAAAGAAAAAGAGTGTCCCCAGCTCCCAAAAGTTTTTCCGCTCCCCCCATGTCAAAAATCGTTCGTGAATCAACTTGTGAAGAAACCTGAAGCGCGACGCGGGCAGGTATGTTCGCTTTGATAAGTCCAGTTATCACCTTTACCGACGGACGTTGAGTAGAGAGAATCAAATGAATACCGACGGCTCGGCTCATTTGCGCGAGCCGCACGATTCCGCTTTCGAGTTCGCGGGGATATGTCGCCATCATATCGGCAAGTTCATCAATAATAACGACTATGTATGGCATCGCTTCCACGATTACGTTTGCATTTTCAGCGGGCTTGTCCGCCGAAGCTTTAGCGAAGGCGGGCGCGACTACATTTTCGTGATATGAAGCTATATCTCTCACCGCTTCCGCTTCAAGAATGTTATACCGCCGCTCCATTTCTTTCGAAAGCCACTTAATGGCAAGAATGGCTTTTTTTGCGTCGGTAATTACGGGGGTAAGAAGGTGCGGAATGGAATTGTACATTGTCAGCTCCACGCGCTTCGGGTCTATCATTATGAAGCGCAATCTCTCCGGCCCGCATCGATATAGGAGGCTTACGATGAAGTTGTGGATTGTGACGCTTTTCCCGGCGCCAGTCGCGCCGGCGACGAGAATGTGAGGCATCCGCGCGAGGTCGGCAAAATGCGGAGTACCCGTGATTGACCTTCCGAGAGCAAGCAAGAGAGGTTTGTCCGATTGTACGAAAGCGGGGTCGGACAAAAGCGGAGCGAGTCCCAGCGTTGTCCGCGATATGTTCGGGACTTCGACGCCTACCAACGATTTTCCAGGAATGGGCGCTTCAATTCGCAGAGGGGAAGCGGCGAGGGCAAGTTCCAAATTGCTCTGCAAGGCGACTATCTTCGAAAGCCGGACACCTTCGGCGGGTTTCATCGCGTATCGTGTAACAGTCGGACCGATGGACGCCTCATCCATTTCCACCTGTATCCCGAAGTTTTGCAATGTTCGCTTAATGATATTCATGTTCGCTCTCACATCGCCTACCTCCGGTTTTCCCTTGTTCTTGCTTAGAATGGAAATCGGAGGCGGAACATAGGCGCTTCCTGTCGCGGTGATTATTGGGAACCCGCCGGACACCATGTCGTTTTGTTGGAATATTCTTCCTATGCCCGAGAGCTTCGCTTTGTCTTTTGTTTCTGCCAGCACATCGGCTGGAGCGGCAAGCTCCTCTTTATCCGCTGGCTCCTTATCTTCCTGCGATAATCCGACCACGGGTATTTCATCAGTGCTTGTTTCATCTTCGTCTTTGCGCATCGCGGATAGACGTTCGCGGAGCGATGCGATGAAGGCGCCGAGGTGGATGTCAAACGCCACGATGAGCGAAGCGACGATGAACGCGAGAAGGAACAGGGCAGTAGCGGATGTGTCCACCGTTGCAACCATTGGCCTGGAGACCCATTCGCCCAAAACGCCGCCGTCTCCGGGAAATGCGAGATTGATTAATCCGAGGCCTGAAAGCAGAAAAACAAACATGCTTGCCATCTGTACGACCCCGAAACGTTTCTCAAAGGATTGGAAAATCAGTATTGCCAGCAGTATCAGCGAAAGCGGCAAGAGAAGATAACCGACTCCGAGAAGAAGGGAAAGGTACTTATATAGCGCGCCGCCGACTATGCCTCCCACGCCGAAACTGGCAAGCACGAGGAAAATTGCGATAGCGACAAAGAAAATCGCGGACACCCCGCGCAGCGCTTCCGAGCTCACGCTCCTGGGGCGCACGGAATCTTTTTCATCGCCAGTGTCGCGCACTCTGTTTTTTCCGTTGCGATTTTTCCTACTCATCGTAGGCATCATAACACGAGCGAAATATGGGTAGCGCGCAACACCTGCACTGCAGTATCCAAGGTGCGACCTTATGTATCTTTGGACGGCATTCAAGGTTAAACCTTGGGGATTTTTAAGGTTTAACCTTGGATACCAGAATCCTTCCGCGTTTGTGGGATTTCAAGAACTACTCTCTAAGTGGTCCTGTGGCATTTAACTACTAACTACCAACTACTGACTACCAACTGCCCATAGGGTTGCATCTGTCCGTGTCCTATATATAATGGCCATTGATAAGATAGTGACGATTTATTACAGACCTATCAAAGACGCCTCACAAACATGTTATGGACGATATAAGAGACATAAGAAAATCCGATTCACTTTCAAGGTTTCTTGATAGTCATGTCGTGCGGACAAGCCCCTTTGGGCGCAATGTCTCCGGTGAGAAGTCATATCGCCGCGCAGAACGCCTTGTTGCCGCGTTGCACCTCCTCACTTCCCATGTTCGAGAGGACGAACCAATAAGGCAGTCAATTCGAAGCACCTCCATCAAGCTACTTTCCGATATATTGGTATTGCGGGACGAAATGCGCGTCTCAAACTCGGGCAAGATTCGCTCCGCGCAAGCGACAATCAGAGAGCTCATCTCTCTTGTTCGGATGTTGGCAATTTCAGGCCTGATATCCATTCAAAATGCGGATGTCATTGTGGAAGCCATTGATGAGCTCGGTAACTTTCTTAACCTGTCGCAGAGAACAGCACTCTCCGAAAGCACCGTTTTCTCGCGGGAAGAACTGTTGGGCGGAACGCCTGCATCAGAGAAAGGGATACATCCTGTGATAAAGGACAGATTACATCCTCCAGATATTGAAACGGACAAGGAGTCGTTAATCGTAACGGACAGCAGGAATCAAAAGGACAATGTAAAGGACACGGACACTCCACTCTCAAGGACAGATAACATGAGTATTCGTGGCAGGGAAATCATGGCCGTACTGCACTCCGGCGGAGAAGTTGGAATCCGAGACGTGTCTTCAAGTCTGCCGGAATACAGCGAAAAGATGATACAGCGCGAGCTTGC
>CAYHST010000033.1:0-2131 GCA_964359415.1 uncultured Candidatus Saccharibacteria bacterium | reverse complement strand
GCTTTTTTGTTGTCATGAGTTATCCCCACAATGGGGTTAGGCAGGGTGATGCACTGTTCTGCTCCTGATATATAATTGCTGTGATGCCGTCTACAGGTGCACATCATTGACCTGATGTGCCACTCAATGTGCTTGAGACGCATCGCGCAGAAGGAGTGCCACGGTGTGCGCTCTGTATAGTTCGTTGATAATTTAATAAGGTAAGAAAACTGGCTGATAAGCGGGCAAGAATTTTGCTCGCGACTAAGTCAGATGATTTTTTGGTGTGTGCGCAAAAAATCGCAACCGAATGGCAGTACATTGTCCGGATACGAAAAGCATGACGGAAAATCAGAATCACTTCTTGGTGCTAACTCCACTGCGTGTTCGCGTATAAGGATGCGAACGCCATGGGCTAGCAAAATTATTGGCGAGCGCGGCGCGCGAGAAGAAAATATAAAATCTTTCTTCAGCGCAAAATGCGAGCCGATACAGATTATTAGTTTGTCTTCGGTTATTAGTTAGAAATTATAAGAAGACGTACAACGTGCATGAATTCTTGTCGAAGGAGTTTGTGCGCGGTCCCTCCCTAATTTTTAAAAATAAAAAATTAGAGAGGGGTAAAAAGGTCAATCAAAAGTTTATTTGAAAATATGAGTAAATCATTAGCAACACACAAAGTTGCGGCAGTACTCATTGGCTTGGGCCTGGTTCTTGCGCTCTCGTTCTCGTTCGCCACAACGGCGAAGGCGGACGCGCTCTCGGACCTTCAGGCGCAAGTCACAGCACTGCTCGCACAAATTGCGGCATTGCAGGCCGGTAGCGCCGCAGGCGCATCGTCCGGCGGCGCATGCTTCACCTTCACGCAGACCCTGTCTCAGGGTTCAACCGGGGGAGAAGTAATGGAAGTACAGAAATTCCTTAACAGTCACGGGGCGCAGGTCAGCGCATCTGGAGCTGGTTCTCCCGGAAACGAGAGTTCCTACTTTGGCGCAAAAACCAAAGCGGCAGTCGCAGCATTCCAGGCGGCAAACGGAGTTTCACCGGCGGCCGGCTACTGGGGACCGCTGACGCGAGCAAAGGCGAATAGCCTCTGCGCGGCGGCTCCTGCAGCAGCGCTTCCGGGAGCAGTAACAACTCCCGGTATTCCCGGAGCAGTAGTTCCAGCAGGTCCTGGACTCACTGTAGCCGCTGGCGTTCAGCCGGCGAACTCTCTGGCGCCGCAAGGCACCTCGCGAGTTCCTTTCACGACATTTACGCTCTCTAACAACACGGGTGCGGCAGTGGCCGTGAACGGTATTACGGTACAGCGAGCTGGGCTCGGCGTGGACGCAGTCTTCTCCGGCGTCGTCTTGGTTGACGACCAGGGTCTCCAGGTCGGCATCGCGAAGACTCTTAACTCCAACCACCAGTCGACTGTCGGCGACACGTTCACTTTGAACGCTGGCCAGACAAGGACTTTCACGGTTTCCGGCAACATGGCGGCATCTCTGTCCAGCTACTCTGGCCAGATAGTTTCGCTCTCTGTCGTAGGCGTGAACACCAGTGTTCCAGTCAACGGCTCGCTCCCGATAACGGGCGCTCAGCAGACAATCAACAACACTTTGACGGTCGGTTCGGTCACAACGGCGATTTCGTCGCTTGACCCGAACGCCGCGCAGTCCAAGAACATCGGCGACACGGGACTCAAGTTCTCCGGCCTCCGCTTCACCGCGGGGTCGTCCGAAGACTTGAAGCTCTTCTCAATCCGATGGCGCTTGAACGGCACGGTTTCCGCGAATGACCTCGCGAACATCACGACGGTCGTAAGCGGAACGAGCTACCCGACAACGGTTTCTGCGGACGGCCGCTACTACACATCTGTCTTCTCGGGCGGCATCCTCATCACGAAGGGCAACTCGGTGGACGTAACCATTCAGGGCGACGTCATCGGAACGAATGCCTCTGGCCGCGTCGCGCAGTTTGACGTAGACAAGACTTCCGACGCTTACTTCGTCGGCCAGCTCTACGGCTACGGCGTTGCGGCAGTGGCGGGAACAACGGCGTTGAGTACCGCTTCCACGCACGCAACGGCAATTACGGCTGGTACGCCTTGGTTCCAGGGTACGACATTCTCAATCTCTGGCGCCTCGGTAACGACGATTGCCAAGGC
>CAYHST010000032.1:1308-11103 GCA_964359415.1 uncultured Candidatus Saccharibacteria bacterium | reverse complement strand
AACAACACAAAAACCCGCCGAGAGGCGGGTTTTTTGTGTATTCTTCCGCGATAATCTGCGTTTACTAGCGAACTGCGTCCTTCAAGGTCTTGGAAGCGCGGAATTTGGGAACGCGCATCGCCTTTATCTGGATTGATTCGCCAGTTCGAGGATTGCGCCCAGTGCGAGCCGGCCGGGTCTTTGCCTGAAAAATGCCAAGGCCCGCGATAGAAACCTCCTCGCCTTTCTTCAACGCCTCCGTGATGCCGGCGATAACCGCCTCAACGGCGCGCTCTCCGTCGGCCTTCGTGCAGCTGATTGTGCCTGCGACCTTCTCAATCAAGTCTACTTTGTTTGCCATAAATATATGTTTATTAATGATAATTAAATCGGCAATGCCCATTGCCTTCGACCTAGAGCGCCGAAGGCGCTCGGGCGACACGCTGAATCTCCGCGCGTTTAGCCGACCTCCTGCCATATTGAGCCATATTTTCGGGCTGTCAACCCCGTTAGAGGCCGCGTGCGCATACTGTGGATAAATCTCTTCGTTCATCGGGGACATATACAGCGATAAATCTTGTGTAATTCACGATTGCTGGCACGCGCACTGCCTCTAACGGGGTCAACACCGCTTCAGGATTTGAGCGATTAAATGTGGATAAGTCAAAGGGGGTAAGAATTAGGCATTAGGCACTAGGCAATAGGCAGGAGGACTGCGAGAGTGCTTTAAAAACCATGTATTTAAGCCAAGATACTGTCTTGTGAAGGCAGGGCATCACAAATGCTTCCACATGAACTCAAACATTTGCCGTTGAGTCTGTGCGATTTCGGCGTTGTCTATAAGCAAACCTACCATTGCACTGCATGAGATGAGCGATACTTTATTACCGGTGATAAGCATATCGGTACCCATCTTGAAGTCTTTCGGCAGAAACTTGGCGGGGCCAAGACCCTTTCTGTATGCGGATTTTATGTATGCTCTTGCCTCTCTTGAATCATCCAGAAGGTCGCGAATCTTCCCGCCCTTCGCACGGAGAACCTTAAAATATCCGGCATTATCTTCGGGAGTGATGACCTGCATGATTCTTTCCAGAGAGCCGATGGCGAACAGGTGATGGTGCGCACTGAACATTTCTTTGTATATCGCATGGATTCCCCCCTTGCCCTCAAAAAACCGGATATTAGGCTTGTTGCTCGCTGAATTTTGGATGGCTTCCAGCTGGGGCATGAGAGTCATGAGCCGTTCTTCCTGTTCACGGAGGTTATGCAGGAGATTCTGCGGGCGTTCCGCAAGATAAAATATGCGCTTGCCCTTCGGCGCCCGGGAAACAAGATTCTTTTTCAGGAGCTCTTCAATGATGTAGTACGTCGTCGGTCGTTTAATACCGGCCTTCTTTGCGATATCAGAAATTGAACTGAAACCGAGTTCAAGCGCGGCCAAATACACCGCGCTTTCCTGTCCGGAAAGGCCTAATTGAGAGAGGGAATCGGAAATAGGGTGCATGAGAGCAGAGTATCGTTAATTGTAAAAGTGTCAAGAATAGTATCAACATTATACGTGGAAACCATCGCCTGTTAGTATAAATAATCCGATAATAAGCCATGTAATCATTATGCGACTGTCGTACTTTTTGACGTATGTGCAGGCAACGGACAAGATTGGATTATAGTAACTACTCAAGGCATTTGACCACGAGTATGAGTTACTTGTTCGTTCACAAGGAAAGGGACCGAGATGCGAATCAAGAATCTAAACATCGTACTGCTGCTAATCCTTATCTCAATACCCGCCGTGATAATCCCGTTTTACGGGGTGTCATCTCCTCAAGAGTGGGGCTCGGCAGTTACGACGTTCATGGCGATGTACCTGAGTATCAAGATCAGTTGCTATCTGGTATTACGTCGTAAGCCAAAGAGCAGTGAAGACGCTCTCAACGGCCTAGCCATCACAGCCCGGCTGACTCTGATGCCGATACTCGCATTACTAGTCTTAATCAACCTTGAGTTCAAGGAAACGTTGGGGTGGTGGGCCGCATGTCTCACCGTTGCTGCGATTATTTGGGCAACTGCAGATCTGGTTGCCGATTCACGAAAGAAGCAAAATTCCAATCCAAAATGATGGCAAAACATGCCGGCCACTGTGCGAGTAAAGCACGGTGGCCACTTTTTTATCTCGCGTACTCCCCATACCATCCTTCCTCGGAGGAGCTACGGGGCAGGCTTTATTTCACTGGGGTACTGCAAATCGGTTTCAAGCTTGTCGGCAATGTTGCATGGGAGCTTGCATACTTATCTGCGGCGTTTGTAAGCCTTGTTTCTATTTTTAATCATGTGAACTTTGATTTCGCTTTTGGTTGAATCGAATGCATATGCAACGCGCCAGTTTCCCACGCGGATTTTAAAGAACCCTTTCAGCTCGTGGTGCAAGGGGAGCGGGGTTATGTTCTCGAAATTGTCGGCGAGCCACGAGAGCCGCTCAATCACTTGGGAACGCACAGACAAGTCGAGCTTTAGAAAGTCCCTCTTTGCATCATCAGAGAACTCTACGCGCCACGAACTCATGCTCTAACAATATTTACGACGAATTTCGTCTAGAGAAGTCCAGTTCCGATTTTTGTTTCTAGCAGATTGTAGCCTTTTCTTTGTGGCGGCAGTGAGCTCCAAGCCAAAGTCGGGGTCACCGAGGATTTCCTGAATTGAATCGGCAATAACAGCCCGCAGGGCCGGGTCCATATGTTTTTTTTGCAGCTCTTTAACAGTCATCACACTAGTATACCACAACCTGTTTTTTATCGAGCGTACTCAATTACTCTAGTTTCGCGGATGACACTCACTTTTATCTCACCCGGGTATTGCAAGTCGGCTTCGATTTTGTCGGCTATGTCTCTCGCAAGCTTGCGCGCTTCCAAGTCGCTAATTTCGGACGGCTTTACGATGACGCGGATTTCGCGGCCGGCGGCTATGGCATATGTTTTTTCAACGCCGGGCATTTTGTTCGCTATCGCTTCAAGTTCCTCTAGGCGCTTGATGTAGTTCTCTACGGAATCTCGGCGAGCGCCCGGTCGGCCTCCTGAAATCGCATCCGCAACCTGCACTATCATTGATTCTGGAGTTTCATACGGATATTCTTCGTGATGCGCTTGCATTGCTTTCACTACGTCTTCTCCCACGCCGAACTTCTGCAAAATCCTTCTTCCAATTTCAACATGCGTGCCGGTAACTTCGTGGTCTACCGCTTTGCCGATGTCGTGCATAAGCGCTCCCGCGCGGGCAACCCCAGCATTCGCGCCAAGTTCTTCGGCGAGCATTCCGGCCAGGTGCGCGACTTCCACCGAATGGTCAAGCACATTCTGGCCATAACTTGTGCGGAAATAGAGGCGCCCCAAAATCATGAGAAGCTTCGGGTCAAGATTCGGCACGCGCGCCTCGTAGGCGGCTTCCGTCCCTTTCTTTTTGATGATTGTATTTATTTCGGCTTCCGCTTTTACCACCGCTTCTTCGATTTTTGCCGGTTGGATTCGGCCGTCGAGAATCAGATTTTCAAGCGCGATGCGCGCGATTTGGCGGCGGATAGGGTCGTACGAAGAAAGCGTGATGGTGCCGGGAGTATCGTCCACGATAACGTCGACACCGGTCGCGCGCTCGAATGCGCGGATATTTCGGCCTTCTTTTCCGATGATTTTTCCTTTTATCTCATCGTTCGGGAGCGCCATCGTCGTCGCGAGTACGTCGGATACGACCGAATTGCCGAGACGGTGGACGGATGTCGTTAGAATTTCTTTAGCTCGCTGTTCAAGCTTCTCGTTGCCGGTCAGTTCAAGCTTTCGCATCCGGCTCTCGATGTCGCTTTCGTAGCGTTTTTCTACGGATTTTATAAGCTCGTTTTTCGCTTCATCGGCGGTAAGGCTGGCGGTTTTCTCAAGTTTTTCCTGTTGGGCGCGCACCAATTCCTCGGCTTTTTCCCTCGCTTTTTGGACTTCTTCGGCTTTTTTGGCCAAAGATTCCTGCTCCGCGTCGTTGTTTGATTGGCGCTTGTCCAAAAGCTCCTCCTTGCGCACGAGGCGCTCCTCCGTTTGTTTCAATTCGCGCTCGCGCTCTTTGAATTCATTGGTCTGCTGTACCGCTTTCTCCGAGGATTTCTTTTCCGCTTCCTCAATGATGCGTTTCGCTTTCACTTCCGCGTCCAGCGTCATTTGCCGAACGATAATTTCCATCGAACCGCGCTTTCCTAAACTGATGATGAACCGAAGGTAGTATCCGAGTCCGATGCCGACTGCGCCCGCAAGGGCGATGAGAAGAAATGCTATTGTTAACGTCATATACGCGTTGGTCATCCCAGCGCGCATCTGTAAAAGTTTAGACCACTGCCGAAAAGCTGTGAGAACTCTTAATTAGCACAGACATAGTTCTAATCCTTAATGCGAATCCAGATGCGCGGCGAGGATGCAAATTCATAAATATTAATTGGTGTACTCGCATAATATAGCATGCGAATAGACAATAGGCAAAAGGCAGAAGGAGTAGGAAAAAGGCAACAGGCATTAGGCAATAGGAAATGCAATATTTTGGAATACCTATTGCCTGTAAACTATTGCCTGACGCCTATTAAACAAGTACCTTATCCACAATTCCGTATTTTACGGACTCCTCGGCCGTCATAAAGAAGTCGCGGTCTACATCAGATTCGATTTTCTTCAGCGGCTGTCCGGTGTTTTTTGCCATCATCTTGTTCAAGCGGTCGCGCGTCGCGAGAATGTGCTGGGCGGTAATGGCGATATCCGATGCCTGTCCTTCGGCGCCTCCCAATGGCTGGTGAATCATCACCTCCGCGTTCGGAAGTATAAAGCGCTTGCCTTTCTGTCCAGAAGAAAGAATCCACGCCGCGCCGGAGGCGGCAATCCCCACGCACACCGTTGAAACGGCCGGCTGTATGTGGTTCATGGTGTCTATCATCGCGAGCGTCGCGGAGACGGAGCCGCCTGGAGAGTTTATATAAAGAGAAATATCTTTCTTCGCGTCCTCCGAAGCGAGGAAGAGAAGTTGGGCGATGACGAGGTTTGAGCCCTCGCTCTCAATCGGGCCGCCCAAGAATACAATGCGCTCTTTGAGAAGGCGCGAAAAAATGTCGTAAGCGCGTTCCCCGAAGGAGGTCTTCTCAACAACCATCGGCACGAGCATTTGGGCACGCGGTGATTGTTCGTTTCTCATACCCATATCCTAGCAGATTTCTCATGCGGTGCAAAATCAAAAAGAAAATCCTAAAAGCAACCATTTCAAACCCCTCCGAAAGGCGAGTTTCTTACAACTAAACAAGCTCGACTTCTTTGCCGAGTGCATGCGCCACGCGGTTTAGGGTATCGAGAGATACGCTGTGTTCACCGCTTTCAAGCCGCGCGATGACTGATTGAGGCATAGAAGCTTTTTGGGCAACTGCTTCCTGCGTCATTTTCTTTGCAATTCGCGTTTCTCTGATTCTAACGGCCAGTTTGATGCGCATCGACTCTTCCCGATATCCTCTTCGGAACTCTTTGTTTTTTGAATGTTTTCCAAATACTTGCTCAAGGGTGTACCATTTAAGATCCTTTTTTGCCAGCTTAGTTTTGATTTCGCCTTTTTTTGTCTTCATAGAAAATTGTTATTTCATTAACATATAAATTTGTTCGGCATACTCGATTTCCTTTTTCGGTGTTTTCGCACTTTTCTTTGGGAAACCACGTACGAAATATAAAATACCTCCAACCGCGAAATAACTGATGCGGTGCCTGCCAATGATAAGCTCGCGAACCTTGCCCTTAAGCGTCTTTGTATAGACCGAATCAAAGCCACCCAACTTCATTGTGTCTATATCCGCTCTAATCGCGCCTTGTTCGGATTTACTCAAGCCATCTATGTACTCTTGTGCTGCCTGAAGAACAAGCGCCTCAAATCGAATGTACCCCATGCAACGATTCTACTAAATGCTCGACCTGTTTGCCACTATAGCAAGATTGCTATAGTACTGTCAATGGCCAGAAGCGCTCAATTGTATTTACTTACTCAACTGATTCCAGAAATTTCAATACCGCTTCGCCCGCCTGCTCCCGACCATCGGGAGGGCGGGCAGGTTGCGCTCTTTCGGTAACGAATCAGCATTAGTGAATTGATTCGAGAAACTTCAATGTCGCCTCATTCCTAAGGGCGTGGGCTATGTGGGCGCGAAGAGCTTCCGGCGCGGCGTCTTTGTAGTGTTTTTTCGCGTGTTCAACTTCTTGCGCGAGCAATGTTTCATCGGGCTCTATTTTTTCTATGCGCGCGATTTCGCCCAAAATAAGGCGTGTTCTCGCGCGTTTATCGGCCGGTTCTTTCCACTCCGCGAGAATTTGTTCCCACGTCTTTTTTGTTCCGGCGAGATATGCCTCGAGGTTCATTCCCGCGCCCGCGAGGTCGTCCTTTAGCCGGGCTTCCATTTCGTTTATTTCATATTCCCGCAGTATGGCCGGATAGGAAATTTTGGAATTCTTAACAAGGCCTTCAATTATTGCCTGTCGGCGCATATCGGTTGCTTGACGCTCCTTTTCAGTTTTCATGTTTTCGCGGACTTTCGTGTGAAAATGGGCGATGCTTTCGTAACCGATGCTAATCGCGAACGCGTCATCAAGTTCCGGCAAATCCTTTTCTTCCATCGCGCGCGATTCATCCGAGGCCTCTGCCGGTTTTTTGCCTGCTTCAACTTTCTCAATGCGCGCTCGCTCGCGCCGCAAGTGAGTCATCGCATTCTTGTGTTCCTCGTCCGAAACTTCGATGTCTTTTCCGCCGGCTACAGGATGTTTTTTCGCGATTGTTCTGTAATCGGCGAGCTCGATTTCCGGCGCGAGAGCCGCGCGCGCGGTGAAAGATAGCGGTTTGCCTGCTTCTGGAGCATTTATAGTTACATGGGGCGTTTGTACTATCGGTAATTTTTGAGAAGCCAAAATCTCCGGCAATTCATTCTGAACCGCATCCTCTGCCGCGCGCCGGAGGATTGCCTGCTCGCCATAGACGCGGATTATTTCCGATTCGGGCGCGTGCCCGGGACGGAACCCGTCGATTTTCGCGGTTTTCTGAATTTCTTTGAGCGCGTGGCCGCGGTACGTGAGAAGAATTTCTGTCGGAATTTCCGCTTTCACCTCAACTTCCCAGCGCTCCGTGTCGCGCTCAATTTTTACCGTGGTTTCGCGGGAATCAATTTTTGTTTGCACTTTCGTTTCATCAGACATCGGTATTTCTTATCACACTTCCGGACACTCGCATAGTGTATGCGGGCTTATTTCTCAATTCTTGCCTCCTCCTATTGTGTTGCCGCCTGCGTGTCCGCACCCGCAGTTTCATTTCCGAGAATGAGCGGAGGTGGATTATTGTCCCTCGTGTTTAATTCCGCGCCCCAGAAGTAAAACGCGCCCGCGGCGAGCAGGATGATGATGATGATTGCTCCGACGATTGAACCCACTCCGGAACGAGACGCATGCGCTGTCGTCTGATTTTGGCCAGCGTCATTCACTCTGTTGAATTCATCCATAAGCGCGACACGGGAATTATATCATTAATTTCCAGCTCCGTTGTCAAACGGATTGAAATACGTTACACTCCGCGGAATCAAGATTAATCATTTATTCATTATATAACATATGCAGTCAACGATTTTTTTATGGACGGTTATTTCCGGTTTGGCGACTCTAGCTTTCAGCGGATTTCTCGCGGTGCAGGTCTTAAGCCTCGCGGACGGTAGCAAGAGAATGACGGATATTGCCGACGCGATTAAAGAAGGCGCGAACGCCTATCTCATCCGGCAGTATAAAGTCGTCGCTGTTGTCGCCATTGTCTTTTTTCTTCTGCTCGGATATTTTATATCGTGGCTTTCGGCGGTTGGTTTTATTATCGGCGCGATTGTGTCCGCGCTTTCCGGTTACATCGGCATGGCGGTCGCCGTCCGCGCCAACGTCAGGACGGCAGAAGCGGCTCGCGGCGGGATTCCGGCCGCTCTTAGCGTGGCATTTCGCGCCGGCTCGGTAACAGGGCTTACCGTCGCCGCGCTAGCCCTTCTTTCCATCACTGGGTTCTATTGGGTAACGGGAGATTTGGTGGCGATGATCGGACTTGCGTTCGGCGCGTCGCTCATCTCTGTTTTCGCGCGCCTTGGAGGAGGCATCTTCACGAAAGGCGCCGATGTCGGCGCTGATTTGGTTGGAAAAATTGAAGCGGGAATTCCCGAGGACGACCCCCGCAACCCGGCGGTCATCGCCGACAACGTAGGCGACAACGTAGGCGACACGGCCGGCATGGCGGCAGACCTTTTTGAAACATACGTCGTGTCCGCGGTTGCTGTAATGCTCCTCGGGTCGCTTCTTCTGCCTAGCTTCCCGGGCGCCATCATGTTTCCGCTCGCTCTGGGCGCCGTTGCCCTAATTGCGTGCGCAATATCCACGTTTGTAGTGCGGGGCGGAACCAAAGATTCCATCATGCCGGTTTTGTATCGCGGGTTGATTGTCTCCGCCGCGCTTTCGGTGGCCGCATTCTACCCGCTGACGAAAATAATCATGTCTGGCAACGGTTTATACGATGCGCAAAATCTCTTCTACAGCGCGCTCATCGGAATTGCCGTAACCATCGGCATGTTTCTCATCACCGACTACTACACGAGCAAGAAATACGCTCCGGTTAAGGCCATCGCGAAAGCTTCAACAACCGGACACGGCACGAACATCATCACCGGGCTCGGCGTTTCAATGGAGGCGACCGCTCTTCCGGTATTGCTCATTACTGGGAGCATCCTTCTCGCGTACAACTTCGCTGGGCTCTACGGAATTGCGATTGCCGTCATGGCCATGCTCTCTCTTACGGCCACTGTTATTGCAATAGACGCGTTCGGTCCGATTACGGATAACGCCGGAGGCATCGCGGAAATGTCGGGGCTCTCGGCGGAAGTGCGCTCGGTAACAGACCAGCTCGACGCGGTCGGCAACACGACCAAGGCCGTAACGAAGGGGTACGCCATCGCTTCGGCGGGGCTTGCCGCGACTGTTTTGTTCGCTTCATACACGCAGGAAATCTCGAATCTCGCTTCCGGCGCTCTCACATTCGATTTAAGCAACCCAACCGTTCTTGCCGGACTTTTGATCGGGGGGTTGCTTCCGTATCTCTTCTCCGCGTTCGCGATGGGAGCTGTCGGCAAGGCCGGACACGCTGTCGTCGAGGAGGTGCGCCGCCAGTTCAAGGAAATTCCCGGAATTATGGAAGGAACCGCGAAGCCCGATTATGGAACTGCTGTGGAAATCGTAACGGCTGTCGCGCAGAAGCTCATGATAGTGCCGGCGCTTCTTCCGGTGCTTGTGCCGATTCTCGTGTTTTGGCTGCTCGGGCTTCAGGCGCTCGGCGGACTTTTGGTAGGCGTCATCGTTACCGGCCTTTTCGTCGCTATTTCGATGACCTCGGGAGGCGCCGCATGGGACAACGCGAAAAAATATATTGAAGACGGAAACTACGGCGGGAAAAAGGGACACGCTCATGCCGCGGCGGTTACCGGCGACACAGTCGGCGACCCGTATAAAGACACTGCCGGCCCCGCGATTAACCCGATGATTAAGGTGGTGAATATAGTAGCCCTATTGATTGTCAGCTTCTTGCAGTAGCATAAAAGATAGAGTTCCCTTAGTTCTCGGCACTGCCGAGTCCCGCCCCGTAGCCAAGTCCGAAGGACTTGTGGTACTGGGGTCGCTCTATTGTTAGTGAGTTTCTTGCGCTGAGATTCTTGCGATGCAGAAGCGGGGGGGGCGGGGCCGCCCCCCCCCCACCCAAACAAAA
>CAYHST010000032.1:0-1298 GCA_964359415.1 uncultured Candidatus Saccharibacteria bacterium | reverse complement strand
GATGCACAAGCGGGGCTCGCGCGCGCGAGCCCCGCTTCATTTCATCTGTCACCGTTTGATTATTATTCGGCCCCCTTTTCTTCTCCTTCGCAGAGCATTCCGCAGCTTGCTGAGGGAATGAAGGCGGAGAACCCTGCGTAGCCTTGGCGAAGCAGGGCTACAGGCTTCAGAGAATTCCGCGGATACCTTGCGGCAGAGCCGCGAGAGCTTCACTTTTCAGGTTCCGCCGGTTTTTCTCCCGTGATTTCAGAGACGATCTTTTCGGTGTCCGCCGCTTTCTCGGATTCCGCGACCTGCTCTCCTCCCGCGGAGCGGATGTCTATTTTCCAGCCGGTCAAGCGCGCGGCGAGGCGGACATTTTGCCCTCCGCGGCCGATTGCGAGCGATTGCTGGTCTTCGGCAACCTTCACGACTGCTCGGGCCTCGTCCTCAAATAGCTCAATCCCAAGAACTTGCGCCGGTTTTAATGATTCCTGAACGAATTCAGCGGGATTTTCAGACCACTCGACGACATCTATTTTTTCTCCGCCCAATTCGGATGTGACGACGGCGACTCGCACGCCGCGCTGGCCTACCAGGGCACCCACCGGGTCAACGTGGTTGTCTTTCGAGAACACGGCGATTTTCGCGCGGCTACCGGGTTCGCGCACAATCGCCTTTACCTCGACGATTCCTGAAGCCATCTCCGGAACCTCCGCTTCAAATAGTTTTGTTAAAAATTTCGGGTGCGAGCGCGAGAGGCGAATGAAGGTTCCGCGCACTCCTTCATCGACGTGCAAAAGCAGGGCACGCACCCGCTCTCCTTGGCGGTACCGCTCGCCCGGTATTTGTTCCTCGTAGGGGAGAATCGCTGTCGCGCGGCCGAGGTCTACGTAGAGATTGCCTCGTTCAAATCTTTGCACATGCCCCGTTACAACCTCGCCCTCTCGTTCTCCGAACTCCGAAATTATTGAAGCGCGTTCCGCTTCGCGCACTTTTTGCATTACAACCTGTTTGGCGGCTTGCGCCGCGATGCGGCCGAAATCCTCATGCGTCTCAAGCGGAAAAGAAATTTCTTCGTCGAGTTGCGCGTCTTTTTTTATTCTGCGCGCGTCCTCAATCATGATGTGCTGTTCTGGGTTGAAGCGTGAGCGATGGTCCTCCCTAGACGCTTCGCTTTGCGAAGCGTCGGCTAAAGCCTGTGGCTCGCCCGGCGATTTGCTTAGGGGCGAACCGCCTTCAGCGGTTTTAGCTTCCTCGTCTGAAGTCCTGACCAGAGTTTTATCAACCACAATTTTTGCCTGGCGGAATTCCATGTC
>CAYHST010000031.1:6840-11138 GCA_964359415.1 uncultured Candidatus Saccharibacteria bacterium | reverse complement strand
ATCTTTCCCATATTCCCTATTATACGCTATAGCGTAGAATAGGGAATACGAATTTCGTATTAATTTTGTGAACAGATTGACGAAGAAATTAAGACATGGAGAAGTAAACACGTGCCGGCAAGCGGAAACAGGGCGAATCTTGCGCGTTCGCAAGAAAACGGCAATAATGCTGGGATTATGGCGGAGAATAAACGCGGAAAACCGGTTATTGGGCTCGTCCCGTTAGAGGTTCGCGACGGTCTTATTTATCTGTCGAGGATAGCGAGTGAAATGAAAGAGTGTACTCTTTCATTTCCGAGCGACGCAGACAGCAAAGGTGAAAACCCCGCGGCTTGCCGCGGAAAGATTTCGTCGAGACATGTCAGGGCGGAATCGGGTCCAGGGCTTGCCCTGGGGCTTGAAACCTTTCATATCAGCAAACTTGAATGCACCGCGGACAGCGGATTTGCCACAGTTGATGTATGAAAAAACCTCTAATGGGATTCGTGGGGCAGGGATACATCGGCAAGAATTACGCGGACGATTTGGAAGCGCGCGGGTATGAGACGGTGCGCTACGCGCTTGAGGAGCCGTTCCGAAAGAACAAGGACAGGATAAAAGAATGCGACATCGTTTTTATCGCGGTTCCCACGCCGACTGTCGCTGGCAAATTCGACCCATCTATCGTAAGCGCGTCTATCGGACTGGTTGGAAAAGGCAAAATAGCACTACTCAAATCCACGATTATCCCCGGCACCACGGTCGCTCTCCAGAAAGCGAACCCGGACGTGATAGTTCTCTATTCTCCCGAATTCTTAAGCGAGGCGACGGCGTCATACGACGCGACTCATCCGTTTTCTAACATTGTTGGAATTGCGGAAGAAACCGACCGCCACCGCGCCGCCGCCGAAGCAGTCCACGCAGTCCTTCCGGAGGCGCCCTTTACCCTGACGTGCAAGTCCACCGAGGCGGAAATAATAAAATACACGCACAACGCAAGCGGTTACGTGCAAATCATGCTCTTCAACATGATGTACGACATCGCGCGGAAACACGGAGCTGACTGGTCGGCGATTCACAAAGCGTCTCTCGCGGACCCGATGATATGCAACCGCTACGCCCAGCCGATTCACAAGAGCGGACGCGGAGCCGGCGGCCACTGCTTCATCAAAGACTTCGCCGCTATAAGAGGAATTTATCAAAACACGGTGAAGGATAAGGAAGGGGTCGCGCTCATGGAGGCGCTTGAAGAAAAGAACATGCAGCTACTCATTTCAAGCGGGAAAGACGTGGACCTTTTGGCCGGAGTATACGGCAAAGATGTTTTGGATAAAGTGAGAGACAGCGTCGTTGAAAAATTCCGTCCCACGCCCGCGCGCGACATTAAGCTTCTTATCTGCACGCAGGCCGTGGACAAGGGAGACCCGATTCTTGGGTTCTTCCATCAATGGGTCGCGGAATTCGCGCTTCATACCAATGAAGTGCATGCGATATGCCTTCAGCGGGGAGAGCAGTCGCTTCCCAGCAATGTGCGGGAATATTCGCTGGGAAAAGAAACGGCGCGGGGGCCTCGTTTTTGGAAACGCATACGCTACGTTCTGCGGTTCTGGTCTTACGCGTGGAAGTTGCGCAAAAATTACGACACCGTCTTGGTGCATATAAACACCGAATATGTCATTCTCGCGGGCTTGTTGTGGAAGCTTACCGGAAAGAAGATCGGGCTTATCGCGAACGAAGTTGGCAGGCCGTGGCGGACGGCGCTCGCGGCGCGGCTCGCGGATGTTGTTTTTCACACTGACCCGAATGCGTACGTCGCGCGATTTCCGAACGCGGTTTTAATTCCAGTCGGGGTTGAAGTGGAGATTTTCGCGCGTGAGGAACGCCACGCGAAGAAAAATTCTCTTTTATTCGTCGGCCGTATCGCGCCCGCGAAGCATCTTGAAGTAATTATGTCCGCGCTAGGCCGTCTCAAACGCGAGAATATAGACGCGCGTTTGGATGTATACGGCGCGACTGCAATCCCAAGCGATGAAGCGTATTTCAAGAATCTTCGCGCCACATATACAGCCCTCGAAAGCTCCGGCGCTGTCGCGTATCGCGGAGCCGTTGTCCATGAAAAAACTCCGCCAATATACGCCTCGCACGAGATATTTATACACGTTGGCTCTGCGTCCGGCTTCAACAAAGCGCTTTTTGAGGCGATGGCAGGTGGATGTCTTGTCGTAACAGGGAATGCTGGATTGAAGACCGTGGTGCATCCGGATTTATATCTCAAAGACATGAAAGAAGAGACTGTCGCGCGGGCAATCAAAAGCGCTCTCGCGCTTTCCGAAGGCGAGCGCGAACGCGAGCGCGCCAAACTTCGCGCCTATGTCGGACGCGAACACTCTCTCTCCACGATAGCGGGAGAGATTCTGGAGAATATGTATCCGCAAAAAAGCACGCCCGTCCCAAGGCAGACCTAGGGGGTTGGTGCAATACTATGAAACTGAAAGAAAATAATTACGCGTTCGTGGACAGTCAGAATGTAAATTTGGCGATTCGTGTACAGGGATGGAAGTTAGATTGGAAACGTTTTCGCGTGTATCTGCGCGAAAAATACGGTGTTACGAAGGCGTTCCTGTTTATCGGATACGTTGAAGGGAACAATGAGCTATACACCGCGTTGCAGGATGCCGGATTTCTCTGCATATTCAAGCCGACGCTAACGTATAAAGATGGCACGACGAAAGGCAATTGCGATGCAGAACTTGTCTTGCAGGCCATGCACGAGTTGGACAATTACGGTAAGGCAATCATAGTGACCGGCGACGGCGACTTTTATTGCCTCGTCAAATACCTACTTGAGCGGGACAAGTTAGAGCGCGTACTCATTCCAAATATGAATAAGTATTCCGCGTTGCTTAAACGCTTCGGTAAGAAACGCTTAGCTTTTATGAATGAATTACGCAATAAACTGGAATATGGAAAGAAAAGGACCCCATAGGGACAGAACCCTACGGGGGACTTTTCGTGGTGATGCGCATATTATATACATGCCTGTAATTACGTCAATATGAGACTCTTGATAATCACGCAAGCAGTGGACCTCGATGACCCAGTGCTGGGATTTTTCCACTCCTGGATTCGGGAATTGGCGAAACGCTCTGAATCGGTGCATGTAATTTGCTTGAAAGAGGGAAGGCACTCTTTGCCCGCGAATGTGAGAGTTTATTCCTTGGGTAAGGAATCTGGGGTTTCTCGAACCAAATACATTTGGCGATTCTTCAAATACATCTGGTCTTTGCGAAACGAATACGATTCGGTTTTCGTACACATGAATCAGGAGTATGTTCTCATGGGCGGAAACCTTTGGTGGATTTTGGGAAAGCGCGTTGTTCTCTGGCGCAATCACAAGAGGGGCTCGATTTTTACGCGCATTGCCGGATTTCTTTCGTTCAAAGTATGTTTTACATCTCCATCAGCGTATGTAGCGCATTTCGGAAACGCCGTTCAAATGCCCATTGGTATTGACACCGCTCTGTTCAAGCCGAGCGGAAGCGCCAACCCGAATTCAATATTATTTCTCGGTCGGCTTGATGCCGTGAAGAAGCCGGAAGTCTTTTTGCAGGCGCTCGATATTCTCGCGAAACAGAACATCGCGTTCATGGCCGATATTATCGGCGACCCGACCCCCGGCCGGGAGGAATTCGCGCGCGAATTGAGGAAACGTTTCTCATCGGTGCCGGGTGTCGCGTTCAAACCGTCTATTCGAAACGATGAAGCCGCGGCGGAATACGCCAGTCACGCGATATACGTCAACCTCACGCCCTCCGGCAGTTTTGATAAAACTATCGGGGAAGGAATGGCCTGCGGATGCATTGTGGTCGTGGGGAACGAAGCTTTGCGCGGAGCGGTTCCCGACGAACTTCTTGTGGACGTGAACTCGGCGGATTCAGTCGCACGCGGAATTAAATCCGCGCTTCTCATGGACGCGGACAGGCGCGAGGCGCTCTCGCGAAAATCGCGGGCGTATGTGATTGAAACACACTCTCTCGCCCTGCTTGCGCCGCGCCTCCATGCGCTCTTTCGGGAAACAGCGCAAATGAACAACATGACCATTTTCCTTAAGAAAATTCTGGTATCGATTTTATCCTTGTTTCCGGCGCGATTTTCCGCACTCTCCATTCTCATGTATCACTCTATAGCGGATTCGGGCGCGTTTTTCGCGGTTTCTCCCAAGAAATTCAAACAGCAGATGAAATATATCCGCGACTCCGGAATCAATGCCATATTCGCGTCGGAAATTGATGAACGAATGCGGACGGGGAAATTGGCGC